>JANXTB010000131.1 GCA_025356415.1 Hyphomicrobiales bacterium
TTCAGTTCCTGGAAGGTGATGCCGGTCCACTCGAAGGAGAAATCCTTCGGCAGGCTTTGCTGCGCCACCCGCTCCATCGCCGCGACCGCCTGACCGGAACTGAAGCCCGGCGCGGGTCCGCCGTTGATCAGAGCCGATGCATAATTGTTGTAATGCGGAACGGTCTCGGGACCGACGATCGGGCGCAAAGTGCCGAGCCCGTCGAGCGGCACCATGGCGCCTGTCGAATTGCGGACGTAGAGCTTCGAGAGATCGCCGGCGCCTGCGCGAGACTCGCCGTCCGCCTGCAAGGTGACGCGGAAGGTTCGTCCAAACAGGTTGAAGTCGTTCACGTAGAGCGAGCCGAGATAGATCTGCAGCGTGTTGAAAATCTCGGGCAGGTTGAGACCGAGCATTTTCGCCTTGTTGCGATCGAGATCATAGCTGAATTGCGGAGTCGATGTGCTGAAGGTGCTGAACATCTGCTGCGCATTCAGCTCGGGCTGCTTGCGCGCTTCTGCGATGAGGCCCTGAACAACTTCGTTCAGCGCGATGCTGCCGCGGCCCGTGAGATCCTCGATCTGGAATTCAAAACCGCCGGTGGCGCCAAGTCCGGGAATCGTCGGCGGATCGAAACTCAGCGCGACGGCCTCGGGAATCTGAAGGAGCTTGGGCCGCACCGACGCGACGATTTTCGAGGCCGTGAGCTGGCCTCGTTCATCCCACGGTTTCAGGATCGCGAATTCGACCGCCGAGTTCGATTGCGCGGCGCCGGTCAGGAAGTTGAGGCCGCTGATCGACCCGACAATGTCGACGCCGGCTTCTTTCTGAAGAACGGCGCGCACGGTCTTGGCGACTTCGTCGGTCCGCTGGAGCGACGAGCCGTCCGGCAATTGGATCACGACGAAGAAATAGCCCTGGTCTTCGACGGGAAGAAAGGTCGAGGGAATGCGCTTGCCGACGATGAATGTCCCTGCAATGCCGGCGACGAAGAGGACGAGCATTGCCCATCTGAAGCGGATAAGTCCGCGCACCAAGCGTGCATAGGCGTGCGACATCCAGTCGAAGCCGCGATTGAACCACCGGAACGGCGCAAAGCTCGGCGCGCCGCGATGTGACAGGAAGACCGCGCTCAACGCCGGACTAAGCGTCAGCGAATTGAATGCCGATATGGCGACGGATATCGCGACCGTCAGGGCGAACTGGTTGTAGAGGCGGCCTGCGACCCCGGGGATGAAAGCGACCGGGATGAACACCGCCATCAGCACCGCCGTGGTGGCGATGATCGGACCTGTCACTTCCTTCATCGCCGCGATGGTCGCATCGAGCGGCTTCTTGCCGTTCTCAAGTTGTCGCTCCACGTTTTCGACAACGACAATGGCGTCATCGACCACAAGGCCGATGGCGAGCACCATGCCGAGCAGGCTGAGCATGTTCAGCGAGAAGCCGAACGCCTTCATGATGGCCAGCGTGGCGATCAGCGACACGGGAATGGCGATGGTCGGGATGATCGTCGTGCGCCAGCTCTGCAGGAAGATGTAGACGACGGCGACGACCAGCAAGAGCCCTTCGGCAAGCGTGACCAGCACGTCATGCATCGAGGCCGACACGAAGCGCGTCGTGTCGTAATGCATCCCGTAGGCGACGCCCTGCGGAAAGCGCGCGGACAAACGCTCCATCGTGTCCTTGACGGATTGCTGGAGCGCGAGCGCGTTCGAGCCCGGCATCTGATAGATGGCGAGTACGACGGTCGGGTCATCGGCGAAATAGGCCGACGTCGAATATTGCAGCGCGCCAAGTTCGATTCTCGCGACATCTTGCAAGCGCACGACGGCGCCGCTGCCCGCATCCGCGCGCACGACGATGTCGCCGAATTCTTCGGGCGTGGAAAGTCGACCGGTGGCGTTCACCTGCATTTCGAAAGGCGTGTTCGGCGGCGCCGGCGACTGGCCAATCTTGCCCGCGGCGACCTGCACGTTCTGTTCGGCGATGGCGTTTTGCACATCGACCGCGGTGATGCCGAGGTTGGCGAGTTTGTCGGGATCGAGCCAGACGCGCATTGAATAGCGGCGTTCGCCAAAAATCTGCACGTCGCCGACGCCAGGCAGGCGCTTCAGCGGATCGACAATTTGCAGATACGCGTAATTGCTCAACGTCACCGGATCGACAGAACGGTCGGGCGACGTGAGATTGACGATGAGAACGAAATTCGGATTCTGCTTGCGGATCGTCACGCCGCCCTGATTGACGATGGCCGGAAGCGCGGACGCCGCTTGCGAGACGCGGTTCTGCACATCGACCGCGGCGGTGTTCAGCGAATAGCCGACGTCGAACGTGATGGTGATGGTCGCGCTGCCGTCATTGGAGCTCGACGAGGACATGTAGGTCATGCCCTCGACGCCGTTGATCTGCTGCTCGAGCGGAGTCGTGACTGTGTCGGCCACGACTTGCGCGCTGGCGCCGGGGTATTTCGCGCTTACCACGACCTGCGGCGGCGTGATGTTCGGAAATTGCGCGACCGGCAGCGTGAAGTAGCTCACCGCGCCCGCGAGAACCATGATGATGGCGATCGCGGTCGCGAAGACCGGACGGCGGATGAAATAGCCGACCATGTCTTAAGCTCCACAGCGCGGCATGGCCGCCAGGGTCAGGGATTTCCAGCACGAGCTGGCCACGTCGACCCGCGTCTCGCGCGCGGCCCGTGTGGCGCGCACTCGCGCAGCGGCAGCTTCGAGCGTGCGCAGGAAATCGCGCGGATCGATGCCGTCGGCGCGCAGGACCGCGCCCGTGACGTCATCCGCCAGAATTGCCTTGATGTGGCTTAAATCGCTCATGATGCTGGCCTTTCCAACGAGAGGGCCGTCGCCGCGCCCTTGAGGGCTTACGGGTGCGGAAACCTTGCGAAGATGGGAGTGTTGACCGGAGGTTCGCGTGTGTGTTACCGGTCAGTAACAGGATGGAAGTTACCGATCGGTAACATCCTCGTCAAGCCCGTCTCGCGTTTTTTTTGAGGAAGTCCCATGCGCGGCATCTGCTCGGATCGGGTTCGACCCCGCCAGCGTATTCTCGACACCGCTCGCAATCTTTTCCGCAAGTACGGCATCAAGGGAATTGGCGTCGAGGCGATCGCCGAGGCTGCCGAAACCAACAAGATGACTCTGTACCGGCACTTCGGCTCGAAGGACGAGCTGATCGCCGAATGTCTGCGCGAGGCCGCCAACCGCGCGTGCGACATCTGGTGCGATCTCGAGGCGCAGAATCCCGGCGATGCGCTCGCGCAGGTCAAGGGATGGGTGCGGATCGGCGCGGAGCGCGTGCTCTCGGAAGGGCGGGGCTGCGACCTCGCCAACGCGGCGGTCGAACTGCCCGATGGCGATCATCCTGCGAAGCGCGTCATCCAGGAATTCAAGGTCGAGCAACGCAACAGGCTGGCCGATCTCTGCCGGCGCGCCGGACTGCAGAACCCCGACCTCGTTTCAGACACGCTGTCGCTTCTTCTCGAGGGCGCGCGCGTGAACCGCCAGAGCGTTGGGCCCGACGGACCTTGCGCGCAATTCGTCGCCGCCGCGGAGGCGGTGATCGCTGCGAGCCAGCGCCGGCCGGAAACCCTCATCGCGGATGATCGCGCGCGCTGATCTCACGAAGTCGTTGTCACGAGGCGATTGAGAGTGTCGCGCAGTTCCGCAGCCTGCGCAGCGCCGAAGCTGCTTTCAAACTTCGTCTGCGCCTCGGCCCACTTGCGCTCGGCTTTTTTCAACCGCGTCTTGCCGGCTTCAGTGAGGACAAGGTTGCGTGTGCGCGCATCCTCGCCGGCCTCGACCTTGAGCAATCCATCACGCTCGAGCGGACCGATGGCGCGACCCATTGTGGTGCGATCCATCACCATGGATTTAGC
>JANXTB010000120.1 GCA_025356415.1 Hyphomicrobiales bacterium
GAATTGGATAAGAGCCCTTGGCGCCAGGTTGCAGCAGTCGCAGCACGTCCGCGCTCCCATGCCGGGAATGTCAGTCGGACGACATGAAACTGAAAGCCGGCCACCGGAGCTGGGTTGAGATTCATCAATGTTATCGAGTTCTTCTTGAAGCACGCTGCCGAGGTCCGATAGGCGCTGTATTGCAGGGAGACGGGCCGTGCATCAACATCTTGCCGCTGTCGGAACGCACTTTCGTGCCGCCCGTCTCGCCTTTGGTCTCCTTGTTTGCATGGCCGCATGGAGTCCGGTACAGGCGGGCGTACTCGTTGTGATCCATCGCCCGTCGCAGACTATGGATGTCTCGGTTGACGGCGACTTGATCGCAAGATGGCCGGTGTCCACAGCGCGTCCGGGCTTTGTGACGCCAGCCGGCGCCTACCGGCCCATTCGTCTGGAGCGAATGTGGCGCTCCAGCAAATACGAATGGGCGCCGATGCCGCATTCGATTTTCTTCCGCGGCGGCTATGCCATCCACGGGACGCTCGAAACCCGCGCTCTGGGGCGGCCCGTCTCGCACGGCTGTGTGCGCCTTGCGCCGGGCAATGCGAGGCTTCTGTTCCACCTTGTCAGGCGGGAAGGCGTGCGCGCAACGCGCATCATCGTCCGCTGATTTTGGCTATCGTGGAGCATATTGCGTTTAATCAATGCGGATCAAAATGTGCCGGCGCAGTCTATCAAATTGGGGCTGATTTCAAACTGCGGGAGGAATGACATGAAGCCTGCTTTTGCAATCGCATTCAGCGCTGCAGCAGTCGCGTTTGCGCCTGGTGTCGCTTTCGCCCAGCAATACACCGGGATCAACAATGAAGTGATTTGCGCGGGGCCGGGGTCCGGCATGGACCCGCGCTGCGTGGGCGAAACCAGTCCTGGAACCTGGAGCGATTACCTCGGCTCAAGCCAAAGCCAGCCGATGATCATCTACCGGCGCGCGCCGCTGCGCCGCTAAAGAACAGGCCGAGCCGGGCGGCGGAATCTGCCCGGCTCAGCCGACCCGGCGGGTTACGACGGTGAAGCTTGGTTGTCGGCGTTGAGGCGCGTAAACGAAAGGTCACTCGTACGTAGCGGCCTTCCGCATTAGCGCGTCCGTTCCAAGCACGCCATTCAACTCATTGAAATCGAACATGCGCTCGCGGAAGGGTCCGTTTTCGCCGTGCGCCTTCAGGCTTGCGTAATAATCCACCGCGGTGCGCGCGAGCGCTCTCACGATGCCGCCCGGGAAGATGACGAGGCCGAAGCCGAGCGCGTGCATTTCGCTCGCGGAATGCAGGGGCGTGCGCCCGCCTTCCACCATATTGCCCATCAGCGGCGCGACGTCGCGCAGTTCGCGCACCATGGCTGTGAGTTCGTCGAGCGATTGCGGCGCTTCGACGAAGAGCACATCCGCGCCAGCTTCCGCATAAAGCCGCGCGCGCTCGATCGCTTTCTCGAATCCCTCGACGGCGATCGCGTCCGTGCGGCCGATGATCAGCGTCGCCTGGTCATGGCGCGCATCGACCGCGGCTTTCAACTTGCCGACCATCTCGGATGACGAGACGAGACTCTTGCCCGCGAGATGTCCGCAGCGTTTCGGAAAGGTCTGATCCTCGAGCTGGATCGCTGTCGCGCCGGCGCGCTCGAGTCCGCGGACCGTGCGCTGCACGTTGAGCGCATTGCCGAAGCCCGTGTCGCCATCCACCACAAGTGCGCAATCCACGCGGTCGCGGATCAGCGCTGTCGTGTCGATCAGTTCGGAGACGGAGACGAGGCCGACATCAGCGCTGCCGAGGCGCGTGTAGGCGAGCGCGGCGCCCGACAAATAGAGCGTGTCGAAGCCCGCCACGGCGGCGATGTGGGAGGTCAACGGATCGAACACGCCGGGCGCGATCACGCCCTCGCCACGCATCAGCCGGGCGCCGAGATTCTTACCGTCGGTCCGTGCAGCCTGTTCCATTCAGCCCTCTCGAAATAGGCTCATCTGAAAAAACCGTGACGCATTTCGATCGACATGCCGAGACGGTCTTGTATTATAATTCGAACAAATGGCAAGAGCGGGCGGAGACCCTCAATGGCGATGACGCTGGCCGAAAAACTGCTCGCCCGGGCCAGCGGCCAGACGCGCGTGTCGCCGGGCGACATTCTCACCTGCGCGGTCGATCTGGCGATGATCCATGATTCCGGTGGGCCGCGGCGGGTGGCGCCGATCCTCAAGCGCTGGGGCGTCGGTGTCTGGGATCCGGCGCGCGTCGCGCTCATCAGCGACCATTATGTGCCCGCGACCGACGACGAGACGAAGCGCATCGCCGAGATCACGCGCGCCTTCGCGATCGACCAGAAGATTTCGAATTTCTATGAAGCCGAGGGCATCTGTCACGTTGTGCTGCCCGAGCGCGGGCATTTGCGCCCGGGCCTATTCGTGGTCGGGGGTGACAGCCACTCGCCGACGGGCGGCGCGTTCGGCGCCTTCATGTTCGGCATCGGCGCGACGGAAATGGCGGGCGTGCTCGCGACCGGCGAGATCTGGGTGCGCGTGCCCGAGACGATCGAGCTGACGTTCGACAACAGCTTCGGTCCTGCTGTCGTCGCCAAGGACGTGATGCTGTTTTTGTGCGGCAAGATGGGCATGGATGGCGGACGTTCGCAGGCGGTGCAATTTTCCGGCGCGCGGCGCATCATCGTCGCTGCGCCAGATGGAAATATCGCCAGCGTCCGCGCCGGCGGCTT
>JANXTB010000129.1 GCA_025356415.1 Hyphomicrobiales bacterium
GCGTAGGTAGCGAGGCGGAAGCCGCGTTCGGGCTCGAACTTCTTCACCCCCTGCATCAGGCCGATGTTGCCTTCGCTGATCAGCTCGCTGACCGGCAGGCCGTAGCCGCGGTAGCCCATCGCGATCTTGGCGACGAGGCGCAGATGTGACGTGACCAGACGATGCGCGGCGTCTCTGTCGCCGTGCTCGCGCCAGCTCTTGGCAAGCATATATTCCTCTTGCGGCTCCAGCATCGGAAACCGCCGGATCTCGGCAAGATAGCGGGAGAGCCCACTTTCAGCAGAAATCATCGGAAGGGCAGCAGCCATCAAATCCTCCTGTGCGGACTCCCATGTGGGCAGCCCGGCGTCCGGCCAACCACAAGGTCGCGCTCGGCTCAGACACGAATATAGTTTTGCTCAACGATGGCTAAAAGGGGGCGCACGCCATCGGGCAGGGGTAGGTCAAATAATCCCTGCGGACGCGGGTTCAAGGCCGGGGCTCACGAAAAAGCCTATCGCCTACAGGGAGATAGGTGGCGGATGTGGGTCGCCGCAAGCCCTCCAGGACGCTCCGGGGAGGCTTAAATTAAATTTTCTTCACGAAGACGTCAGAGGGCTCCATCGGCTCTGAGCGCCTCGGCCAGCGCCGCGAGGTCGGGCGGCAGCGGACTTTCGAACATCAGCTCTTCGCCCGTGATCGGGTGCTCGAAGCCAAGTCGCGCCGCATGCAGGGCCTGTCGCGAGCGCAGCGCGGCCAGTGCGTCCTTGGCCTGCGGACCCAGATTCCCGGCCTTGGTCTTGAAGCCTGCGCCATAGACGGCGTCAGCCAGCAGCGGATGGCCGATATGGGCCATGTGGACGCGGATCTGGTGGGTGCGGCCCGTCTCCAGCTGGCAGGCGACCAGCGTCGCCGTGCTGGAGCCGGAGGTGAAATATTCCTCCGATTGCCAATGCGTGATCGCCTCGCGCGATTGCGCGTTGCGCACCACGGCCATCTTTTCACGATTGTGCGGATGGCGGGCGAGCGGCGCATCCACCATGCCGGCGCGGCGCTCCATGCGGCCCCAGACGAAGGCCAGATATTCGCGCGAGAGTGACAGCGTGCGGCCGTGGTCGGCGAACAGCGCCGAGAGGCCCTGATGGGCGGCGTCGGTCTTGGCGACGACCAGCAGGCCCGACGTATCCTTGTCGATGCGGTGGACGATGCCGGGGCGGCGCACGCCGCCAATGCCCGAAAGGCTGTCTCCGCAATGGGCGATGAGCGCATTCACCAGCGTGCCGCTCTCGTGGCCGTTGGCCGGGTGGACGACGAGGCCTGCGGGCTTCTCGATGACGATCAGATGCTCGTCCTCGAACACCACGTCTAGCGGGATGTTCTCGCCCATCGGCTCGGCCGGAAGGGGCGCGGGAATATCGACCGTGATGGTTTGCCCGGCCTTCGCCTTGGCGCCGGCGTCGGTCGCGGGCTTGCCATCGACCAGCACGCGGCCTTCCTCGATCAGCGCGCGCAGGCGGGTGCGCGACAGCGCGATCGCGGCGGCTTCGGCGCGCGACGCCAGCACCTTGTCGAGCCGCTGTCCGGCCTCTTCGGGCGTGACCTCATAGACGCTCGCGCCCGTCTCGGGCGTGGCGAGCGGGGCGGTCGGGAGCTTCGGCTCCTTCGGGCGCAACCGCTCGGCCCGTTCGGCTTCCGCGGTGACTCCGGCCTGATAGCGGCGTTTGGCGTGCTGGTTCATGGGGCAAGCCCATAGCACGCGCCTCGGCGCGTTGCATTAAAATCAAACCCGCGAGGGAGCGGGTATCCTCCGGGAGGGGGACTCGCGACGTGATTGCAGCGATCCCTTAAGCTTTGGCGCTTGTTCCACCCAGTTGGTGGGCCGGCATTTAAGAGACGCGAAGTCGATTTTCAGGGGCGTCTGGTGCAACGCCAGATACACCATCATCGCCAGCCATGAATCCTCCAGCGGCGAATGTTCCTTGGTTTCGCGGGCTAGACCGATGTGCTGCGCAACGGCATCGAGCGTCGCCGGGCCGTTTCCTGTCTTTCGCCAGGCTTGCAATGTGCAGAAACTGGGCCTGCTGATCTTGGACAGGCCTGCGCCCGCCAGTTCCCGGTTCAGAAATTTCAGGTCGAACTCCGCATTGTGGGCGACCACCAGATCCGCTTCATGTATGAAGCCATGGATACGCGCGGCGAAAGCGCTTAAGGGGTCTTGCCTCTCCAATGTCCTGTCCAAATGGCCGTGCGCTTTCTTCGCCATCGGGTGGGATCGCCGTCCAGGATTGAAGATCAGGTGAACCAGTTCGATTTGGGCCCCGCCCTTCGGCACGTCAGCGGTGTCGAGCAGGATGCCCGCGAAGCTGACGATCCTGTCTTCCGAGGTGAGCCCGGTGGTTTCCGTGTCGAGGAAAACGATCTTCGGCGGGAGCGAAGAAACCATTCGCTGTCTCCTGAAAATTCCCAAAGAATAAAAACAACTGCTTCAGCTTTGCATTGTGCATCGGCTGCGAAAAGCCCGAATTGAGGTTTCCCGGTGCAAAAAAGAACAGCCGCCGTGATCGGCGCCGGCCCGGCCGGGCTGATGGCCGCCGAGGAAATGGCGAAGGCTGGCCTCTCGGTGACGGTCTATGACCGCATGCCCTCGCCCGCGCGCAAGTTTTTGATGGCCGGGCGCGGTGGGCTGAACCTCACCCATAGCGAGCCGCTCGATCATTTCCTGCCGCGCTACGGGGCCGCCGCCGCGCGGCTGGCGCCAATCATCGAGGCGTTTCCGCCCGAGCGGCTGCGCGAATGGAGCGCGGAGCTTGGCGAGCCGACGTTTGCGGGGTCGAGCGGACGCGTATTTCCGAAAAGCTTCAAGGCCTCGCCGCTGCTGCGCGCTTGGCTGCGGCGGCTGGAGGCGCAAGGCGTGCGGCTGAAGACCCGCTGCGCGCTGCAGGGTTTTGATGGCGACGGCGCGATCATCGTGGACGAGCACGGCGTGCGCACGCCTGAGCGCGCGGACGTCTGCGTGCTGGCGATGGGCGGCGCATCCTGGCCGCGGCTGGGATCGAACGGCGGCTGGGCGGACATGCTGCGACAGCAGGGCGTCGACGTGCATCCGTTCAAGCCCGCCAATTGCGGTTTCGATGTTTATTGGAGCACGCATTTCAGCGAGCGTTTTGCGGGCTCGCCCTTGAAGCCCTTGCGGCTTTCCTTTGAAGGGGAAAGCGTGCGCGGCGAGGCCATGGTCACGCGCCACGGGTTGGAGGGCGGCGGCGTCTACGCGCTTTCAGCCAAGCTGCGCGACGCCATCGAGGCGGACGGCGCAGCCACGCTGCATCTCGATCTGCGGCCCGATGTGGACGTGGATGCGCTCGCGCAGAAACTGGCGCGATCGCGCGACAAGCAATCGATGTCGAGCTTCCTGCGCAAGTCGGCGGGCCTCGCGTCAGTCGCCATCGCGTTGCTGCGGGAGGTTTCGCCGGAGCTTCCCGCCGAGCCGGAGGCGCTGGCCGCGCTCGTCAAGGCTGTGCCTTTGCGCTTGTCGGCTACGCGGCCCATCGAGCGGGCGATCTCATCGGCGGGCGGGGTCGCGCTGGACGAGCTCGACGAGGGCCTGATGCTGAAGAAAATGCCGGGCGTCTTCGCCTGCGGGGAAATGCTCGACTGGGAGGCGCCGACAGGCGGCTATCTCCTGCAGGCCTCGATGGCCACGGGTTTTGTGGCGGGACGCGCGGCCGCTTCCAGAGTATAATTTCAGCGCTTAAGCCCAATGAGGGGCGTTTTCGTCCAATGAAGGTCTTGGCCTGCGGCTTCTGCTGGGCTTTGATGCGGGCAGCGCACAAGAACCAAGACCAAGAACAACGGGGTTGGACAGGCTTTGAATTCTCTCGAGCGGATGATCGTCATCCTCGACCTCTTCGAGGGCGAGCGGCTGGAATGGACACTCGAGGAGATGCAGGCGCGTCTCGGCTATACGCGCTCGACCCTCTATCGCTATCTGAAGGTCCTGACCGACACCGGCCTGCTGACCTCGCTGCCCGATGTCGGCTACACGCTGGGACCGCGCATCGCCGAACTCGATTACAGCATGCGCGAGCGCGATCCGCTTATCTCCGCCAGCCGGCCCGTGATGGCCGAATTGCTGCAGGACGTTTCGGGCATCGCGCTTCTCTGCAGGCGCTACAAGGATCGCGTCCTTTGCGTCCATCAAGAGCAGGGCACGGCGTCCTTCCATTCCAATTACGAGCGTGGCCGCGCCCGCCCGCTGCTGCAGGGCGCGGCGTCGCGCATCATTCTCGCCTATCTGCCCTCCGCGATGATCCGCAAACTCTATGACGCCGATCCCGCCGCCGTGCATGACGCCGGGCTCGGCGACACCCTGAACGCGATGCGCGCGAAATTACGCGCCATCCGGCAGGAGGGCTGGGACAAGACCGAGAGCCAGGTGACGCGCGGCGTGACCGGCATTGCGGCGCCGATCTTCGACCGCCGCAACAATGTGCTGGGCTCGCTCAGCATCACCATTGGCGCCGATCATCTCAGCGACAAACGCGCGGCCGAGATCGCCGAACGCGTGATGAAAGGCGCCCAGATCGTCACCCGCACGATCGCCCGCACCGAGGTTCCCCCGGTCGAGGCGCCGGCACGGGCGGCGCCATCGCAAACCAAGCTGGCCGGCGTCTAGACTTAGCCTAGCCGTCTGCGCTGCAAGGATGTATGGAGATTGGAGCGGCGCCCTCAAAAAACCGGGGCCGCCTTCGCAATGCTGACGCACAAGAGGAGGACACGCATGACCGATCTGGGTCAATTGAAGGAAGAGCTCGCCACGGCGAACCGGATTCTCGCCCATCACCATGTGGTGGATTCCTTCGGCCATATCTCCGTGCGTCACCCCGAGAATCCCAACCACTTCCTGATGTCTCGCGCGCGCGCGCCCGCTTGCATCGTCGATGACGACATCATGGAATTCACGCTCGACGGCCAGATCGTCGGCAAGGAAGTCGGCAAGCCTTATTCCGAGCGCTTCATCCACGGCGCGATCATGGAAGCGCGCCCGGACGTCATGTCCGTGGTGCACAACCACAGCCCCAACGTCGTGCCGTTCACCGTCACGGGCCGCAAGATGCGCCCGATCATGCACATGTGCGCGCCGATCGGCACCGACATTCCCAACTGGGATATCGCCACGAACTTCGGCAACAACACGAACCTGCTTGTCACCAACATCGACATGGGCCGTGATCTTGCAAAGACCCTTGGCAAGCGCACGGTTTCGTTGATGCGCGGCCACGGCAGCGTCGTTTGCGGACGCTCGATCCGCGAGGCGGTGTTCACCGCGATCTACATGGAAATCAACGCCGAGATGCTGATCAAGGCGCTGCAGTTGGGCGAAGTGCAGTACATGCACGAGGAAGAAGTGGCCGCCAACACGCGTGGCCGCGCCGGCTTCACATGGGAACGCGGCTGGGAAAACTGGTGCCGCGAAGTCGATCGCCCGTATCGCGCCAAGACGTGGGAAATGGGCCCGGGCTTCTCGCGCACCGATCCGATCGGCTGAGACAGAAGCATCGTCATTGCGAGCGAAGCGAAGCAATCCATGGCAGCTGCTAGATGGATTGCTTCGTCGCTTCGCTCCTCGCAATGACGAACGAGTGAGGAAACAAACATGTCCAACATTTCAAAGGCGCTCGGCCTGCTGGCCCTCGCCGCGCTGACGCAGCCGGCCAACGCGGCCGACAAGGTCACCATCGCGGTCGTCAACGCGTCGAGCGATGCGGCGCTCTTCGTCGCCGAGGCCAAGGGCTATTATAAAGCCGAAGGCATCGAGGCTGAATTCGTGTCCTTCGACACGGGCGCGAAAATGGTGGCGCCATTGGGCGCGGGCCAGCTCGATGCAGGCGGCGGCGCGGCGTCGGCCGGGCTCTACAATGCGGTCGATCGCGGCATTCGCATCAAGATCGTCGCCGACAAGGCGCATAATGTGAAAGGCGCCGGTTTCCAGGCCTTCATGGTGCGCAAGGATCTGATCGACTCTGGCAAGGTGAAGAGCTTCGCCGACCTGAAAGGCATGAAGGTCGCCATCACGGGCGCGGGCGGCTCGGACGCTTCCGTGCTGAACGAAGCGATGAAGAGCGTCGGCCTTACCTACAATGATGTCGAGAAGGTCTACCTCGGTTTCCCGCAGCACGTCGTCGCGCTCCAGAACGGCGCGATTGCGGGCAGCATTTCAACTGAACCGACAGTGTCGAAGATCGTCGAACTCGGCGCCGGCGTGCGCTTCAAGGGCAATGACGAATTCTATCCGAACGCCCAGACCGCGACGATCCTGATGTCGGGCGATTTCGCCGAGAAGCGCCCCGAAGTCGCCAAGCGCTTCATGAAGGCCTACATCCGCGCGGTCCGCGATTTCAACGGCGCGGTGGTGAACGGTCGTCTCACCGGTCCGGGCGCAGACGAGATGGTGAAGATCCTCGCAAAATATTCGGTCATCAAGGACGAGAACACGCTGCGCACGATGATCGTCCACGGCACGGACCCGGACGGCAAGCTCAACATGGACTCCCTGAAGAAGGATCTGGCGTTCTTCAAGGAGACCGGTGACGTGACCGGCAAGGTGACGGTCGATCAGGTCGTCGATACGTCGTTTGCTGAAGCGGCGGTGAAGGAGCTAGGGCCGGCGAAAAGATGAGCTGGTTTGATGTGAGTTGAAAAAGGCGCCCAGCGGGGCGCCTTTTTTGTTCGGCCAGCCTCGTCATTGCGAGCGAAGCGAAGCAATCCATCAGATGGCTGCCGTCAGATGGATTGCCGCGTCGCTTCGCTCCTTGCAATGACGAGGCTCCCTTGCGCACGCACACACAAAAAAACCCGCCCGGTTTCCCGAGCGGGTTCAATAAGTCACCTGCTGGCAGCGCTTACTTAACGCCGAGCAGTTTCTGCGCGTTCTTGAAGTAGATCTTCTCGCGCATTTCGTTCGACATCTCGACTTCCGACAAAACCTTCATCGTGTCGCGGATGTAGCCCGGGCCCTTCTCAGGGTCGAACGGGGAATCGGAGGCGAAGAGCACCTTGTCTTCGCCGTAGAAGGCGAGGCCGCACTCGGTCGCGGGCTTCGAGCCGAACACCGCGGTGTCGGCGTAGAAGTCCTTGAAGTAATCAAACGGACGCTTCTTGAGGCCAGCGAGCACGACCGAGTAATCCTCGTCCGACGTGCGCTTGCCGAGCTGATCCCAGCCCGGGCCGACGCGGCCTTCGAAATACGGAACCATCGCGCCCAGATGGTGGGCCAGCACCTTCAGCTCGGGCAGCTTGTCCATCATGCCGGAGAAGACGAGGCGCGCCATGGCGGCGGAGGTCTCGTAAGGCCAGCCGAAGGTCCACCAGATTTCGTACTTGGACTTCGACTCGTTCTTGTAATCCGACAAGTCGGCGGCGCCGCGCGAGGGATGCAGGAACACCGGCTTGCCGGACTTGGCGGCGAGTTCGAACACGCCGAAATATTTCGGATGGTCGAGCGGGTCGCCGTTGATGTTGGTGTGGATCTGCAGGGCGTTGGCGCCCATCGCGAAGGCGCGCTCCGCTTCCTTGGTCGCGTTTTCCGAATTCATCGGCAGCGAGGCCAGGAAGCCGCAGAAATGGTCGGGGTATTTCTGAACGAGTTCGGCCATGCCGTCATTGCCGAGGCGCGCGAATTCTTCGACCTGCTCGGGGGTGCCGAGCGATTCGAGCGGCGGCATGCCGAGCGAGATGACCTGCGAGTAATCATTGTCCTTGCGGAACATGTCGACGCACTTCAGGCGCTCGTCGAGATCGTAGATGCAAGGGATGCCGCGCATGCGCTTGCCGATATCCTTGGCGGCGCCTTCCGACTCCATCATCTTGTCCCACAGCGCCTTGGGGAAAAAATGGTTGAACGCATCGATGTAACGCATGGAGGGCTCCCTCGAATTCTTGGCCGTTTGTGGCCGCACAGAACCAGCATCGCGCGGCTTTGGCCAATACAGAGGTTGATGGTCAGCTATAAATGGTTTTTATAGCGGCCATGGATTTTCGCCAGCTTCGCTACTTTCTGGCCGTCATGGACGCCGGCTCGTTCACCGCCGCCGCGCGGCGGCTCCATGTCTCCCAGCCTGCGCTGGGTTACCAGGTGAAACAACTGGAAGCCCGTTATGGCGTGGCGCTGCTGGAGCGCCATTCACGCGGCGTTGCCGCCACCCCCGCCGGCGCCATGCTCGCCGCGCACGGCCGCAAGATTCTGGCCGAGGTCGAGGCGGCGGAAACGGCGCTCGGCGATCTGAAAGCTGCGCCCGCAGGCTCTGTTTCGCTCGGCGTTACGCCGACGCCGGGCCGCGCGCTGGCGCCGGGCCTGGTCGCCGTGTCGGCCATGGGCGCGGATCTGCGCCTCACCCTGCGCGAGGGCCTGTCGGATGAGCTCGCCCGGCTCGTGGTGGAAGGCGCGCTCGATGCGGCGCTCTGCTACGACCCCGAGAGCGTCGAGCAGCGCGGCGCCACGCCTCTCTATACCGAAGACCTGTTCCTCGTCGGTCCGCCCGCAGTGGTGGGGCAGGGCGGCGACATCAGCTTTGCCGATGTCGCCCGCCTGCCGCTGGTGCTCGACGGGCGCTTTCAGGCCGGGCGCCGGCTCATAGAGGCGGCGGCCCGCGCCGCTGGCCTGCCGCTCGATCTGGTGGAGGCGGAGGCCGTCACGGTGAAGCGCGAGCTGCTGGTGCGGCACGGGCGCTGCTCCATCGTGCCGCTGGGCCTGTTCTACGAGGAAATCCGCTCCGGCCAGCTCGCGGCGCGCCGCGTCGTGGCTCCTGAAATTTCGCGCACGCTGGTGTTGGTGACGCGGCGCGGGCTCGATGCGCGCCGCCGTCGGGCGCTGGAAGCCGCGATCCTGCCGCTGGTCGCCGAACGCATCGCCGCGGGCGAACTCGCCTGGCGCCAGCCCGCGCCCTGATTTTTAGCCAAATCTCAAAAGACAAGATTGCGCGCCGCTTGCGGAGGGGATATTCGGTCAGGCGCTTAGCCAAAAGACGAAGAACAAGGGCTCAAGCGCTCTGGGGGACAAAATGACAAGCTCCAGTTCACCGAGTGAGGGAAGATGCGTTTCACCAAGGCAGTGCTTGGAATTCTGATGGGCGTCGCGGCGCTGGCGCCGGCGGTCTCGCCCGCGCGGGCGCAATCGGCCGCCGTTTCCAAGAACCTGACGGTCGTCGTCGCCTTCGGCCCCGGCGGGGGTTACGACAATTGGGGCCGCCTCGTTGGCCGCCACATGGGCAAATATCTGCCCGGCAATCCCTCGGCCATCATCCAGAATATGCCCGGCGCGGGCGGCTATGTCGCTGCGAGCTGGATCTATAATCTCGCGCCCAAGGATGGCTCGACCATCGCCATCATCTCGCGCGACGTCGCTGTCGGCCCGATCATCGGCGCGCCCGGCGCCCGTTTCGATGCGCTGAAGATGAACTGGCTCGGCACGCCCGCAACGGATACAAATGTCTGCATCGCCAACAACAATGCGGCGGTGCAGAGCGTGGATGATCTGACGAAGAAAGAACTCATCGTGGGAGACGTCGGCCCGGGCTCGGGCACGCACACCTATCCGGCGGCTCTGAACGAGCTGATCGGCACGAAGTTCAAGCTCGTGTCAGGCTTCCGCTCGTCGGCTGACGTGTTCCTGGCCATGGAGCGCGGCGAAGTGGACGGCATTTGCGAGTCGCTCGATTCCGTCATCGGCAAGCGGCCGGACTGGATCACTTCGGGCAAGGTGCGCATTCTGTTTCAAGGCGGCGCCGAGGTGAATGAACACGTCAACGCGCCGTTCGTGACCGAGCTTGCCAAGACCGACGAGCAGAAGGCGGCGATCCGCTTCCTGTATGCGGGGCAGGGCATCGGGCGCCCGTTCGTGGCGCCGCCCGGCCTGCCCGCCGACAAACTGGCCGCGCTGCGCGAAGCTTTCGCGAAGGTTATGAAGGATCCAGAATTCATCGAGGAAGCGGCGAAGATGAAACTCGAGGTCGAGCCGAAGGACGGCGCGCATCTCGAGGCGCTTGTGCGGGAAATCTACGCAAGCCCGAAAGACTTGATCGAGAAGATGAAGCCGCTGATGCAGTAACGTCGATGGCGAAACGTGTTTTGAGGGAGAAGGCCAATGGCTGATGACACAAGAGTAACGAAGGGCGGCGCGTCAGCCGACCTCGGGCATAATTCCGGAAACATGACGCCGGAAGAAAAGCTCGCCACGCATTATCATTCCAAGAAGGACCGCGTGTTCGTGCGCGCGATCCAGGGCGAGTACAAGCTGCAGGCTGAACTCGACCGCCTGCGCTCGGTGCCGCGTATCCGCAAGGCGAAGGACATTCCCTTCGTCGATGGTCCGCAGTGCTTCAGCCGCCATTACGTCGAGCCGAAGGACGGCATCACGCAGACCTTCCACTTCCATCTGGAAGAATATGCGCCCGGCGCCTCCTCGCAGCAGCACGGCCACGTCAACGAGGCCGCCTTCTACATTCTGGATGGCGAAGGCTACGAGATTCACGACGGCATCCGTTACGACTGGAAGGCCGGCGACGTCGCGATCGTGCACAACAATTGCGTCCACCAGCATTTCAACGCGTCCACCACCAAGCCGGCGCGCGCCATCGTCATCAAGACGAAGCCGATGTACCTCTTCCTGAACATGCTGTTCCAGAAGCAGGTCAAGTCGCGCTCGGTCGAGCATTCGGAATATTCCGAAGGGTTCGAAGTGCGCGAAGCCGAGCAGGGCGAAAATCATCCCGAGGGGGGATACTGATATGGCATGGAGTGAAGTTGGAGCCTGGCTCGAGGGCAAGGGCAATGAGCGTCTGTACCAGCGCGCTCTCGACGAAGCGCAGGATGCGCCTTCGCGCAATTCGCGCCGCAAGAAGGTCATCACCCCCGAAGAAATGCCGTGGGAAATGTCTCGTCAGGGCCTGCTGAAGCACGTCATCAACGAGAACATGAACACCCGCATGGAGACGGTGGACGCCTACATGCAGATCATTCCGCCGGGCTCGCGCTCGGGCCAGCATCGCCACCTGGCGGAAGAATGCATCTATGTGATCGAGGGCCGCGGCTACGATCTGCATCAGGACAGCGATTGCGAAATCGGCGACGTGTTCGAGTGGGTCCTCAACCCGGAAGTGAAGCGCTTCGAATGGGAATCCGGCGATGTGATCTACATCCCGCCGAACACCTTGCACCAGCACTTCAACGCCGACCCCGAGAAGCCGTGCCGCTTCATCTCGTGCACCAACCGCATCTTCAAGCAGATCGGTTTGAACACGCTTGAGCAGTTCGAGGATTCGCCGGATTACGATCCGAAGGTGACGCTGACGGCAGAGATCATGCGCGAATATCTGCGCGGCGAACGCGGCTTCAACGCGAAGAAGTGACGAGGCTCTAGCCTCGTCATTGCGAGCAAAGCGAAGCAATCCAGAAGCCCCGCGTGAGGCTCTGGATTGCTTCGTCGCTTCACTCCTCGCAATGACGGTGCGGATGGATTGCAGATGAACAAGTCCGACAATCCCCCACGCCCGAACCTGCAGCACTCGTTGCGCGATCATCTGCTTGGCGCGCAGGCCGATCATGTGCATGACGACAGCGCCGATCATGACCACGATCATGACATGCAGGGGCACAATCTTCTCGACATCAACGCCCGCTCGCTGGAAAGCATTCCTCTCGTCAGCATGGGCGTCGACATCGGCTCGTCGGGCACGCAGATCGCCTTCTCGCGCCTGTTGATGCGCGGACCAGGTGAGCCGCTCGCCATGCGCCGCCACGCCGCAAAACGCGAGACGCTGTATCTTTCGCCCGTGTCGCTGACGCCTTTCAAAGGTCCGCACGAAATCGACGCCGGGCGCCTGCGCGGCATCATCGACCGCGCTTTCGTGGTGTCGGGGATCACGCCCGACGATGTCGAAACCGGCGTCATCATTCTCACCGGCGAGGCGATGGCGCGCGACAATGCGGAAGCCATTACGCACATGCTCGCCGCTGACTTGGGCGAACTCGTCACCGCCACCGCCGGCCATCACATGGAGGCGATGCTCGCCGCTTACGGCTCGGGCGCCGCGCGCCGCTCGCTCGAACTCAACACGACGCTCGTCAACATCGACATCGGTGGCGGCACGACGAAAATCTCGCGTCTCGTCGAGGGCCGCGTCGAGGCTTGCGGCGCACTGGCGATCGGCGGGCGCCAACTCGCATGGTCGCGCGACGATGTGATCGTGCGTTGCGATGAAAGCGCGAAAGTGTTTCTGCGCCGCGCGGGTCTGGATTGGGATGTCGGCGATCCTGTCGATAATCCTTCTCTCGAAAGGCTTGCGGGCGTAATGGCCGATGCGCTTTTCGCCGCGCTTGAAAATCCCGACAGCGAGGCCGCGCTTTGGTTGACCGAACCTGTCGCCGCGCTGCCGTGCGATGGCCTCATGTTTTCGGGCGGCGTCGCCGAATTCATCTACCTGCGTGAGAACCGCGATTTCTCCGACATGGGCCGGCGTCTTGGTCGCGCCATTCGCACGCGGCTCGATGCGCAGCGCCTTGCGCCGCCGCTGCTGGAGGCTGGAGAATGCATCCGCGCCACGGCGCTCGGCGCGTCCGAGTTCAGCGTGCAGATGAGCGGCCAGACAAGTTTCATCTCGCCGCCCGCGACGCTGTTGCCGCGCCGCAATCTGCCGGTGCTGATGCCGCCCGTGTCGCTGTTTGGAATGCCAGACACGCAGGCGATTGCAAAAGCCATTGCGGCGCATCGCAAGGCGTTCGATCTTGAAGATACGAACCGCGATTTCGCGCTCGCGTTCCGCTGGCGCGGCGATCATGATTACGCCCGCGTCCGCGCTCTGGCTGACGCTATTGCGGAAGGTCTGGCGGATCGCATCAGTGCCGGCGCGCCGCTCTACATCATGCTCGAGGGCGATGCTGCGCTCACGCTGGGCGGAATCTTGCGCGAAGAGAAACATGTCGTCAGCCCAATCATGGTGATTGACGGAATCACGCTGCGGGACTTCGACTTCGTCGATATCGGCCGCATCCGCCTGCCGTCCGGCATGGTCCCGGTCACGATCAAATCACTGCTGTTCGACGTTCACGAACAAGCTTCATCGCAACAAACAGGCGTGTAGCGCGTTCAAAGCTTGACCATCCCAAGAGGTCCAGCATGGAAGCGCGCGATGTCGAAGAGGGCACGCCCGCGCCCCTCGGCGCGAGCTTTGACGCGCTTGGCGTCAACTTCGCGCTGTTCTCCGACCATGCGACCGCGGTCGATCTCTGCCTTTTCGACGCGACCGGCCGGCGCGAGCTTCACCGCATTCGCATGCCGCGCCGCACCGATGACGTCTGGCACGTCTATGTGCGCGGCCTGCGCCCCGGCCAGCTCTATGGCTACCGTGTGCATGGCCCCTATGAGCCGCAGAATGGCCACCGCTTCAACGCCAACAAGCTGCTAGTTGACCCCTATGCGCGCGAGATCTTCGGGCGCGTGCGCTGGCATGACGCGCTGCTTGGCTATCGCCCCGGCGCGTCGCGCGGCGATCTTTCCTTTGACCGCCGCGACAGCGCGCCGATGGCGCCCAAATGCGTCGTCACCGATCCCGCGCAAACCTGGGGTGACGACCGGCCGCCGCGTCATCCCTGGCATGAAACTTTCATTTACGAAGCGCATGTGAAAGGCCTGACGAGGCTGCACCCCGGCGTCTCGCCAGCGATGCGCGGCACATTCAGCGCGCTCGGCAACCCTCATGTCATCGAGCATCTCGTTTCGCTCGGCGTGACGGCGATCGAGCTTATGCCGATCCAGTCCTTCGTCGACGATCGTTTCCTGCACGACAAGGGCCTGCGCAATTACTGGGGCTACTCGACGCTCAACTTCTTCGCGCCAGAGCCACGCTATTTAGGACCGGACGGCTTCTACGGCCTGCGCGCGGCCATCCGCTCGTTGCATGATGCAGGCATCGAAGTGCTGATGGACGTGGTCTACAACCACACCTGCGAGGGCAGCCACCTTGGCCCGACATTGTCATTTCGCGGCATCGACAATGCTTCCTATTATAAGTTGCCGGAGGGCAACCGCCGCTTCTCATGGGATTCGACTGGCACCGGCAATACACTCGATCTTCATCACCCGCGCGTCATGCAGATGGTTCTCGATTCCCTGCGCTACTGGGTCGAGCATTTCCACATCGATGGTTTCCGTTTCGACCTCGCGCCCTCGCTTGCGCGCGATCCCGTCGATGTGGACGAGCGCGCCGGCTTTCTCCGCGCGGTCGGTCAGGATCCCGTGCTTTCAAAAGTTAAGCTGATAGCCGAGCCGTGGGATCTCGGCGATGCAGGCTACAGGCTGGGCGGTTTTCCCGCCGGCTGGAGCGAGTGGAACGATCGCTTCCGCGATTCCGTGCGCGGCTTCTGGCGTGGCGATCCGGGGCAATTGGCGGGGCTGGCGCGAGCTTTGACTGGCTCGCGCGAAATCTTCGGGCATCGCGGCCGCGCGCCCGGCGCCTCGATCCATTACGTCGCCTCGCATGATGGTTTCACGCTCGCTGATCTCGTCAGTTA
>JANXTB010000285.1 GCA_025356415.1 Hyphomicrobiales bacterium
CGCAGCTGGAGGTGGGCAGACAGGCGCACCGCTCCTGGGTCGCCGCGCGCTTCAACGGAGCGCTCAAGGGCTTGGGCGGCGAGGCGCGCGACATGCAGATCACGCGCCTTGTCGTGGCCACCGATCTCTACACCTGGAAACTGCTGCGGCGTGATTTCGGTCATACAAAATCAGAAGTCGTCGCGCTGATGGCTGGAATGATCACCAACATAAGCAAGGCAGGTGGATCATGAAGGAAGACGCATCTGCACACCCGGGTTCACATCGCGAGCGGCAAATCGTTTTGCTGACTTATTGGGACGGCGGCGGAAATGTCCCGCCACAGCGGGCGCTCGCACGCGAGTTGATCCGACGCGGTCACGACGTCCATGTCCTGACCCACAATTCCGTTGCCCGAATTGTCGAGTCCGATGGCGCCAAGTTCCACGCCCTGAAAACCGCGCCGCAATGGGACGGATCCATGCCTCATGCGACCGGCGCGGAACTTGAGTTCATCGTCAATGGCGTGAGTGGTTCCACAGCTTTCGCCTCTGACTTTCTGACGCTGCATGATGCGCTGCGCCCGAACATCAACGTCATCGATGTCATGCTGTTCACGACCATCGGGATGGCCACTAAGCGCGGCCTGCCTTTCATCACGCTCAATCACCTCGCCTGGAACCTGCAAGGTCGCGCCACCACGGGCCTCGGTCATCTCGCTAAAGAACATACGGGGCATGCCTTTTTCGAACTCCTCGATCGCGCGCCGATGGTGCTGGCGACGACCTATCCCGAGTTCGGAACGGCGACGCAGGTTCCGCCGCACGTGCATTTCGTGGGCCCCATTCGCGAACCCGTAGCGGCGCCGCCGTGGCCTCGCCGATTCCCGGATCGCCCCTTTGTTCTCGTGAGCCTCAGCAGCGTTTTTCAGGAGCAACAAGGGACATTGCAAAGCGTCTGCGAGGCGCTCGCGCCGCTGCCTCTCGAAGTCCTCGTCACAACAGGACGCGGCGTTTCGCCGGATGCGCTTCCATCAACCGACAATCTCGAGGCTCGCTCATTCATCCAGCATGATGCTGTTCTCCCCTCCGTCGATCTCGTGATCACTCACGGCGGACTTGGGACTGCGATGTTCAGCGCTGGCGCAGGCGTGCCGATGCTCCTTCTGCCAAACGGCCGGGATCAGAGTGACAATGCCGAGCGCGTGGAAGCGCTCGGTTTCGGCCGTGAGCTTTCGTGCGATGCAACGCCTGCGGCGATCGCAGGAGTGGTAGCCGACATGCTTGCAGAGGAAGGTCTGCGCGACAAATGTCGCCAGTATGCCAAACAAGTTCATCGCTTCGGCGAACTGTCCCGTGCAGCGGATCTTGTCATTACATAAAGTGGATATTGCAACTTCAACAGGTCGGCGACCGCCAAGGCGACCGCAGCCGCCAGCGACGCTCGCAGCGCCAGTTGTACGCGTGTCAGGTGCGTTCGGTAATTACTCGTGAAGCTGATCGCTCTGGAATCCTTTTTCCTCTTTGGGATCCAGCACCGCGCCGCCATGCATCTCGCCCCACATGAACAGCTCGGTGGACTCGAAAACAGTGGCTTGCTTACCCTCAGGTGTCGCAAGCCATTGCTTCAGTTCGGCGTCTGATTTCGGCTGCCGGCCCGTGACGCCCTGAAAGACGTCGCGAAGGCGCTTCCGCGCCGTTTCCAAGTCTTTACCTTTGTCGCTCACGACAGCACCTCCGCTTTCAAGAGTGTGCATCCCCGCATGTCTACGCGTCTGGCGCATTGACTTTGGTCAGCATTCCGCCGCGTCAAACCGCAACGTCAACGTTGCCAAATTTCGGCTTGCTGCGTCGAAGCGCTGACAATTCTCAATGCAGAGTTCCGGCTCTTCTGGAAGCATAGAAGTTAAGGGCGCCATCAAAGGAAGCCCATTGGAGAGGAGCGCGCGACATGGGCGTCACCGAGGGACTTGCCAAGGATCTAAAAGTCGTGAGCGCGTGGCGCGGCTTCAAGCCCGGCCCCTGGACGTCGACGATCGATGTTCGCGATTTCATTCTGTCCAACGTCACTCCCTATTACGAGGACGAATCTTTCCTTGTCGGCCCCTCACAAAAGACCAAGGCGGTTTGGGAGAAGCTGCAGCCTTTTTTCGCCGAAGAGCGAAAGAAGGGTGTGATCGGCGCTGATGCGAACAACCCGTCAAACCTGCTGGCTCACAAGGCCGGGTACATCGATCGCGACAACGAAGTCATCGTTGGTCTGCAAACGGACCAGCCCTTCAAGCGCGCCATCTTCCCGTATGGCGGGCTGCGAATGGTCGAGTCCGGCCTCAAGGCTGCGGGGATCGAGCCTGATGCGAAGGTGCACGAGGCCTTCACCAAATATCGCAAAACCCACAACGACGGCGTCTTCGATGTCTACACGCCCGAAATCATGAAATGCCGCAGCTCCGGCATCATCACCGGGCTTCCCGATTCGTATGGCCGTGGCCGTATCATCGGCGATTATCGCCGCGTCGCGCTTTACGGTGTCGACCGGCTGATCGACGCAAAGCAGAAAGAGCGCGCGCAGATCAACGACATGTGGCCGACCGACGAGGTCATTCGCCAGCGCGAAGAGCTCGCCGAGCAAGTTCGCGCTTTGAAAGATCTTGCCGCCATGGGCAAGCTCTATGGATGCGATCTTGCCAAACCCGCTGCAAGCGCGCGCGAGGCCGTGCAATGGACTTATCTCGCCTATCTCGGCGCGATCAAGGAAGCCAATGGCGCGGCCATGTCGATCGGGCGCGTCTCGAGCTTCCTCGATATTTACATTGAACGCGATCTCCGCGAAGGGACTCTCGACGAGAGCGGCGCCCAGGAATTGTGGGATCAGGTCGTGCAGAAACTGCGCATCGTGCGGTTCCTTCGCACGCCGGAATATGATGCGTTGTTCAGCGGCGACCCCTACTGGGCGACGGAATGTGTCGGCGGCGTCGATCTCAATGGAAAGCCGCTCGTCACCAAGAGCAGCTATCGTATCCTGCACACGCTGACGAATCTGGGTCCGGCGCCGGAACCGAACATTACGGTTCTGTGGTCGCACCAGATGCCCGAGACGTTCAAACGCTATTGCGTGAAGGTCAGCAAGGAGACGTCGTCGCTTCAATATGAAAACGACGATCTCATGCGCCCCCTGTGGGGCGACGATTACGCCATTGCCTGCTGCGTTTCCGCGATGCGGATCGGCAAGCAGATGCAATTCTTCGGCGCGCGCGTGAATCTCGCCAAGGCGTTGCTGTACGCCATCAACGGTGGCCGCGACGAAGTCACAGGCGACCAGGTTGCGCCGCCAGCGCCTGCCGTGACCGGCGATGTGCTCGACTTCGACGACGTCATGAACAAGTACGACAAGACGCTGGAGTGGCTGGCGCGCACCTACGTGCATGCGATGAACTGCATCCATTACATGCACGACAAATATTTCTACGAGCGTTTCGAGATGGCGCTGCACGACAGGGATGTCCTGCGCACCATGGCGTTCGGGATTGCCGGGCTTTCGGTGGTGGCAGACAGTCTCGCGGCCATCAAATACGGCAAGATCAAGGTCGTGCGCGACGAGAAGGGATTGATCGTCGATTACGTCAACGAGGGCAGCAAGGCCCTGCCGCAGTTCGGCAATAACGATGATCGGGTCGATTTGATCGCGGCCGACCTTGTCACGCTTTTCATGCAGAAGCTCCGCAAGCATCCGACTTACAGAAACGCGACGCATACGCAGAGCGTCCTGACGATCACATCGAATGTCGTCTACGGGAAAGCGACCGGAAACACACCGGATGGCAGACGAAAGGGCGAGCCCTTCGGACCTGGCGCCAACCCGATGCACGGCCGCGACAGTCACGGCTGGCTCGCGTCCTGCCTGTCGGTCGCCAAACTGCCGTATCGCGATTCCCTCGACGGGATCAGCTACACGGTGTCCGTCGCGCCGCAGGAAATCGAGAAGC
>JANXTB010000298.1 GCA_025356415.1 Hyphomicrobiales bacterium
CGGTCGGCCTCGTTGTCGCCGAGCTCGCCCAGAGCCGGCACGTCCGGCAGGTCTGCTGCGCGTTCCGGCACGTCCTGCAGGATGATCTTGATCTTCTTCTCTTCGATCCACTGCTTCTTGCCGGTGCGAACCGCGGCCCACGAACTTGCGGTGCCGTCCACTTCGCCGCGCTCCATCGCCAGCATGCCTTCAGCGGATGCCGGGAAGCCCGAGATGATCTTGAACTTGGTTCCGATGGTCGCATTCAGCAGCTTCGGCACGACTTCCGAAATGTTTCCGGCGCCCGCCGCTGCAACCGGCGTCTCGAACTTCTTCACGTCGTCCAGCGACTGCGCTTTGGCCGTGTGCCACTGGAAATGAATGTTGTTGGACGAGGCGATGCGGCCGACCCAGTTGAATTTTGCGGCGTCGAATTGCACGGCCGGATTGCCCGTCGCCTGCTCCACCGCCAGCGTCTCGGTGACGATGCCGATCGCCGTGCCGTCCTTGGGCGCGACTTCATAAATGTAATTGGCGGCGCGCAGCGTGCCGGCGCCGGGCATGTTGGTGGCGATCACCGTCGGGTTACCCGGCAGATGCTTGCCGAAATAGCGCGCGACCACGCGGCCATAGAGATCGTAGCTGCCGCCCGACGTGTTGCCGATGTAGACCGTCACGGTCTTCTTGGCGAAATCCTGCGCGAGGGCAGGCGCAGCCAGCGCACCAAAGGCCACGCCAGCCAGAAGCATGCGCGCAGCGCCCGTGATCGTCTTGGTCATCGTTTTCTCCCGTTTTGTTGGCGGGAAAACTAGAGCAAGGCCCCAACCGTGTCCATTGCCCCTGCTTGCTCCGTTAAACTACGGGCGATCCGCGCCGCGACATCGCGATACGAGCCCTGCGCCTCGCGCCGCCAGATCCGCAGCGTCGGGTACCAGACATTGAAATCGACATGATCGATCCAGCGCCAGTCGGCCCAATCATGCGTGATCATCATCTCGACCCGGCAATGCAGCGCGCCGGCGACATGGGCGAGCGATGTGTCGACGCAGACCAGGCGATCGACCATCGTGAGAAGCGCCGCGGAATCGAGGAAGGCGTCAATGCCGGAATCGAAATCGGGACCGGGCCGGACAATCCTGTCGCCAAAGCCGCAGCCTGCCAAATCTTCATCCGTTGCATTGTGCTGCAGGCAGATCAGCGTGGCGCCGGGGATCTCCGCCAGCGGCGCGAGATCGGCCAGCGTCGCCGAGCGCGACACATCGAGCTTGTGCTCCGGGTTGCCGCGCCAGCAGAAGGCGATGACGGGGCCGCTCTTGTCGCCATGCTGCGCGTCAAGCCATGTGCGCCAACGCGCGACGCGACGCGGATCGGCGCGCAGGTAGGGTTCGCGCGCCAGGTAATCTTCTTCCTTCAAGCCCAGCAGCAGCGGCAGGTCCATCATCGTCGTCCATGTCTCGACGCCGGTGAGCGAGGCTTGCGTTTCAGCCGGCAGGCACGGCGGCGCGGGATCGAGCGTGCGCAGCAAGCCGAACAGGCGCTGGGGCACGACGGCCTGCACCTGCACGCCGGCTTCCACAAGTCGCGGCAGGAAGCGGGCGAATTGAATCGTATCGCCCATGCCCTGCTCGCACATGACGAGCAGGCGCTTGGGCAAAGGGCCTTCGACCAGCCGCGGCAGCTCGCGTGGCCGCCCCGCGCTGTCGCGCCCATTCACGTTGGGCGGCACATCCATGAGCTTGAATCGAACGTCGAAGGCGCGCCACGCCTCGTCCCATCTGCGCAGGCAGAACAGCGCGCGTGCGAGCTTGGCGTGGCCCTCGACATATCTGGGCGCCTTGGCGAGCACGACGCGATAGAGCGCGACCGCGGTTTCAAAGCGACCCTCCCGCTGCTCGCGATCCGCGGCCATGACCACTTGGGAAAAATCGCTGGGGAGAGGCGCGAGGCTGGGCGAGTCGGACATCGGGACTTTCAGGAAGGTTCAGGCGGCGGGCGCTTGCTGTGCGCAACAACGCGCGACGAGCTCGGTGTAAGTTTCGACTGCGGCGCAGCGCCAGACGCGCACAGACGGATGCCAGACATTCCCCGGCGCCATGTCGAGCCAGCGCCAGTCCGGTTCTTGGCCGAGCAACACCTCGCAAGGACGCGCCAGCGCGCCGGCGAGATGCACAAGCGCGGTGTCGATGCTGACAAGCGTATCGACGATCATCAACAGCGACGCGGAATCGAGAAACGCGCCGTCCTCGTCGAACGACGCCGGCGGCCGCAGGATCTGGTCCGCGAAGCCGCTTGCGCGAATCTCGTCGTCGGTCGCATCCTTTTGCAAGCAGACGAGCGTCGCGCCGGGGATCGCAGCCAGCGGCGCGAAATCCGAAAGACGCGCGGTGCGCAGGCCCGCGGCCCTGTTGTCCGGCGCCCCGCGCCACGCAATGGCGAATGTCGGTCCGCGCTTGTCGCCGCGTTGTTGGTGAAGCCACGCACGCCAATGCTCGATGCGCGCGGCTTCCGCCCGCAACACAGGTTGCGGCGCGCTGAGTTCAGCCTCTGGCAGGCCGAGCAACGCGGGCAAGCCCATGATCGGCGCCCATGCGTCGCAGCCGGCGCCCGCATCAGGCTCGTCGTCGCACGCGAAAGTAGGCGCCGGGTCCATGGTGCGCAAAAGCGGGATGAGGCGGCGCGGCGCGATCAGCCGCGCATCAATGCCGCTCGCGACCAGGCGCGATACGAAACGACTGAACAGGATGATGTCGCCGAGCCCGCCCTCGCTCACAATCGCGACGCGCGCGGGCTTCGCGTCCTTCGTCATGCGCGGTGTGTTTTGCAGTCCGGCGCGCGCGACCAGCGCTGGCTCCTTGGCGCCCTCGAAAGCCTCGAACCGCGCCCCATACGCCAGCCACGCGTCCGGCCATTGGCGCAAGGCGAACAGCGTTCGCGACAGGTCGCCCCGGGCTTGCGGATAATCGGGGCATTGCTGCAGCACGACCCGGTAAATGCCGACGGCGGCCTCGAACTGGCCGAGCCGGTGCTCGCGCGCGGCGACCTGCAGGCAGAGCGCGAAATCCCGCGAACGCGGCGCGCCGGATTTGGAAATGGACATCGCAAAAAACCGGAGGTGAAAAAACAAAACCGAATCGCTGAATAGAATGACAGGCTTGCGTGTGTGAAGCGAGAGCGTGAGCGGGCTGGCTCGACAGCGGCGGGCGCCCGGGCTACACCGCGCCAAACGCGTCCGCGGAGCCAGACTGATGACCGAAAACCTTCCCGACGCCGCCGCCATGGCCGCCGAACTGACAACGCCGCGCGATTTCTTGCGCTGCGCGGTCAGCCTGTTCCGGGCCAATGAGCTGGTTTTCGGCCATGGCACGAACGACGCGCTCGACGAGGCCGCGTTCATCGTGCTGGAAGGCCTGTCGCTGCCGATCGACCGGCTGGAGCCGTTCTTCGACGCCCGCCTGCTGCCCGCCGAGCGCCGGCGCCTCGCGGATTTGATCATCGCGCGCGTGACCACCCGCAAGCCGGCCTCGTATCTGCTGAAGAAGGCTTACGTCGGCGGCGTGCCTTTTTATGTCGATGAGCGCGTGATCGTGCCGCGCTCGTTCATCGGGGAATTGCTGCGCACCGGGTTGTTTTCGGGCGACGACGCTTCGAGCCTCATGGACCCGGCCAATGTGAGCTCGGCGCTCGACCTCTGCACGGGCTCGGGCTGCCTCGCCATCCTGATGGCGCAGACCTTTCCGCATGCGATGATCGACGCCGTGGACCTCTCGCCCGATGCGCTGGCGGTGGCGAAAATCAATCTGGAAGCCAGCGGCCTTCAGGACCGCATCGGTCTCGTGCAGGGCGATCTTTTCGCCCCGCTGCAGGGCCGCCGCTACGATCTCATCGTCACCAACCCGCCCTATGTCGGCGCGCAGGTCATGTCCGAACTGCCACCCGAATACGCCCACGAACCCGAAATGGCGCTGGCATCGGGCGAGGACGGGCTCGACATCGTCCGCCGGATTCTGGCGAACGCGGGCGAGCACCTGAACCCCGGCGGCGGGCTGATCTGCGAAATGGGCGAGGACCGGGAAATCCTCGAGATGGAATTCCCCGACCTGCCATTCTTGTGGCTCGACACGGAGCAAAGCTCCGGCGAGGTCTTCTGGCTGAGCGCCGAAGCGCTCGGCGTCACCATCTAGGCGGCTAGCCGGGAGGCCGCCCTGGAGCGCGCGCCACCGGTCATCTTGAACACGCCGATGAGGTCGGCGAGGCGACGCACCTCGATATAGAGCTGCTGACTGACGCTGCTCGCTTCCTCGACGATCGCGGCGTTCTGCTGCGTCGCTTGGTCCATCTGCGACACCGCCGTGTTGACCTCCTGAATGCCCGTCGATTGTTCACGCGCGCCGTTGGCGATCTCGATCACCGCCTGATCGACCTCGCCGACATTCGCGCGGATGCGCTGCATCGCCTCGCCGGTGCGGTCGATCAATTGCACGCCCTGGCGCACTTCGTTCTGCGATGTTTCGATCAGTCCCTTGATCTCCTTCGCGGCCGCCGCCGAACGCTGCGCGAGCGCGCGCACTTCCGCGGCGACAACCGCGAAACCAAGGCCCGCACTGCCGGCTCGCGCCGCCTCGACGCCGGCGTTCAGCGCCAGCAGATTGGTCTGGAACGCGATGGCGTCGATGACTTCGATGATCGAGCTGATGCGGCCCGACGAATCCGAAATGCGGCGGATGGCGGCAGTCGATTCCGTGAGAATCTGCTGGCTCGCCTCGACCTCTTCGCGCGCACGCCCGGCGATGCCTGTGGCGCGCTGGGCGCCCTCGGCCATGCCTTTCATCGTCGCGGTGATTTCCTCCAGCGCCGCAGCGGCTTCTTCGAGATTGGCCGCCTGTTGCTCGGCGCGCTCAGCCATGGTGGTGGAGACTTGCGCAACTTCGCCCGAATTGCCGTGAATCGCTTCCGAGCTTTCAACGACGCCGCCCAGAACGTCTTCAAGACGATCCATGGCCGCATTGTAGTCGCGTTCGATCTGGTGGAACTCCGGCGGCAGCCCGCTCAGGCGGCAGGTCAGATCGGCGCGCTCCAGCGCCGCGAGCGCTTCGCCGAGATTCTCGATAACGGCCTTCTGGCGCGCCGCCGTCGCGGCGCGCGCGGTGTCGCTGCGCTGGCGCAACTCCTCGGCTTCGAGACGCGATTGCTCGCCGTTTTCGAGGCGCAGTTTCTCCTCCACGGCCCGCTGGAACACTTGCACGGAACGCGCCATGTCGCCGATCTCGTCGGTGCGATCGAGCGCGGGGATGACGACATTGCTCGCGCCCTTCGCAAGCGCGCTCATGACCGCCGAGATCTGCTCGATCGGCCGCCCAAGCGACCGCGCCAGCATCGCCGCCATCGAGGCCGCCATCGCGATCGCCACCAACCCAGCCGCGGCGATCAGCCAGAGCATATGATCTATGGCGTGATCCGCGTCGGCCTGCGCCATCTGGGCGCCCGCATTGGCCTGTGTCCGAAGACCGGTCAGAATGTTGCGCAACGTGGTCAGACGCCCCTTCGCATTCGACTCGGCAAGCGCCGCGACGCGCCGCTCGGGCTTCGCGCTGTCAGCCATCAAGGCTTCCAATTCGCGCCGAGCCACGTCGGCCGCGGGCTTCAGTTTCGCGACTTCCGCCGCTTCGCTCGTGCCCGCCGTCACCTCGGCCAGTTCCACGAGCGCATCGTCGATGCTGATATTTTGTCTTGCGATGCTTTTCTCGAAGGCCGGGTCGAGTGAAAGAGCAAAGCCACGCGCGGCGTTCTGATGCTCGACCAATTTCGTCAGGACGTCATTGATGAGGTCCAGCTTGTTCCCTGCATGCACACCGGCGTGGCTCGCACGCCTCACCTCGCGAATGTCCATGATGATCCAGCCGCTGATGACGGTCAGGACAGCGATCAGGAGGCCGAAAGCCGCCAGTAGTTTACCTCTGACTTTGAGCTTGGACATCTCTACTTACCCTTGCGGCAGTTGAAAAAGGATTTTTTGTAATCTCCTGTCCAAAATAGGCCAAGTGTTTTAACATAAGTCTAAGTTTCTGAAATAATATACTGACGGTACGTCAGGTATGGTTATTCTTTACTTCGACCCCATCGCGAATACCGACCCGTCCAGCCCGGGGCGCAGAATGGGAGCGCATATAAAGATATCTTTATATGTCCATTGCCCAAGGTGGCGCACCCTGCTATAGACCCCCCATATTCAACCGAGGCAGATCCATGACCGCTCATTTCAACGATTACGTCGTCGCCGACATCAAGCTTGCCGAGTGGGGCCGCAAGGAGCTCGCGATCGCCGAGACCGAAATGCCCGGCCTGATGGCCACGCGCGCTGAATTCGGCGCGACGCAGCCGCTCAAGGGCGCGCGCGTCGCCGGTTCGCTGCACATGACGATCCAGACCGGCGTGCTCATCGAGACGCTGAAGGCGCTCGGCGCCGATGTCCGCTGGGCCTCGTGCAACATCTATTCGACACAGGACCACGCCGCCGCCGCCATTGCGGCCGCCGGCACGCCGGTCTTCGCCATCAAGGGCGAGAGCCTCGAAGACTATTGGGATTACACGCACCGCATCTTCGAATGGTCGGACGGCGGCACGCCGAACATGATCCTCGACGACGGCGGCGACGCGACCATGCTGATCCATCTCGGCATGCGCGCCGAGAAGGGCGACGTCGCCTTCCTCGACAAGCCCGGCAATGAAGAAGAGGAAGTCCTCTTCGCCGCGATCAAGAAGCGCCTCAAGGCCAATCCGGGCTGGTACACGCGCAATGGTCTGGCCATCAAGGGCGTCTCCGAAGAGACGACGACGGGCGTGC
>JANXTB010000308.1 GCA_025356415.1 Hyphomicrobiales bacterium
CGCCGCCTATCTGCTGCTCCGCAGGCGTTCGATCGTTAGAGGCTCGTAGGTCAGGAGTTTCTCGGCGACTCGACCAAGCCGACCTGGCCTTTGCCGCATGATGAAGTCGGAACGGCCGCTGGTGCCAGGAGAGGACTCGAATGAGGCTAGTAAGTATTTGATATTAATAGGAAGTAGGTTCCCGGATCTAGAATAGGCCCCCAAAAAGGCCCCCAGGCGCATTGAAGAGTCTCAAGCAGACGGCAGATTTATCTCGGTGTCTTCAGCCTCATAAAGGTGTGTTTGGAAGCCTCGGAACGTGCTCTTGATATGAGCGACACTGCCCAAGCGCCGCACCGCGTCACGTGACGACCCGTACTTAAGGTCGAGTAGGTCGGGCAGCTTATCCATTCCAAGCTCGGCTTCGCCTTCCGCCACATATTGTGACAGCACGAAATCGAGGAAGGCCTGCTGATTGGCATCGTAGCGGGACAGAATGCTCGCCCGATGCGTGTTCGCTCGCTCGGACCGCTTCAATGGATGCTTTGTGTGGGCGATGTAGTTAAGCACGTCGAACAGGTCCGATTCCTGTGCATCGATCATGCCCCGGACCTGCGCCAGCTGCTCGCCAGCGAAGCCCCGCTCGGCCAGTCCGGAAATCAGCGCGGCTCGCGTTTCCGGCTGGCCCCAGATCCTCCGCAGTTCGGCTTCATCGCGGAATAGTTCGGGCAGCTTGCCAAATAGGCGCTCGACAAGCTGTGTCGCTGAAATCGGCTTGCCCGACGCATCCCAAAAAGTAGACGCGCTCATATGCTGGAAGGTGCGCTCCTTGCCGTCGGCGAGCGTGATCACCAGTCGTTCTTTCGGCGGTTCTCCACCGCCATCGCCTCCAGTAGGTCCGTTTCCACCGTCACCCGGCCCGGGTCCAGGACCGCCTGGCGGACTAGGGATTAGCGGCTCGCCATCCCATTCAGGGTCACTGAACAGCTCATACGCCTTCACGAAATCATAGATCGTGAAATAGTCTTTCCCGTCGAACAGCCGCGTCCCGCGCCCGATGATCTGCTTGAACTCGATCATGTTGGTGACGGGACGCATCAGCACGATGTTGCGGATGTTCCGAGCGTCCACCCCGGTAGACAGCTTTTGCGAGGTGGTCAGGATCGTTGGAACGGTCTTCTCATTATCCTGGAAGACGCGCAGCCATTGCTCGCCCATCGCGCCGTCGTTGGCGGTCACGCGAACGCAATAGTTCGGGTCGGTGCTGGTCTTGGCTTGGTTGATCAGGTCGCGGACCTTGGCCGCATGATCCTGGGTCGCGCAGAACACCAGCGTCTTCTCGCGCGGGTTGATCCGCTCCATGAAAATCTTCACGCGGTATCGCTCGCGCGCTTCGATCTCGATCTTGCGATTGAAGTCGGCCTCGTCATAGCGTTTGCGCTCGTCGATCTCGCCCGACGCGATCTGGTCACCTTGCGTGTAGACATAGCTGTCGATCGTAGTGCCCAGTTCGACCACCTTGAACGGGGTTAGATATCCGTCGTTGATCCCCTCTTTCAGGGAGTAGGTGTAAACCGGCTCGCCGAAATAGGCGTAGGTATCGACATTGTCCTTGCGCTTGGGCGTGGCGGTCAAGCCAATCTGCACGGCTGGCGCGAAGTAATCGAGGATCCCTCGCCACTCGCTGCCATCCTTCGCCCCGGCCCGGTGGCATTCGTCGATCATGATGCAATCGAAGAAGTCGGGCGGGTAATCCTGATAGTTGAAGGCGGGTTCTTCCTCGGCCCCGCCATCCGTCAGCACCGACTGGAAGATAGTGAAGAAGACGCTGCCATTCTTGGGCACGCGGCCTTTCTTGCGGATTTCGGCGGGCGTGATCCGCACCAGCGCATCGGGGCTGAAAGCGGAAAAGCTGTTGTAGGCTTGATCGGCCAGGATGTTGCGATCGGCTAGGAATAGGATGCGCGGGCGGCGGGTCGGCTCGGTCTCCGCCTTCCAGTCACCAAGATTCCAACGCGCTTGGAACAGCTTCCACGCAATCTGGAAGGCGATCGCGGTCTTGCCGGTGCCCGTGGCGAGAGTCAGCAGGACGCGGTTCTTGCCAGCCGCGATGGCGGCGAGCGTCTTCTCGATTGCGTTATACTGGTAATAGCGCGGATCGAATTTTCCGCCGGTCTCATAGGGCACGGCGGCGAAGCGGTCGCGCCAAGCATTGGCCTCGGCAAAGGTCGCGTCCCACAATTCCTGCGGGGTCGGCCACCGATAGACAGGCCCTTCCGCGCCGGTCTTCATGTCGATGCGATAAATCGCTTTGCCATTGCAGGCGTAGGCGAAGCGGATTTGCAGCCGCTCGGCATAATCTTTGGCCTGCGCAACCCCTTCGCCGACGCTCTTGGTCAGCGCCTTGGCTTCCACGCTGGCCAGCTTGGTGTTCCGATACACCAGCACATAATCGCAGGCCTTGGCGGTCGCACGCTTGCCCGATCCGGTCAGCCGCCCCGGCGCGATCACTTCGCGCGGCGACCGGCTGGACTCGACCACCCCCCAGCCAGCCGCCGCCAGCGCAGGGTCGATCAGCTCGGCGCGGGTGTCGGCCTCGTTCATCAGATCAGGTCAATTCCCCGGCGAAGGCCTCGTGAAGGAGGGACTGTTTGAGTTCGGTCAAGGCGGCGAGTTTTTGCCCAATGATTGCTTTCAACTGCTCGCAATGCTCACGTATTTCGCCAAATATTTCAACGACTTTTGCCTGCTGTTCAATTGGCGGGAGAGGAATCAGAAATTCTTTAATCTGTGCTGTGCTGAGATTGGGTTGGGCCGATCCGGCGGAAATTGAGAGGTTTTCTTCGGCCTTGGTGATGAGGTAATAGAATAGGTAGTGCGTATCCAGATGTGCGGTGGGTTCGAATTTTCCTACTCGCTGATTGAGATAGTAAATTTCATCCTCGTCTAAAATGCCAACTTTCCCCGTTGTGGCACCGGACATTGCAATCAGCAAAGCCCCTTTCTTGACCTTAAATCTGTCCAGATTTTCGCGGTAGTCAGCAGGATTAATGTATACGAGGCGTCGTGCTTCGATTGTCTCATTTTGAATGTTTGAAATCCGCAGAACTGGAACGCCGGATTCTTGAAAAGTGTTGCTTTGAAAAGCGAATCCATTTTGCAGCCCACAAATTTCTCCAAGCCGCCTCTCAATCCATCCTTCACCACTTTTATTGAAAGTAGATTGCAGATACCCCTCAAAAAGCGCGCGGGCGTTGGTCAGGTTTTTCTGGGCGTTCGCCGTCGCGGTGGCGATGCCTGCAAAGGCCTTGTCCAACACCGCAACAATCCGCCGCTGTTCGTCGAGGGGCGGGAGCGTAACGAGATGGGTCTTCACATCCGACGGTCGTATGAATGGTTGTGCCGCTCCCGAGCGGGGCCAACGCGCCTCATTATCCAATTGATACCAAAGAAATTTGGGATCAACTTTCGTCAAATCAGGGAATATAACCTGCGTGTTCGCCAGACTCGTCCACTCCGTCTCGGTGAAAAAGCATTTCCCACACCGTGCACCAATGGACGACAGGACAATCGCCGACTGCTCAAATTCTCGGTACTCTAAGTGGCCATTAAGACCGCCAGCACCATATGCAGGGTATCCGGCAGCGACAAATTGTTTGCCGGATAGCTTATGTCTTCCGCCGCCTATGATACGCGCGACGCTTTGCAATTCAGCCGAATTCACAGCAACGCCCTAATCTCAGCAAGAGTTTTTGCGCTCTCCGAATCGAGCGCGGTAATCTCGGCAAGGATTGCTTCCGGGCTGCGCAGCGCCACTTCCTCGCCCGCATCGGGGTTCTTTACCGAAAGGTCAAAGCTCGCCGGATCAACCGCGCCACGCTCGACGCTCCAGCTTTTCGAGCTGGTCGCGAGGCTAGCCTGCAACGCCACAAACTCTGCCAAATCGGCATCGTTAAGCGGGTTGGTCTTGCCCATGTTTCGGCCCGGATCAAGTTGGTAATACCAGATGCGCTTGGTTGGCTCGCCCTTCTCGAAGAACAGCACCACCGTCTTTACCCCCGCGCCTTGAAACGTGCCGCCGGGCATATCGAGCACGGTGTGGAGGTTGCAGTTTTCGAGCAATTCCTTGCGCA
>JANXTB010000138.1 GCA_025356415.1 Hyphomicrobiales bacterium
TGCTCGGCCAATTCGGCCAACGTCTTCTCGCCCTTGAGGGCGGCCAAGGCCACCTTCGCCTTAAAGACCGGGCTGTGGTTCCGGCGGGGTCGTTTACTCATGCTCGCTCCTGTCCTCGGCATTATGCCGCGTTCAGGCAGAATTCCCACTTATCCCGGCTGTCCAGATTTCCCGAGCCACCTCTGTCTACGGACGTAGCTAACGTTGCTCTGGCGGAGCCGTCGCGCATAGCGAGAGCTCAATCGTCCATTCCGATCTACGTGCGACAGGCTCAGCTGTGTTCGTCGTCCTTTATTAGCAGCTAGAAGCGCACCAAGATATTACTTGCATTCAGAGGCTATTTTCGCATGCTTGCTACGGTACAGTACAAGGGCGCGATCTCTTCGAGATCAGGCGTGTTCTTCTGATATCGGCTGAGCATAGTGGGAGGGCGAAATGGTACGTATTCTCGCGTGCAGTTTCATTCTGATTTTGGCGGGTCAGGCCGACGCACAGGCCCAGCGGCGTCCCGATACGCTCGCCATGCCGTGCGCAACCGCGGCGAATATCGTCAAGAGCGCCGGGGCTATCGTTATGGGAACTGGCCCAGACATCTATGACCGCTACGTCGCGACCCGCGCGTTTTGCCAGCGGGACGAGGAGATGGTTCCGCGTTGGGTCGGCGCCCGTGATACGCCCGCCTGTTTCATCGGTTACGTCTGCGAACGTAAATACGGAGACCCGGCAAATCGCTAGGGATGGAGCGCCAGGACAGCGAAAGGATTGCGCCATTGATAGAGTTCTTGCCCGACATTGGCCGGCTGACGCAGGATTTCGCGCAAGCGACCGCGCCGACCTTTTTTCTTGGCGCCACGGCCGCCTTTGTCTCTTTGATGTCCTCCCGGCTAAATGATGTCTCCGCGCGCTTGCGTGCACTCGATGTATCTGACACCGACGATCAGGCGAAAGGCGACAGGCTCAAACTGGACGCGAAATACTTGCGTCGGCGAGCACGGCTCCTCAGCCGGGGCATTTATGCATCGATTTTCGCGGCGCTCTGCGCGACCGTCCTGCTGGCCATCCTCTTCACAACCGCGCTGCTGGGACTCGAGCACGCCTTTTTTGCGCCGACGCTTTTTATACTTGCGACAGTCGCGCTTGGTTTCGGGCTTGTCCGTTTCATTCAGGAAGCGCGCCTCGGGATCATCGAAGCTGACCAATCTCTCGACTGGGGCGACAGCCCTCATTGATTTCGATGTATCCAAGAAGGAGCCGCTTCAACCCTTCAGCGGTGGCGTTTCAAGCGGGTCTGCATTGGATGGGCTGACGAGGGCGCGAAGCACGCTATCGAGCGTGGCGGCGCGGTCGAGTTCGCCAACCTTTTTCTCAACATCGTCGGCGCGCAACAGATCGCGCACCGCGCCATGGGCTCCGATGATGCGTAGCGCAATGCCACGGCTTTCGAGTTCGGCATGCAGCTCGTGCAACATGCGCGAGCCCGCAAGATCAATATACGGCGATGCGGAAAGATCGCAGACGACGAGGCGGATGGCTCCAGGTTCAGTCGCAGCCAAACGGCCGAGGACCGCTTCCATGACAGTATCGGCATTGACATAAATGACAGATGCCTCAGGCCGAAACGCGATCGCGCCCGACAAGGGCTCGTTGTCCGCGTGACGCTGCAAATCGGAATAGCTGTTGGTGCCGGGAATGCGCCCGAGGAACGCGACGTTAGGGCGCGAAGCCTGGATGAGCATCAGCACAACGGAGGCCAGGGCTGCGAGCAGGATGCCCTGCAGGATGCCAAGGAGCAGCACGCCGATGAGCGCTGTCGCTGCCGCGATGAAGTCCAGCTTGCTGACGCGCCACATGCGCACCAGCGCCGGAAAATCCAGCAGGCCGTACACCGCTGTCAAGACGACGGCGGCGAGCACGGCCTTCGGAAGATTTTCGAGCAGTGAGGTCAGGAACAGGAGGCAAAATGCTAGCGTGAGCGATGCAAACACGAGCGCCAGCGATGTGCGGGCGCCAGCCTTGTCGTTCACGGCCGATTGCGACAGCCCGCCGGCAACCGGGTAGCCGTGGCCCAGCGCCGCCACAAGATTTGCGGCGCCGATGCCAAGCAACTCTTGCCGGGGGTTCAGAACATACTCGTGTTTCGCAGCAAAGGTGCGAGCCGCCGACACGCCCTCGATATAGGCTAGCAGCAAGCAGCCGGCCGCGAGTGGCACGATCCCTTCGATGTCGATGAGCCTGAGAGAAGGGCCTGCAAGAGTGGGCAAGCCAGCCGGAATCTCGCCGGTGATCGGCACACCACGCGCCGGCAGTCCCAGCAGGGTGGCGGCTATGATCGCCAGCACGACGACGGCAAGCGCGACCGGCTTTCCCGGCAGCAAACGTTCGCCGAACACGATCAGCCCGATCGCAACGAGCCCGATCGCGAGGACGATATATTGCGTCTGACCAAGCTGCCCAAGCAGCAGATATGCGCGGTCGAAGAAGTTATGGCCTCCGCCTTTGACACCGAACAGACTGGGCAGCTGGGTCATCGCGATGGTGAGGCCGGCGCCGGCCTTGAAACCTACAAGAATGCTGTCGCTGATCAGTTTCACCAACACGCTTAGCCGCAACAGCCATGCAATAAGGCTGAGCAGCGCGACCGTGAAGGCGGCGAGGCTGGCGATCTGTGCGTAGCGCTGCACGTCGCCCTCGGCCATCGCTCCCACCGTGCCCGCAATCATCAATGAGATCGCGGAGGTGGGCCCGACTGCAAGCTGACGCGAGGAGCCAAGCAGCGCGTAGCCGAGGCCGCCCAGCATGTAACCGTAGATGCCGACTTGTGGCGGCAAGCCCGCCAGCCCCGCGTAGGCGAGCGATACTGGGATGGCGTAGGCCGCCAAGGTTACGCCGGCGATGATATCAGCGGTTAGCCACGCAGCGCGATATTCCGACAGCCAGCCAGCCGGGGGAAACCACCAAAGCCAATTCGTTTCTTTCTGGCGTCGCGTCGATTCTGCCATCGGAGCCTCCGCCATCGATCATGTTCAACTTAATCTCATTTTTCAGGGCGGACCGTTGATGGAAATCAATGCATCGGGGCCTGATTGCCAGAAATTTTCATGCTCGGAAGCTTGAAATCCGCGGGGATCGCCATGAAGCATGTCAACGAGATCTCCAAAGCGGCAACGCCCGTCCACGCCATACATATCGTCTCACCCAATGAGCGAAAGGCGGCGGGCAAAGCACTTCGCGACAAGGTCCCGCGGATTGCGCATGGCGGATGGAAAGCATTCAAGGATCGCCCAAGCCCTGTCGACATTCTAAAAAAGTCGGACGTGGGCCGGATGAAAGAACTCGTGCCGATCCGCTATGGCCGTATGCTGCAGTCGCCTTTTGCTTTCTATCGCGGGTCCGCCGGCTTGATGGCTTCGGACTTGGCGCGGACACCGAACACAGGGCTGATCGTGCAGGCCTGCGGCGATTGTCACCTGATGAATTTCGGCGGCTTCGCAACGCCAGAACGAAACATCATTTTCGACATCAATGATTTCGATGAGACGTCGCCCGCGCCATGGGAGTGGGACGTCAAGCGTCTTGTCGCGTCGATGGTTCTGGCGGCGCGGTCGATTGGGTTGTCGGACAGGAAGGGACGCGAGTGCGCCGAGATCGCTGCCCGCAGCTATCGCGAACATATGTGCGAATACTCCCAAATGGACCCCTTGCGCGTTTGGTACGCGAACATCAGCGCCGAAGATATCATTGGGATAGTGCCTCCGGCTGTTCAGAAGCGCTTGAGGAAACGAATAGCAAAGGTAACGTCCGGCACTGGTTCGGAGCTGGACTTTCCGAAGCTTGCCGGGAGTGTGGGCGGGCAGACTCGCATCACTGATCAGCCCCCTTTGATCTTTCATCCAGAAAATTTTCATGCCCCTGAGACATGGGCGCAAATCGAAAATGTCTTGCACGCCTACCGTGAGACTTTGGCTGAAGACCGTCGCATACTGCTTGATCGATATCGGATTGTAGACGTCGCCATCAAGGTCGTGGGTGTCGGAAGCGTCGGCCGATTGTGTTCGATTGTCTTGCTGATGTCGGAGGGCGACGATCCGCTGTTCCTTCAATGCAAGGAAGCAGGTGAATCCGTGCTCGAGCCTTACGCGGGGAAGAGCATCTACAAGCATCACGGTGAACGTGTCGTGATGGGGCAGCGGCTGATGCAGCCGGCTTCAGATATATTCCTGGGTTGGGTGACCAGTCGAACGGGGCAATCGCTCTATGTGCGACAGCTGCGCGACGCCAAGATCAAGCCATTGGTCGAGACTTTCGACGCCGAAGTGCTGGAGCTCTATGGCATGATCTGCGGTTGGGTGCTGGCCCGCGCTCATTCGAAAGTCAGCGAACTGTCTTCGACCATCAGCGCCTATCTCGGCACATCCAGCGATGACTTCGACAAGGCGATGGGCAAGTTCGCCTTGGCCTACGCGGACCAGGCCGAGCACGATTATGATGCTCTCAAGGCTGCCGTGAAAAAAGGGAAGATCGAGATCTTCCAGGAGGCCTAGGTCCGGCCTTCCAGGCGTACTGATCGAACGACGTCGGACGATGATCGCATTGGTTCACGGATATGGAGCCGCATGATGTCCGAAACCAATGCGCTTACGCATGCGCATCTCAAGACGCCCAAAGCCGCCGGGATCGCCGGCATCATCTTTTCAATTCTGCTGCTCGCAATACTTTGGCTGACCGGCCGTTCCGTTCCATCCGATCCGCTGGACAGCGGCGCCTGGATCTTTACGGAATCCAAAACGGTTGCGCTGGCGTTGAATCTGGTTCCGTTCGCCGGGGTGGCTTTCCTGTGGTTCATCGGGGTCCTGCGGGATCGTCTCGGCCAACAGGAAGACCGTTTCTTCGCGACTGTATTTTTGGGCAGTGGCTTATTGTTTCTGGCGACTTTATTTGCCGCCGCCGCAGTGGCGGGAGGCTTCATCCTAGTGGCATCCTCGGCTGATCCAAATGAGCTGATCAAATCCTCGACGTTCCGTTTCGCGCGGGCGACCACATACATCCTTGTCAATATTTATGCGCTCAAGATGGCCGGCGTGTTCATGATCTCGACATCGACCGTTCTGATCTCGACCGGGATAGCGCCACGCTGGATCGCCATCGTGGGCTACGTGCTCGCGTGCATCCTTCTTCTGGGCAGTTACTACATTAGCTGGAGTCTCGCGGTTTTGCCCCTTTGGGTTTTCCTGGTCAGCATTCAAATTCTGAAAGAGGAATTGGGCCGGCGCTAGAATGCCGGTGCGCCTTTGCAGTTGTGATTGCGTCCCAGACCTTGCAGACGCCGCCATTCTCGCGATGATAGGGGCAAGAACAAAACCAATTGAGGGAGTGAAGGCATGAAGACGCTTGGGTTCATCGGCACGGGCGGCATGGGCGCCGGCATGGCGGCCAATCTGATCAAGGCGGGTTATCGCCTCGTCGTGACCGATCTCAACCGTGCGCAGGCCAAGGGGCTGGAGGGGCAGGGCGCCGAGTTCAAGGAGTCTCCCAAGGCCGTGGCCGAGGCCTGCGATATCGTGCTGTCGATGTTGCCGACCAATGAGGCCGTCCGCGCCGTCAGTCTCGGCAAGGGCGGTCTCGTCGAGGCGACGTCCGGCGCGAAAGTCTGGATCGACTTCAGCAGCATCGACAAGGACACCATCGTCGGCGCCGCAGGCGGACTCGCCAAGAATGGCTGGGCCGTAGTTGACGCGTCCGCCGGAGGCGTCGAGGAGGTTGCGGCGGCTGGCGAGCTGGCGCTCTGGCTTTCGGGCTCCAAAGCCCTGTTCGACGAGCATCAGCCGATCTTCCACGCCATGGGCAAGTCGGTGCTTCATGTCGGCGAACTCGGCACCGCCAAGCTCGTCAAGAATGCAATGGCGATGCTTGCCGCCGTGCAGCACCTGAGCATTGTCGAGATCGGCTGCTGGCTCAAGAAAGGCGGTCTCGACGACGCGACCTTCCAGACGGTTCTCAGAAACTCCCAGCAGGATTCCATCGCGACGCGGCGCATCATGGATGTCGTCGTCAGCGGCAATTACAAGCCGCGCAAGTCGTGGATGCCGAAGGACGTGGGCTTTGGCCTCGACATGGCGCGCGAGATGGAAGTGCCAATGCCGTTCGTCAGCCTCGCATCGCAGATGTTTGCCGTCGCGCAGGCCACCGGCCACGACGGCTATGAGGCGACGGGCATCGCCTGCAAAGTGTATGGCGTGCTCAATGGCGCCAAGACCTGAAGAGGCCCGGCCATGACCGATTATCTGCTGGTAAGTTTCAAGACCTGCCCTTGGGTGCAACGGGCGGCCATTGTTCTTCGCGAGAAGGGCGTCCCCTTCACGTTCAAGCACATCGATCGGGACAATCGGCCGGACTGGTTTCTGGCGATCTCGCCGCACAAGAAGGTTCCTGTGCTGCGGATCGACGACCGCGTTTCCTTGTTTGAGTCGAACGCCATCTGCGAATATCTGGACGAGACGATCGCGCCGCGTCTTCATCCCGCAGACCCTGTCGAGCGGGCTGTGAATCGGGCCTGGACGGATTACCTGCCGACCTTCGCGGCGAATGTAACAGGGTGCGCATATGCGAAATCCGAAGAGGATTTCAAGCGCGCGCTCGAGAAAGTGGCCGAGCCGCTGGGAAAGCTGGAACAAGCGCTCGCAGGGCGCGCCAGCGGCCCGTTCTTCAACGGTGACGCCTATTCGCTGGTCGATGCCGCCTACGCGCCATTCCTGCAGCGATATGCGTTTCTCGATCGCATTCGTCCGATGTCAGTTCTCGAACGGTATCCAAAAGTGACCGCCTGGTCTGCTGCCTTGCTGGCGCGTCCCTCCACGCACACCTATCCGCCACAAGAATTCGAGACGATGTATCGGGAGACGGTTCGCTCCCGATCTGTCTGGCTTTCGCAATTCTGCTGACACGAGCAGGATAGCCAGTCGCGGGCGCCGAATTTCGGCGCGATGCGATCTGGACGTGAAGTTCAGGGGAGTAGCCAATGATCCTTGCGAACGAAGCTGACGTGACGCGCGACGCGCTGCTGGTGATGGAGCAGACCCGTGACCCGCGCCTGCGCGAGATCATGGTTTCACTCGTCAAGCATCTCCACGGCTTCATCCGCGACGTACGCCTGACCGAGATGGAATTCCGCGAGGCGACGGCGATCATCAACGAGATTGGCAAACTCAGCAGCGACAAGCATAACGAAGCCGTGCTCATGGCGGGTTCGCTCGGCGCGTCTTCGCTCGTCTGCCTGCTCAACAATGGCGACGGCGGACGCACGGAGACATCCCAGTCTCTCTTGGGGCCATTTTGGCGGCTCAATTCGCCGCGCGTCGAGAACGGCGGATCGATCGTTCGGTCGGACACGCCCGGCGAGCCGCTGTGCGTAACCGGACACGTTGTTACGCGCTCAGGCGATCCCGTCGCTGGCGCGGATGTAGACGTATGGCATGCGTCTCCTGTCGGTCTCTATGAGCATCAGGATCCCGAACAGGCCGAAATGAATTTGCGCGGCAAGTTCACGACCGATGCGCAAGGCGTCTTTCGATTCTGGACGGTCAGGATGGTGGGCTACCCCATCCCGACGCATGGCGTTGTCGGTCAGCTGCTTGAAGCGCAGGGCCGGCATCCGTACCGTCCGGCGCATATCCATGCGCTGATCGTCAAGCCCGGGTTCAAAGTGCTCGTGTCGCAGGTGTACGATCCGAGTGATCCGCGCATCGAGACGGACGTTCAATTCGGCGTGACGCGCGCGCTGCTCGGCGAGTTCGTGCGCCATGACGAGGATGCGCCAGAGGCGGGCGTCGCCGCCCCGTGGTATTCTCTGAATTACACCTACGTCATGGAGCCCGGCGAGACGATCCTGCCGAAACCGCCGATCAAGTAAACTAAAACTCGATCGGCTTGCGCAGCTCAGGGACGATCAACATTTTGTCGAGCCCATATTTCGACAACGCTTTCCTGCCTTCCGCGACGATCGGAGCATCGGGCCGCATGTGGCTTGGGTAAATCGTCTTCAACTTCGGATTGTTGGTGGTCATCATTTTGGCAACCGCTGCAAACTCCGGTGGATCTTGCGCCAATCCGAGAATAGCCAGATCGGGCTGATACAGTTCGGCGTAATAAGGCAGGTCGCCGACAAGCGTCGAGTGGCCATTGTAGAAGATCGTGAAGCCGTTTTCGAAGGTGACGAAGAATGAGGCTGTGGGGCCGCCGTCAGCGCCGTTTGGCATCGTATTGTCGTGGCTGCTCGGACCGATCTTGAACGTAATCCCTTTGATCACGAACCTGTCGCCAATGCCGGTGCGGCGGAACTGCTCCTGTTTCAGCCCCTTGTCGATGAGATAACGTCCAAGCGGTCCCGGCGCGAGCACTGTCGCGCCTGATTGCGCCGCGATCTCGATGGGGTTGCCCATGTCGTCATTGTGGGCGTTTGGAACGAGGATGATGTCGGTTCGCGTCAGGGAATCGAGCGCGACCGGTCCGTCCGGGTTGCCAAGCCACGGGCTTGTTATGACCACCACACCCTTGGGCGATGTGAACCGATAAAACTCATGCCCGAGCCATTCGACCTTGACCTTGCCCGTCTCCTGCGCCGCCAGATTGGACAGGCCGAGGCACAGGAAGGCGCCACATGCAAAGGCGCGAAACATGCGCTTGATATTGTGCTGCGTCATGAATTCTCTCCGAGGTGATTGTGAGGTCGCGCTGATTACGGGTCTCATCGCGGCGCGCCGTCAACAGGGTCCCATTTCTGTACCCGTTTGCCGTTGTCGACTTCGGTCGTGAAGACGTGGCCGAAACGGTCGATGGCGATGTTGTGCACCCAGTGAAACTGTCCGGCCTGCCGTCCGCTTCGGCCGACAGTCGATGTGACAGCGCCATCGTCGCGGCGAATGGTGCGCATCTCGTTGTTCGTGCCGTCCACCATGACGAGGTGGGACTGCTGCTGGTCCGGCCAGAGGTCGAGATCCCATGTCGAGCCGGACCCCCGCGTCTCGGGCTCGTACACGAACTGGCGCACGAATGAGCCATCTTTCTTGAAGACCTGGACGCGATTGTTGACCCGGTCGCAGACATAGACAAGACCGTCGGCGGCTATCTTCACGCAATGCACCGGGTTGGCGAATTGCGCGGCCTGCGGATCGTAGCCCTCGATCTTGTTGTCTGTCGGCGGCTTTCCATAGGCGCCCCACATGCGCTTGAAGGCGCCGCTGTCGGCCTCGAACACGATCACCCGGTGGTTGCCGTAGCCATCGGCGAAATAGACTTCATTGGTGGCGGCATCGATCGCAAAGTCGGCGACCTGGCCCATTTGGTCGGTGTCCAGGCTGCCCTTGTTGGGACCAAGGCGCCCGAACTGGCGGATGAACTTTCCATCGCGCGTGAAGCGCAGGACCATGCCGTCGTTGCGCCCGTTGCCGCCAACCCAGACATTGTCCTTGTAGTCGATCCGGATGCCGTGTTCCTGCTCCGGCCATTCGAACCCCTGTCCGGCTCCGCCCCATGCCTGCACGACATTGCCTTCCTGGTCGAACTCGATGACAGGCGGGGCCGAAATGCAGCACTTTGAACGCTTGGGTGTGAGGGCTGCGCCTTTCTCGTCATCGGTGAGGGATCGCGGGCGGTGGATGATCCAGATGTGGTCCTTTGCATCGACGGCGACGCCTGCGACCTGTCCAAGGATCCAGTTGTTGGGCAGGGGTTTCGGCCAGGCGGCGTCCACCTTGAAGTTCGGCCCCTCGGCGTGGGCGACGCTGATGAGCGACAAGCCCGCCAGCGCCCATCGGATGCAACCGAGTGAAAAAGCCCTTACGGTCATTTTCCGCCTCCCTGATATTTTGAAGTCAGCTTATTGGAGGCGGCGAACATGTCAAAGCCGACCGTGTCCACGGCCAGCAGAGTGTGCGCCCTAGAATTTAGAACAAGACGGCTAAAAGGCTTTTTAGAAGATCTTCCAAAGGCATCATCGTCAGCAACAGAGGCGCAATCGGCGCCAAAGTCGCCGCTGCAAGTTGCACTATTGCTTCCTTGCCGATCGGTGCGAACCGCATCGTCCGCACGACATCGTAACTATTGCTGAGATCCGCGAGCGACTGAACATCGGCGCTGCCCACCAGAGGCTCATCGGGCGATACGCCACCGCGCAGCCATTTGGAATCAAAATCGCGGACGTAACGTTCGGCCAGCGTACCATATTCGCCAAGGCCCTTGCGCTTGGCCGTGGTGAGCTGCGAGGCGAACACCAAAAGGGGGCCGAGGACTGCGCATAAAAGAAAAAGAGTGAGAGCCAATACCTCTAATTTAAAATCGACCAACTTGGCCCCGACATAGAAAATGCGATTGCCAATCAACCCGGCCAGAAAGGCTCCATGGGCGATCAGCAATGGAATAAAAGCGTAGACGGTATGGGACAGAAACCCCAGTCCCCCAGCGCGATCTGGATGCGTTGGAACAAGTTGCAACTCTATGCGGGACATCTGCCAGAGAAATCGGATCCAGATGAAAATCCGAAAATATCAGCGTATCAACAGGAACTGGAATATCGGCATGCTTACAAAGCCCAGCCACATGCCCGCAAGCGACAGCTTGGAGCCATTGGCGGATGGCGTCGCGTACCATGTGTTCGTATCGAGCACGACGTTCTGACGCCAGATGATCGAAATGCCGACTCCATACACAAGGGCTATCAAAAGGACCTCGATCAGCACCGAGTTTCGTAATCTAAATGCGGATGCGATGGCCGACTTGAAGCGGGCCTTGCCGCTTTCAGGGATCAGATTGCGCTCCAGGAATTGCTGCACGAGATTTCGCATGCGCTGATGCACGATCAACTCGGCGACGATCAGGAGCGGTAACGCCACCAGAAATCGGGTCTGAGCTTCAATGTCCTTCAGGAATGGAACTGTTGTGGTCCCGCTCCACACATTTCCTTCCAGAGTTGAGAGCAGGAGAAGCGGCAGCCAGGCTATGGCGATGGCGAACTGGGCGCGCCTGCGAACCATGTGCAGGGCGTCATCCGACAGGTGGGCGCGGTACAGGAGCTGGTAAAGGGGTCCGCCGAGAACCAGCGAGAAGTTCTGCCGTTCGTTCAGAAAGTCATCACTCGAATTCGGTGTGGCGGATGTCATCTTCGATCACCGCTCGTGGATGATTTGATCGCAGCAAGCATCCGCCTCGGTTCAATCGGCGCCTTGATAAGGGTCAAGCGGTGACGATTTTTTCTCTGCGAGCCATGGTGGCCATCCGTTGCGGTGCGACTGGAACGAGGCCGTTTTCGAACAACGCGAGCTCCCACGCCAAGGACTTTGTTAAGTGTCGCCTTTACCGCGCTTCGCCGATTTTGGCGCCGTTTGAAATTTCCCAAAACGGTCGCTTGACCTCGACGAGGGGGCGTCTGGGGTCGCCCGCCTTCAGGCCGTAGCGAATGAGTCCGACGATGTCGGCGCTGACCCGAGGGTCCGACAGGAAATAATTGTGTCCCAGAAAGTTACTCGAGTCCTTGAATGCGATGAAGTCTACAGCTCCTCCAAGATCGGGTGGCGCTTGCGCCATTTCTGCGAGTCTCTTGGTTGGGTCGAGTTGACCAAGCCGGATGACGCTTCCGAACAAAAGGCCCGACAATTCGAGCGCCTTGTCGTTGGGGGAAGAATAGATGGTGAGGTGAAGGTCGCCTTGCGAAAACACGCCCTTTGGCCGTGATGTGCTTCCATATGGAAGATCGGGATCTGAGGCGATGGTCAGGATCTTGGCTGCGGCGACATCGACGTCAATATCTGGCGAAGCCAGGATGATGTTGCCGATTTTAAGACTTTGCCCAAGCGAGCTTTTCGTCGCGTAGGATGCGATGCCGAGCTGCTGCAGCGCGGACGCCGCTACGTCGGTTCCCCGGCTATGGGCAATAATATGCACCTTCGCAACACCTTTGGTCTCGCCGATCGCGCGGATAGCTTTTCTCATGTCCGCGACCGCGAACTCCCCGGACTCGCGATCGACGTTATAGCCGAACAGAAAACCGCTCGTTCCCCCTGCTGGCCATGACAGAATCACGCAGACGAAATCCGCTCCGAGAAAACGGCAGATATTTCCGGTGGAATAGGCGGCGTCATCGAACTTGTTGTTGTAGCCGTGAACAAAAATAACGACCTCTTTCCGTGGGGCCTTTTCCAGACGGCGCGACAGTTCCGCCTGCAATCCCCGGACGGCCGCGGCATGCTGATCGACAGCTTTCGCTTCGCGGGTGAAGCCGCCGGCGACCTTGCGGATGCCGTATGGGGTGCGTGGAAAGGAGCCCAGCAATTGCGGCGGTCCCAGCTTGAACGCGCCCTTTGACGACAAGGCTCCAGGCGTCCCCGCGTCGCCTTCGATCGCAAGCGAAACCGAGCCGTAGGTCATGACCCGAGAGCGGGATGCGCTATAGGAGAGCTCGCCAGCGGGACCCCTCATCGCCTCGCGGTCGGTGACATAGAGGAGGTCGAGCACGTTCGGCGGATTCGCCGCGAAGGCTCCTGTGAAAATAGCCGGCGCGCCGGGGCCCTCGTAGATAGCTGGCGTCGGCTCGATCGTATTCTGCGGCGCGCAAGCCGACAGAAGCGTCGTGAGGAACAGGCCAGTCAGCGCGGCAATCGGTCGAAAGCACATTCCACGCCTCCCAATTTTCAAAGGTTACGGTCTGCGCTGGAGGGCGACCTTGATTCAGCGCAATGCTCGTCAAGTCCAAGCCTACTGAGTAGAGAACGCGTTTTGCTTTTCGGGATCGGCGCTGTTCCACAAGCGGTCCATGAACTCAGGCTCGCGTGTGGCGTAAAGCAGTTCCGTCTGGGCGATGTAGTTTCGATGCAGGGGCACGCCGTCGCGTTCCCGCGCCAGCTGGATCTGGAAAACCTGGCTCGATCCGTAGTCGAATACGCATTCGCAGGCGGACAAGTAGAATTCCCACATGCGCTGGAAACGTGCGTCATAGGCTGCGGGAAGTTGTCCAGCGTCGCGCGCGGCAAGAAAGCGACGCCGCCATTCTTCGAGAGTCCGGGCGTAATGTACGCGCCAGATCTCGACATCGGTCGCCCATAATCCAGTCTTCTCGATGTTGGCGAAGGTCTCCGACAGTGAGGGGGCATAACCACCGGGGAAGATATATTTGCGCAGGAAGGATGAGGTGATGCCGGGGGGCGATTTCGTCGATATCGAGTGGATGAGGGCGACGCCGTTTGTATCCAGCAGGTCGCGCACGCGCAGGAAATATTCGCGCAAGTGCGTCACGCCCACATGTTCAAGCATTCCGACAGAAACGACGCGATCGAACTTTTCCGTGACGGCGCGATAGTCGATGAGACGAAATTCGACACGGTCGGCGAGGCCTGCCGCCTTGGCGCGCGCCTGCGCAAAGCGATGTTGTTCCTCGGACAATGTGACGCCAACGACTTTCACATCGGCCACAGCCGCGAGATAAAGCGCGAGGCCGCCCCATCCGCACCCGATGTCGAGCACTTTCTGACCAGGCTTCAAGAACAGCTTCGCGGCGATGCGCCGTTTTTTCTTGGTCTGGGCTTCGTCCAGGGTTTCGTCGCCATTCGGAAAATAGGCGCACGAATATTGCAGGTCCTTGTCGAGGAAAAGTTTGAAGAGGTCGTTGCCGATGTCGTAATGCGCGCGCACATTGGCGCGAGCGCGAGCGACCGGATTGTGCTGCATGGCGCGGCGCAAGCGGCGTGCGACGCCGTTCCAGAAGATCTGGCCCGGCTGCATGTCGAATTGGCGCTTGTTACGGAAGATGAGGACCATGAGGTCATGGATGGTCCCATCCTCGATGACGAGGGTTCTATCCATGTAGGCCTCGGCGGCGCGCAACTCGGGATCGAGAGGGATCTGCCAGTCCAACTTGGGGTCGAGGATGCGGATCGTCACCTCGGGCGTACCGCCCGGGCCCGCCTCATGGGTCGATCCATCCGGCCCAATGATCTTCAGCCGACCTGTACGCACAATCTTACGGAACAAACCTGGCAGCAGTCGCATGCGGCAAGTCTCATTAGCGGAGGTTGTTCTTTCATTATGCACGTCTCAAGCACATTTCTCTGCATCCGATTTCGCAACTCACCGAAATGATGAATAGGAGAAAACGCCAAGCTTGCGTATGAAACAGGTCATCCTATCCTTCAGGCTGACCTGTCCGGAGCCGAACACATGCCCCAAGACGTCGCTGCGGCAACGATCAAGCTGATTGCTACGCATCTGAAACTCGATCCGTCGGTGATAACCCCCGACACGTCGCTGGACGAACTCGGGGTCAATTCGCTCCAGCTCACCGAGATCGTGATCGATCTCGAAGACATGTTCGACATCGAAATCGATCAGAACACCGCGGAGGCCTGGGCCTCGCTGAAGAGCGTCGGAAACCTCATCCAAGCTGTGGAAAAACTGGTGGGAGCCAATGGCTGAGGTGGGCCGGAAACGGATCGTCATCACCGGCGTCGGCGGGCTTTGCGCGATCGGCGCAAATGCCGACGAGATCTGGGATTCGATGCGCAATGGTCGTTGTGGCCTGAAACCGCTGACATTCGATCGACGCGACCTGAAGGTGAACATCGGCGGCGAGATTCCCGTCATTGACGATTCTTCGATTGATGCGCGCCAGCGCATGACGATGGGCCGCTTCTCGGTTCTCTCGTCATTGGCGGCGAAGGAGGCGGCCGCGCATGCGAAACTCGACCTTGTCGCGCTGGATCGCCAGCGCATCGGCGCGATCGTCGGTGTGGCGGTCTGGGGCGCGGACGCGGTGGACGAAAGCTATCGCGACGTCTTTCTCGAGGGGAAGAAGCGCGCGAACATCTTCACCGTTCCGCGCGCCATGCCCGGCGCGGCGGCGGCGCAGGTGAGCATCACGCTTGGGCTCAAAGGTCCGGTGTTTGGCGTCTCATCCGCATGTGCGTCGTCCAACCACGCCATCTGCGCGGCTGTGGACCAGATCCGGCTGGGTCGTGCCGACGTCATGCTCGTCGGCGGCGCCGATACGCCGATGCAATATGGAATCTTGAAAGCATGGGAAGCCATGCGGGTGCTGGCGCGCGACGGGTGCCGCCCGTTTTCCGATGATCGCGATGGCCTTGTCCTTGCCGATGGCGCCGGCATGGCCGTCATTGAATCGCTCGAACATGCGCGCGCGCGCGGCGCGCCCATTCTGGCCGAGATCATCGGTTGCGGAATGTCCGCTGACGCCAACGATATCGTTTCGCCGACCGTCGAGGGGCCCGCCGCGGCGATCCAGGCATGCCTCCATGATGCAGGGATATCAGTTGAGGCGGTTGATTACATCAATGCGCATGGCACTGCGACGCGGGCGAACGATCGTATCGAAACTCAGGCGATCCGTTCTGTGTTCGGCCGGCACGCAGACCGCCTGAGCATCTCGTCCACGAAATCGATGCATGGCCATTGTCTTGGCGCGTCGGGCGCCATCGAGCTGATCGCCTGTGTCAACGCTATCCAGCATGGCATCGTACCGCCGACAATCGGCTACACGAAGCCTGATCCGGAATGCGACCTCGATATCACGCCTAACGTAGCGCGCGACCGCTCCATCTCTGTTTCGCTGAGCAACGCTTTTGCGTTCGGCGGGATGAATGCGGTTGTCGCGTTTCGTAAGTATCAGTAACGCGCCTATTTGGCGCCGAGAACCTTGCGCAACGACGCCTCGATCTGTCCACCGCAATAAGCGTCGCCATAATCTTTGCGCGCCTTGGCGGCGAGTTTGGTCAGTGCCGGAAGATCGGCGACGCGCCGCGTCAGGTCGGCAGTCATCGGGGCGGCCTTTTCAAAGATCGATTTGATTTCAGGAAATCGGTCGCTCATGGTCGACCACAGAATGGCCGTCACGATATCGGCGATGCCGGGCGCCTCGCCTCCAAGAAGAAATCCGGAGTGCGCCTTCAGGCCGTGGCGGCGCCCGGTCTCCTCCCAGATCGACATCCATTTCTTCAGGCGCGGGATGAATTCGCGCCAACGCGTTTTCGTCCACATCAGCCGGCCGCCATCGAGCGTCAACTCGTCGATGACATCGTTTGCGTCGTTGATGATCTTCATGGTGAGCGCGCGCAGGGCAGGGGTGTCGGGCAGAAGGTTCAACGTCTCACCGAGGTAGAAAATGATCGCCGGCATTTGGGCGATGGCGATGTCGGCCTTCTTGTCGATCAAAAGTGGCGGTCCCATGAATGCGACCGGCATGTTCTTCACCGGCCCTTCCATGAGATCCGAAATCGCGGCGTCGCCGCACTCGGTCCAGGTTTTGCCGGCATGGGCCATGACAGCGCGCACAAACTGACCGCGGAACGGCGCCGACCAGTAGTAGAGATCATAATCAGACATCCCGGGGGCTCCTGGTCATGTGTTCACGATGCGGGAAAGCCAGCCAGGGTCGTTCCGCGTTTTCTCATTCGACATCGTCCCTGTACTTAAGGGTGCGACGGAGAACCTCGAAGATCACCGCCGTCGACCATCCCGACAATAGGATGCCGTTCATGGCGGTGAAAGGACCCAGCAACCGCCAACGTTCAACCGGGATGATGTCGCCGTAACCGAGCGTCGTGTAGTTCACAAAAGCAAAGTACAGAAAATTTGACCCAGCAGGAATGGCTTCGACCAGCCAGTAGACGGTGGCCCATACCGCCACCTCCAGGATGTGCGCAGTCATGAGGACTGACACTGAAGCAATCATGGTGCTGACGAGAAACAATGAACCGAAGCGGGCTCTCGCTGCCTGGGTGCGTATAATCTTTATGATGCTGGCCATGACGAGCGCATGAATGATGACATTACAGGCGCTGGCGGCTGCCCCGACTAAAAGTTGAAGCAGCATCTCGCGTCTCCGATCTTGCTTCAGGATAGTCCAGGGCGTTCGATGGCGAGGCCTCTCACGCAAGACCTCGCCAGCCGTTGCGTCGCTGCTCAATATATCTGCTGAATGACCTTCACCGGATAATGCGGATCGACATAGCCGCCTTTCTTCTGGCGCTTTGGTAACTCGATCTCCAGCGGCGGAAGCGGTTCGTGCGGAATGATGTCCACGATGTGCTTGATGATATTCAGGCGCGCCTTTTTCTTGTCGTCGGAGGGCACGACATACCAGGGCGCCCACGCCGTGTCGGTGCGTTTGAACATCTCGTCGCGGGCGCGTGAATAATCGTACCAGTGTTTGTAGGATTTCACGTCCATCGGCGAAAGCTTCCAGCCCTTGCGCGGATCGGTGATGCGCGATTTGATCCGTCGCGTCTGTTCTTCCTCGCTCACCTCGAGCCAGAACTTGATGAGGATAACGGCTGATTCCGTAATGGCTCTTTCAACGCCGGGCGTGCCGTTGAGGAAACGCTCGGCCTGTTCATCCGTGCAGAAGCCCATGACCCGTTCGACGCCAGCGCGATTGTACCAGCTGCGATCGAAGATCACGATTTCGCCGGCCGCGGGAAGGTGCGGCAGATAGCGCTGAACATACAGTTGGGTTTTCTCGCGGTCCGTCGGCGCGGGCAGCGCGATCACCCGGAATGTCCGCGGGCTCACGCGCTCCATGATCGCCTTTATGGCGCCGCCCTTGCCGGCGCCATCGCGGCCCTCGAACAAGATGCAAACCTTGAGGCCGGCTTTCTTCACCGATTCCTGAACGGCAACCAGTTCAGCATGGAGCTTTGCGAGCTCGCGCTCGTATTCCTTGCCCTTGAGCTTGCGCGGGGCCTCGTCCGAGGTTTGTTTCACGACCTTCAACTTCTTTCGCATGACGATCCCTTTTCAAGGTGTATCAATTCCAGCGAGCATGGTCGCGTCCAAGCTATCCCGCGAACCCGATCGCGCGCGCCCGAAACCCTATGTTGCCGATGCGAAGATAAAGCCTGTGCGAACCACGGCGATGACATTGATCAATGAATGGGTCTGGGGATTTCTGGCCGTCTTGGCGTTTCAGGCTCCTGCTCAGGCGAGGACAGGCTCGGTGCGGATCGAGATCTACAAGGCGGGATTTATCGTTGGCGTTTCGGGCGGGAAGGGCACGCTCATCCTTGCAGGAAAACAATATCCGCTGCAGATTGGCGGCGTAAGCTTGGGAGCAACGATCGGCGCATCGAAGGCCGAACTGATCGGCAACGCCTACAATCTGGAGAACCCTGGAGACATCGCCGGCACCTATACCGCCATCGAAGCGAGTGTGGCCGTCGCGGGCGGGGCAAGGTCGCCAGACTGCGGAACTCGCGCGGCGTCATCCTCGAGGTGAAAGGGCGGCAGATCGGCGCCATGTTCTCCATAGATCTCAGCGGCATGGAGATCGGAATCGGGCGTGAATCGCACGCCGTCGTCCTGTCGCCTGATGCAAGGGAAGCCGCGCACAATGTAATCTGCGAAAGGTTGGGAAGCATCATAGCCGCGACGAGCCGAGTCTCGTTTCCGAGCTTTCCAACTTTTTGCCTCCCGGCTAGTCTATGTTCGCCAACAATCGCGCGGCAGTTACGAAACGACTGCCGTTTCCTCGGATAATAACAAACCCGAGAAAGTCCCTGCGCGATCACGAGAAGACGATCACTCAAGGGTCGTCCGGCGTTAAGCGGGTCCTGAACCGCGGCACGGGAGGAGCAAGTGATGGACCGGACCTATCGCATTAAAGGCTGCGCCTGCTGCCCGGACGAGGGCCTGCTCGCCTCAAGACGCAATTTCCTCGCTGGCGCCGCTGTTACAGCAGCCTCCGTGATGAGCGGCGCCGCATGGCCGCAAACGCAATCCGCAAAACCTGCCGCGCGGAAGTTGATCGACATTCATCATCATTTGTCGCCACCGTCCTACATTCCCGAGCTTGTGAAACGCAACACCAACCAGCGACCGCTTGTGGAATGGACGCCTGAGAAGACGCTCGAAATCATGGACGCAGCGGGAATCGAAACTTCGATCCTCTCCATCAGCGAGCCCGGCGTCTGGTTCGGGGATGATGCAGAAGCCCGTCGTCTTGCGCGCGAGACAAATGATTGGGGCGCCGCGCTCCTGCATCGCTATCCGGGAAAATTCGGCCTGTTCGCGAGCCTGCCGATCCCGGACATCGACGCGAGCCTGAAGGAGATCGCCTATGCGTTCGATACGCTGAAGGCGGACGGCATCTGCATGATGACGAGTTACGGCGGAAAGTATCTTGGCGATCCGTCTCTGCGGCCGGTCATGGAGGAGTTGAACCGACGGCGTGCGGTGGTGTTCACTCACCCGGTGAAGGCCGATTGCTGTCGCAATCTCATACCGGGCGTCGGCGAGAACACGATCGAACTTGCGACGGATACCGCGCGTGCGATCACGAGCCTGCTGTTCAGCGGAACGCTGACGCAGTTTCCTGATATCAGGTTCATCTTCTCCCATGCCGGTGGAACGGTTCCCTCGCTGACGGGCAGGCTTCTCGCACAGGCGGCGTCACCTGAGGGCAAGAAAGCACTGCCGAATGGCGCCATTGTCGAACTGCGCAAGCTTTTCTACGATACCGCGAACGCCGCTAACCCGTGGGCGATGGCGCCGCTTCTGAAACTCGTCGCCGCGTCACAGATCGTCTACGGATCGGACTATCCGTTCCGCAGTCCGAAAGACACCGCCGCGGGAATGCGCGATCTCGGGTTCAGTGACGCCGATCTTCAGGCCATCGAGCGCGACAACGCGCGGCGGCTGCTGCCACGGCTTGCATAGCGGCGCGCGAAACCAACGATGGACTGTCGCCCCATTTGCGTTTTTGATGGCGCCCAGGCGTCAACAAACATTCATTCGGAGGAAGGCGTGCCGGTCCAGGATCTCAAGAACATGTCCCTTGTTTCGGATTTCCAGCGCATGATCGGGGTGGACCGGATCGAGGCCGCTGAGGGACGCTGTTCGGTCTGGCTGGATTCCAAGAAAGGCGCGCACAATCCCAAGGGCGATGTCCACGGCGGCGCCTTGGCTGCGCTCTGCGATATGGCGATGGCGCGCGCGGTCCGCTCGGCCAATCTCGAACTTTGGGGCCTGTCCACCGTCAGCCTCACGATCAATTATCTTGAGCCAGTCGGCGGCGATGTCACCGCTCACGCGCGCATGACGAAGAATGGCGGGACGCTCGCCTTTGCCGAGGTCGAGATCCTGTCGGGCGATGGCGCGCGGAGTATTCACGCGACCGGCGTGTTCCGAAAAATTCGCGAGAAGCGGGCCTGAGGGGCGCCGCAACCCCGGCAAGTTGACTTGAAAAATCCCGGCGCCATGATTGCCCATAATAAATGTCCCGGGAACCCGGGCGCAGGGAGGAAGATGGATGGGGATCCTCAGCCACTTGGCGGGCGGCAGCGAAGTCGCGTCCTGTAGGGACGCAGGATCTTGCCTGCCGCCACGCCGCGCCGCGCACCGCGGCCTTTCCCGTATCAGCACATCCGATCCAAGCCCGCGTCCCTGACGCGCGCTCTCAATGCCCCGTGCGCTGCCTCGCCAACAAAAAGGGAAAGCCAATGCCTTTCATCCCGCCCAGTTATGAAGACATTGTCGCGTCAAAATATGCGACCGCCATGCCGGCGGAATGGCAGTCTCCCTCGACGGAGACACGCAATTACTTCCAGGCCATCGAAAACATGATCAAGGTCTTCGCCGTGCGGCCCGGCGAGGAGATGCTGTTCCTCACAGACCCGCTTCTCGACCGGCGCATCGTCGACGCCATCACCGGCGTCGCCAATGCGCGCGGCGTCTTTCCGCGCGAATATATGGCGCATACGACGCAGATCATGGATTGCCCGGAAGAGTGCCGGGCCATGGTTGAAAAAGCTGATTTCGTCGTGTCGTCTTGGTTCTGTTCCGTCAATGCGCCGCTCTTCAACAAGCTGCGCAAGGAGGAGGGCCAGCGTTGGGTCAAGATCACCTACTTCCGCAATCTCGATCTGCTGCACACGCCGCAGGCGCGGTTCCCGGTGGAGCTGGTAGGCGAGATCATCCGCGCCACGGCGCGCATGTATCCCAAGACAGAGAATTTCAAGATGACGTTCGCGGATCCGCGCGGCACGGATCTCGAAATTAACTTCACGCCCGACATGGTCGCGAATCTGCATTCCGACAATCGCTGGCGCGGCAAGGACATTGCCGACGAGCCGGGATGTTACGTCCATTATCTGCCCACGCACGGGCCCAACATTTACGGCCGCACCTGCTTCAAGCGCGATCCGGGCCGCCATGCTGACATGCAAGGCGTGGTCTTCCCGCAATGGGCGGTCGGCTTCAAGAGACCCTTCACCGAGAAGATCGGCATCGAATACAAGGACGACATCGTCGTGAAGGTCCACGGCAAGTCATTGGACGCCGAAATCCTGCGCGACATGCTGGTTGGCGTCGATGCGCATCTGCACGAACTTGGCTGCGGGTTCAATCCGAAATATCCGCGCTTCAAGGCCTATCCGGCAGGCTCAAACGCGCCGGGTTGCCTGCACTTCGGCACCGACAGCAACAAGCGCAGCGACTACATGAACCGCATGGTGCCGCGCTGGGAAGAGCCGCACACGCATCAGGACTGCGTCGCCTTTGACATGACCGTGAAATGCGGCGCGACGACGCTGATCGACAATGGATTCCTGATGGCGCTTCGCGATCCCCAAGTGGTCGAGGCGGCGTCCAAATTCGGCGATCCCGTCGAGCTGCTTGAAGCATTCGTCGAGTAGCGCCGTCCATAAAAATAAGACAGGGAGGAGCGAGACGATGATGAGGCCTGTTCTTGCAGTCGGCTTTCTTCTGGCCGCGTCGGTTTCCGCAGTGGCGCAGACGCCTTTCTATCAGGGCAAGGTGCTCACCCTGCTGATCAACTACGGTGTCGGCGGCAATGCCGACACCGAGGCGCGCGTATACCAACGCCATCTGGCCAAGCACATCGCGGGCAAGCCCGACATCATCTTGCAGAATGCCCCGGGCGCCGGCGGCTTCACGGCGATGAACATGCTGGGGCTCGGCATCAATGTGAAACCTGATGGTTACACGGCGGGCTATTTTACAACGAGCGCCATCGCGCCGCTCATCGATGATCCCGCCTTGAAAGTGAAATACACCGATTTCCAGATGATCGGCGGCGCGCGCGGCTGGAACATTGTTTATGCGCGAAAGGACATCGTCCCCGGCGGCTTGCAGAAGCCGGAAGATCTGGTGAAAGTGAAGTCCATCTACCTTGCAGGTTATAGCCGGGCATCGTCGCACGATACGCGCTTGCGCCTGGCGATGGACGTCTTCGGCCTGCCGTACACGGTCGTCACCGGCTTCCCCGGCACCGCGCAAATCAACAAGGCGATGCTGCAAAATGAAATCAATCTGACTGGTTCATCCCTGCCTGGCTACATGACGCAAGTCGTGCCGCAGATCATGAATACCGGGGTTGGAATGCCCTTGTTCCAGTATCCGGTCGTTGGCGCGAACGGCGAGCCTGCGGGCAATCCCGCGCTTGAGCGTCAGGGCCTCGAGACGATGGACAAGGTCTACTTCAAGGCCTTCGGCAAGAAACCATCCGGTCCGAAGTGGGATGCGTTGCTGCTGATGAGTGACATAGGCACGCAAATGCAGCGCGGGATCATGTTGCCCAAGACCGCGCCGAAAGAGGCGGTCGACGCGTTGCGCGCCGCCTTCAATGAACTGTCGAAGGATGAGGCGTTTATCGAAGACTACAAGAAAGTCACAAGCGAAGAGCCAGATCTTGTCCGCGCCGAGGATCTCGATCCGTTGTTCGTGCGCATGGCGAAAGTTGATCCGGCTATCAAGAAAGTACTTCGGGACTCGATCGGCAACGAGTGATCGCGGCATTGGAGGGAAGCGGATGTGGAAGTCGTTCCTGCTCGCCGGACTGATCGCCGCCGTGACGGCGCCTGCGCGCGCCGATCCCGTTCAGGATTTCTACAAGGGCAAGCAGCT
>JANXTB010000323.1 GCA_025356415.1 Hyphomicrobiales bacterium
GTCAGCACGAGACCCGCGACGCCAAGCCCCGCAACGCCCAGGATCATCTTGCGCGACGTGTCGCTTTTCTCACCCGAAGCTTCCATGCGCGACGCAATGGCGTCATCGTGATCGATACGCGGCGGCGGCGACGGCGCGCCGCCCATCAATTGCGTGGCGCGACGCGCGGCGGCGATAAAGCTCTGCTGCGCAGCGCGCGGCTCTGAAAGTTCGAGCGCCATGTCCTGACGCGACGGCGAAAACGACGAGGATGAGTCCACCGGTTGAACGACGATCGCGGGCGCGGCGGGTATTGCGGCGGGGATACGCGACACGCCGAATTCAGTTTCGATCATCGCCAGCCGGTCGACGACTTTTTCAAGCGTCTCGTGCACAGCTTCGAGCGTGGCGCGCGTGCGCTTGTCGGTTTCGTCCTGCAGGCTGCGCAAGCTGGAAAGATCGCGCGCAATCGTCTCGTTGATCGCGGGATCGGCCGCCTGCCGGGCTTCGCCGATACGCGCGAACAGTTCGCCGATGCTGCGCTCGAGCGAACCGATGGCCTCGCTGGTTTCGCCGTGGCGATCGAGCCGTTCGGCGATCCGCAGCACCTGGTTTTCTATCGCCTGCAACGCGCGCGGATCGTGCGCGCCAATATCGGCGCGCTCCAGCTTCGACGCGAGTTGGGCAACAAGATCTTCAAGGCGTCCCGAAGATGTCTGCGAAACAGCGCGATGCACATCCTCGACACGCGTCTGCAAGGCGGCGACCTGGGCATTCGGCATATCGTTGCGCACGCGGTCCATGCGCGCGAGCAAAGCTTCCTGCAGGCTGGCGATGCGCTCGATGATCGGCGGCGCGTCGAGCTTGTCCGAGATTTCGGCAACGCGCTCTTCGATGCTCTGCAGGCGCTGCGCCTGTTCATCGGCCAGCCGCACGCCCGCACTGGCGGCGAGGCGTTCGAGAGAAAGCCGCATTTCCGCAAGGCTTTCGGCGACATGGCCGGGCAGGGCAGCGGCTCGCACATCGGGACCCAGCGCCGGATGCGCGGCCATATGTTCGATGGCGCGGCGCAGTTCGTCGAGCTTCCCGAGCAGGCGGATCGGCAGATCGCCGGTGATTTGCGTCAGATGCTGCAGCTGTATCTGCATGGCGCGCATCGTCGGATGCTCCGCCAGATTGTCGATGGACTCGCGCAGCGCCGACAATGTGTGCGAGACGGACGACGTCTCGTGCATCTGCTGCGCGGCGATGTCTTCGATTTGCCGCTCGAGCGTCGAGAATGCCGGGCTGGCGTCGAGCCGCTCGATCTGATGACGCATGTCATCGAAGGCGACGGCGAGCTGCTCGGACAATTGGCGCGGAGCCGCCGCGATCTCTTCGACGCGCTCGGCCAGCATGGCGATCTGGCCCTGCAGCGCCGCGTGTCCGCTGAGCCGCATCGCGAGCTCGGCGAGATTGCGCGCGAGCGCTTCCACCTGAATGCGCAGCGCGCCGATGGCGGCGCCATCGTCTGATTTGTTGAGCGTATCGAGCCTGCGATGCAGGCCCTCAATGTCCCGGCCAAGCGCGCGCGCTGTCGCCGCGGGCGAATTTTCCAACGCGCCGCGAATGTCGAGCAGCGTGTGCATGACCGGCGCCAGCGCCGCTTCACTGACGCCAACATCGCGCGAGGATTCAATACGCGACAGCAAATCGAGAAGGGCTGGCTCGAGAGAGTGCTTCGCGGCGCGCTCGCCGATGACGAGAACGGCGCGCGACAGGTCGGCGAGCTGGCTGCGCAGGGACTCGATGGCGCTCGTGTCGCGCGCGTGAAAATCCGGATCGACTTCGAGCATGCTTTCGGCGATCCGGCGCAGGCGATTTTCAACCGGCGGGCGGCCGAGATCGAGCGTGCGGGCGCCGGTGCGGCGGCCCAGCGCTTCCTCGAGTTCGGCGATTCGGCGCGCAACATCGCGCGCATCCTCCTTGCCCTCATGGGCGGGCGGCATGTTGTCTTGCCTTAGCCCGAGGCGGACGGCGGCGGCGTCGAGCAGGCGCATGTTGGGCGGACGGCCGCGCAGCGGCGCCTCGCTGTCCAGGCGCTTCGGGAGCGGACGCGTCCCGCTATCTTCGAGGGGCAGGGCTCCCAGACGGGCCGCGATGGCCTCGACCTGCCCTGATTCGTCGAGCTCTTCGGGACGGATTCGCATGCGCGCGGCCCGCTCGGCGATGGCGTCGTCGAGCCATTCGCCCAAAGTCATGCCTGCGCGGCGGGCGGCTGCGCGCGCAGCCTCCCTCAAGTCGAAATCAGAGTTCCGCAGGTTCAATGGACCCGACTTCATTCGTCCTCACGGGCCATCAGGCCCCGAAATCCGAGGAAATTCAGGCGCGTCTCAAGGGAATCAGCGCCTCACCCCGTCCCTCACTTTCCAAGGCGACGGTAAAGATGGCGTTAACCATCAAGATGTCGTGGGGCTTGCGGGCGCGTGGGGCAGGTCACGGAACGTTACAATCTATGATTGCAAACCTTCGCGACTCAGGCTTAATCTGAACCGTTGCATTTCAGGTATTAATTCCCGCGTAGGTTGTAATCACTTTTCAGAACGAACGAGGATTTCCCATGCAGATCGAGGACAGCCGCCGGTCAGCCCTGACCGCGCCCAAGACACGCCCCTTCAACCCGGAGTCTACCGGCTACGAAAATGATTTCATGACGATCGGGGACATTTCCCAAGTCTATGGCCTCAGCTTGCGAGCGCTGCGCTTCTACGAGGAACGGGGTCTTCTGGAGCCCACCCGTCGCGGCGTGACACGGCTTTACGATCCCCGTGCGCGCGCCCGTCTCGAGCTCATCCTGAAGGGCAAGCAGCTGGGTTTCACCCTGACGGAAATTCGCGGCATGATTGAAACGGCGGAAGGCGGCGCCGGCGCGGAAAGTTTGGCCCTCGCCCCGGGGCAGGTGCTGGAGCAGATCACGATGCTGGAAAAGCAGCGCCGCGATCTCGACGTCGCGATTCAGGAATTGCAGGCCACCCATGCCCGCCTGATGGACGCCGACGCCGGCAAGGTTGTTTTCCAGGCGCCCTCGGTCGTCGCAGCCTGAGACTTCCAGTTCAGTTCTTGTGAGTAAAAACGCCTGCCGCACCCGCGGCGGGCGTTTTTTTAGGCCCGTCCTAGCGGGACCTTGGCCCGGCTTCGAACGTTCATGTCTTGAAACCTTCGCCCAGTTAGTTTACATATGAACTAAGTGCGAAGGCGCTGCCTCCCCGCGAGGCGCGGACCAACAGGGAGCGAGCCATGCCGAGCTACAGCGCGCCGGTCGAGGATGTGCAATTCCTTCTCACCCATGTCTTCGGCTGGGAGCGCTACGCCAACTTGCCCGGGTTTTCTGACGCCACGCCTGATGTGGTTGAAGCCGTGCTGCAGGAAAGCGCCAAGCTCTGCGAAGAGGTGCTGCAACCGCTCAATGTCTCGGGCGACCGTGAAGGCTGCAAGCGCCAGCCTGACGGATCGGTGACGACGCCCAAGGGTTTCAAACAGGCCTATGACGCCTATGCGCAGGGCGGCTGGATCGGCCTTTCGGCGCCGGCGGAATACGGCGGCCAGGCGCTGCCTTTCACTCTGCAGGCGGTGATCAACGAATTTTCCTCCTCCGCCAACATGGCTTTCTCTATGTATCCGGGCTTGTCGCAAGGCGCGCTCGCCGCTCTGCTCACCCATGGCAGCGACGCGCAGAAAGCGCTTTATGCGCCCAAGCTCGTGTCGGGCGAATGGTCCGGCACCATGAACCTCACCGAGCCGCATTGCGGCACGGATCTCGGCCTGCTGAAAACGCGCGCCGCGCGCAACGCCGATGGCTCCTATGCGATCACCGGACAGAAGATTTTCATCTCGGCAGGCGAGCATGACCTGACGAGCAACATCGTGCATCTCGTGCTCGCGCGCATCGAAGGCGCGCTTGCGGGCACGAAGGGCATCTCGCTTTTTATCGTGCCGAAATTCATTCCCGACAACGCTGGTGAACCGGGCGCCGCGAACGCTGTGTCGTGCGGCTCGATCGAACACAAGATGGGCATTCACGGCAATTCGACCTGCGTGATGAATTACGATGGCGCGACGGGCTGGCTGATCGGCGAGGAAAATCGTGGGCTCGCCGCCATGTTCGTGATGATGAACGAAGCGCGGCTCGGCGTGGCGATTCAGGGCCTGTCGCAATCGGAAGTCGCGTACCAGAACGCTGCAGCTTATGCGAAAGAGCGGCTGCAAAGCCGCGCGCTTTCAGGCGCGAAGGCGCCCGACAAACCCGCTGATCCGATCATTGTGCATCCCGATGTGCGTCGCATGTTGCTTGAAATGCGCGCGTTCAACGAGGCGGCGCGCGCGCTTGTGCTGTGGACCGCGCTGAAAAGCGACATCGCGCATCGCTCTGGCGACGTGGCCGAAATTCGCGCCGCCGACGACATGCTTGGCCTGATGACGCCGGTGCTAAAAGGTGTGCTCACCGATGTCGGTTTCGCCAATACGGTGAAAGCGCAGCAGGTGTTCGGCGGCCACGGCTATGTCGGCGAATGGGGCATGGAGCAATTCGTGCGCGATGCGCGCATCGCCATGATTTATGAAGGCGCCAACGGCATTCAGGCGCTCGATCTCGTCGGCCGCAAATTGCCGAAGGATGGCGGGCGCGCTGTCACGACCTTCTTCAACGAGGTCGGCGGCTGGCTCAAGGAAAAGGATGGCGATGCGGCGCTGAAGCCTTATGTCGCGGGCCTCAAGAGCGGCCTCGATGCTTTGCAGAAAGCAACCATGTGGCTGATGCAGAACGCCATGGCCAAGCCTGACAATGCGGGCGCCGCCTCGACCGATTACATGCATCTCTTCGGCCTCGTCGCGCTGGGTTACATGTGGGCGCGCATTGCCGAAAGCGCGATCGCGCGCAAGAATGAGGATGCGTCCCTTGCAACGACGATGGACGCCAAGCTGATCGCCGGACAATTCTACATGGAACGCATCATGCCGGAAGCCGGCGCGCATCTCGCGCGAATCTCGAGCGGCGCCGACACGATGATGGCCATGCCGACTGAAGCCTTCTGAGGAGACGCAGCATGGCCGACGCTTTCATTTACGACCATGTGCGCACGCCGCGCGGACGCGGCAAGCCGGATGGATCGCTGCACGAAGTTTCCACGCTGGGTCTCGCGACCAGCGCGCTCACAGCTCTGCGCATGCGCAATCATCTCGACACGCAACTGGTCGATGACGTCATTCTCGGCTGCGTCGATCCGGTCGGCGAGGCCGGCGGCGACATTGCGCGCGCGGCTGTGCTCACGGCGGGTTATGGAGATCAGGTTCCAGGCGTGCAGATCAACCGCTTCTGCGCCTCCGGACTCGACGCCGTGAATTTTGCGGCCGCGCAAGTGATGGCGGGCCAGCATGACATGGCTGTTGGCGGCGGCGTGGAGAGCATGAGCCGCGTCGGCATTGGCGCCTCGGGCGGCGCGTGGCCTGTCGATCCGGCGATTGCAATTCTGTCGTACTTCATGCCGCAGGGCATTTCCGCCGATCTCATCGCGACCAAATACGGCTTCTCGCGCGACGATGTCGACGCCTATGCGGTCGAGAGCCAGAAGCGCGCGGCGGCGGCCTGGGACGCGGGGCGTTTCAACAAATCCGTGACGCCGGTGCGCGACGTCAACGGCCTCACGATTCTGGCGCGCGACGAGCATATGCGGCCTTCCACCGACATGCAGTCGCTTGCTCAACTGAAGCCATCTTTCGTGATGATGGCCGAGCAGGGCGGTTTCAACGCTGTCGCCATTCAGGCGCATCCGGAAATCGAGCGGCTGAACCATGTGCATCACGCCGGCAATTCATCCGGCATTGTCGATGGCGCCGCCGCCGTGCTGGTCGGCAATGCGCAGGCCGGACAGGCTGCGGGCCTGAAGCCGCGCGCGCGCATTCGCGCTTTCGCCAACATCGGCTCCGAGCCCGCGATGATGCTGACGGGGCCGGTCGATGTGACGCGCAAGGTGCTGAAGCGCGCGGGCATGCAGATTTCCGACATCGATCTCTTCGAGGTGAATGAAGCATTCGCGGCTGTGGTGCTGCGCTATCTGCAAGCGTTCGATCTCGATGCGTCATGCGTCAATGTGAATGGCGGCGCGATCGCGCTCGGCCATCCGCTCGGCGCCACTGGCGCGATGATCTTGGGGACTGCGCTCGACGAGTTGGAGCGCAGCGGGAAATCGACGGCGCTGATCACGCTCTGCATCGGCGCGGGCATGGGCACCGCGACGATCATCGAGCGCGTTTGAAACCGAAGCGGGAGACCACACTATGGACCTGACCAATTTCCGCTTCGAAACCGATGAAGCCGGCATCGCCACACTGACCTGGGACATGCCGGGCCGCTCCATGAACGTCATCACCGAACAGGTGATGGACGAGCTCACAAGCGTTGTCGAACGCGTCGCGACTGATCCAGCGATCAAGGGCTGCGTCATCATCTCCGGCAAGTCTTCTTTTTCCGGCGGCGCTGATCTGGGCATGCTGGAGGCCTCCAGCCGCCGCTATGTCGAGATGGTCGGCTCGCATGGGGAAGAGGCTGCTATGCAGGCGTTTTTCGATGGCTCGCGCCGCCTGACGCTGCTCTATCGCAAGCTCGAGACCAGCGGCAAGCCGTGGGTCGCGGCGATCGACGGCACGTGTCTCGGCGGTGCTTTCGAACTCTCGCTCGCCTGTCATTATCGCATCGTCTCGGACAATCCAAAGACGCGCGTCGGCTTGCCTGAAATCAAGGTCGGCCTGTTCCCCGGCGCCGGCGGCACGCAGCGCGTCGCGCGTTTGATGCCGACTGGCGACGCCTTGCAGATGCTGTTCAAGGGCGAGCAGATCAGGCCGCAGGCCGCGAAAGCCATGAACCTCGTGCACGCCATTGCGCCGAAGGATGAGTTGCTCGCCCAAGCGAAAGCGTGGATTGCCGCCGGCGCCAAAGGCCTCGCGCCGTGGGACGATCCGAAATTCCGCGCGCCGTCCGGCAAGGTGTTTTCGCCCGCCGGCATGATGGTCTGGCCCGCGGCCAACGCCATCTACCGCCGCGAGACGCAGGATAATTATCCCGCCGCAAAAGCCATTCTGCACGCCGTCTATGAAGGCCTGCAATTGCCGATGGATCTGGCGCTCAAGGTCGAGAGCCGCTGGTTCGCCAACATCCTGCGCTCGAAGGAAGCGCGCGCGATGATCCGCTCGCTTTTCGTCTCGATGGGCGAATTGAACAAGGGCGCGCGCCGGCCAAAATCCGAACCGCAGGCGCAAATCAAAAAGGTCGGCATCATCGGCGCGGGCTTCATGGGCGCGAGCATTGGTTATGTCGCGGCGCTGAACGGGATTGATGTCGTGCTGATCGACCGCGACATGGAATCCGCCGACAAGGGCAAGGCCCATTCGCACACGCTCATGTCCGGGCAGATAGCCAAGGGCCGCGCGAAGACAGCGGATCGCGATGCATTGCTCGCGCATATCACGCCGAGCGACGATTACGCTTTGCTGCACGATTGCGACCTCGTCATCGAGGCGGTGTTCGAGGATCGCAATGTGAAGGCGCAGACGATCCAGAAAGCTCAAGGCGCGATGCGGCCGGGCGTGATCTTCGCGTCCAACACATCGACGCTACCGATCACCTCGCTTGCCGAGAATTTTGAACGCACGGCGGATTTCATCGGCATCCATTTCTTTTCGCCCGTCGAGCGGATGATGCTTGTCGAAGTCATCAAGGGCGCCAAGACCGGCGACCACGCGCTCGCCACCGCGCTCGACTTCGTGCGCATGATCAAGAAGACGCCGATTGTCGTGAACGATTCACGCGGCTTCTACGCCAATCGCTGCGTGCTGAACTATGTGCGCGAAGGTCATCTGATGTTTGCCGAGGGCGTGCCGCCCGCGATGATCGAGAATGTCGCGCGCATGGCCGGCATGCCGGTTGGGCCGCTCTCGCTCAATGATGAAGTCGCGCTCGATCTCGCCTGGAAAATTTTGCAGGCGACCAAGGCCGATCTCGGCGCCGAGGCGGTCGATCCCGCGCAGGAGCGTTTGCTCGATGCGCTCGTCAATCAGCATGGACGTCTCGGACGCAAGAACCGCAAGGGTTTTTACGATTATCCGGAGAAGGGCCAGAAGAGCCTGTGGCCGGGACTCGCAGACTTGCAGCCGATGAAGCGCGATCCCGACACGCTCAACATCGAGGACATGAAACTACGCTTCCTCGTGACGCAGGCGCTGGAAGCCGCGCGCACGGTGGAGGAGGGGGTCATCGTCGATCCGCGCGAGGCGGATGTCGGCTCGATCCTCGGCTTCGGCTTCGCGCCCTTCACCGGCGGCACGCTAAGTTATATCGACGGGATGGGCGTTCCCCAGTTCGTCCTGCTCTGCGACCGCTTGTGGAAGACCTATGGCGAGCGGTTCAAGCCGACCGATCTGCTGATCGACATGGCGAAGGATCACGAGACATTCTACGGGCGCTTCATGGCGCAGAAGAGCGCGGCTTGATTATTCCGCCGCGCCACTCAACACGCGCCACTGGCTGAGAAGCGAGCGCAGCGCCGCAGGTTTCACCGGCTTGTTGAGCACGCGAATGTCGAGCGCGGCGGCGCGGTCGCGCACATCGGGCGTGCGATCCGCCGTGATGAGAATGGCGGGAAGATGCGAGCCGATCTTGCGGCGCAAAGTCGGGATCAGCGCGAGCCCGTTGGTTTCATCGAGATGATAATCGGCGATCAAAACATCAGGCAGGATGCCGAGCTGCGCCAGCGCGGCGCCTGCTTCCCGCTCGCTGCCCGCGACGACGACGCGGCAGCCCCAGCCTGTCAACAGCGATTTCATGCCTTCCAGAATGCGCGGCTCGTTGTCGATGGCGAGCACGACAAGTCCGGCCAGCGGCTGATGCGCGACGGGCGCTTCTGGCGCTTCCAGATTGATCGGCTGCGCAGCCGCCATCGGGAGTTCGACAGAGAAGAGCGAGCCCTTGCCGGGCGTTGAGGCGAGTCGGATCTTATGGTTCAGGACCTTGCTCAAACGCTCGACGATTGACAGGCCGAGGCCCAGCCCCGGCGCCGTTTTCGCGGCATTGGCCAGACGCTCGAATTCGCGGAACACGCTCTTCTGTTTTTCCAGCGGAATGCCAAGGCCCGTGTCCCAGACTTCGACGCGGATGTTGTCGCCCATGCGGCGGCAGCCGACGAGCACACGGCCCTTTGGCGTGTATTTGATCGCATTGGACACGAGGTTTTGCAGAAGGCGCCGCAGCAGGCGGCGGTCGGAGCGCACGGTGGCCGAGCAGGGCACGAAGGTCAGCTTCAACCCGCGCTCTTTCGCCTGCGGCCCGAACTCCAGGCGTAACGGACGCAGAATGTCTTCGATGCGGAAGTTCGACAATTCCGCTTTCATCGCGCCGGAATCGAGACGAGACATGTCGAGCAGCGCGGTCAGGATTTCTTCGACTGATTCCAGCGCGGCGTCGACATTTCGCGCCAGCGTACGCTCCTGCGCGCCTTTCTCGTCGGCGTGTTCGCCCATGCGTTCGAGCAGCGATGTCGCATAGAGGCGCGCGGCGTTGAGCGGCTGCAGGATGTCGTGGCTCGCCGCCGCCAGAAAGCGCGTCTTCGACACGTTGGCGTCGTCGGCTTCGACCTTGGCGCGCGCCAGTTCGTCATTCAGCCGGATCAGCTGCTCGGTGCGCTCGCGCACGCGTTGTTCCAGCGTTTCGTTGGTGCGCTCCAGCGCTTCTTCGGCGGCCACGGCCTCGGTGACATCCGTGTAGGTCGTCACGATGCCGCCGTCGGGCAGGCGGGCTGAGCGAATTTCGATCACGCAATTCACCGGCGTGTAAAGCCGCAGGCGGAAAGGCTCGCTCTCGCTGACGAGATTTTCGAGACGCGCGGAAACAAATTCGTCGACCGACCCATCGCCGTAGAAACCGCGCTCGGCGTTGAAGCGCACGATTTCCTCGAGTCCGGTCCCCATTCGCAGCTTGTCCGCCGGCAGATCGAAGATCTCGCCGAATTCGCGGTTCCAGCAGATGAGACGCAAGTCGCTGTCGCAAACGGTAATGCCCTGACGCGCAAAATCGAGCGCGTATTGCAGCATGTCGCGGTTCTGCTGCAGCGTGGTCGCCGCATCGTCGATGAGGCGCAGCGCCGCGCCGCGCGACACGTTGCGCCGGCGCAGCAGGATCGACAGCACGAGCCGCGACGAGGCGCCGCCGATCGCCGAGGCGAGCAGATGCTCGGCAAAGCGCAGCAGGTGAATATCGGCTTCCAGTGTTTGCGTGAACGTCATGCCGCGCGACGTCATGAACGCATCGAAAGCGCGGCGCGTGTGTTCGACGCCGAGATAGCGGCCGACTGTCGCCTCGAGTTCGCGCGCGGTGACGCCGCCGCCCCAGATGCGGAACGAGGGCGCCAGCGGAGAATTGCTCGACCCGATGAAGTTCTGCGCCTGCAGCCGCTCGATCGAGGTCGGGTGGCGCGTCAGCGAAAAGCCCACGAAGGCGAGAATGTTGAGCGACAGGCTCCATAACGTGCCATGCACCAGCGGCGTCATCTGCAAGCCAAACAGACTGGTGGGCCGCAGATAGGACAGGCCGAGCGGCCCGTTTGCGACGAGCGCGTCAATCGAAATGTAATGCGTGTCGAGCGACGGGAGCAGCAGCGTGTAGGCCCAGACGCCGAGGCCGATCATCATGCCCGCCATGGCGCCGCGCGCATTGGCGCGCCGCCACACGAGTCCGCCCACGAAGGATGGCGCGATCTGCGCAATCGCCGCGAAGGACAACAGCCCCATCTGCACAAGTTGCGCTTCACCCGCGAAACGGAAATAGCCATAGGCCAGCAGCAGAAGCAGCAGGATCGACACGCGCCGGACCACGAGGATCAATGCGCCGAGGTCGCGCGCCTCGATCCACGCGCGAATGTTCTGGTTGCGCAGCAGGGTCGGCACGATGAGGTCGTTGGAGATCATGATCGACAGCGCGACGCTGGCCACCACCACCATGGCGGTCGCCGCCGACAGACCGCCGACAAGGCCGATCAGCGCGACGACGCTCGCCTGGTCGACGAGCGGCAACGCCAGCACTGTCATGTCGCGGTTGATGGCGCCGGCGGGAAACAGCAGGTGCCCGGCGATGGCGAGCGGCAGGACAAAAATATTGATGGCGATGAGATAGAGCGGAAAAATCCACGCAGCCTTGGCGACGTCGCGCTCGTCGCGGTTCTCGACCACCATGACGTGGAACTGTCGCGGCAGCAGCACGATGCAGCAGGCCGAGAGCAATGTGTTTGTGAGCACGATATCGAGGTCGGGCGGATCGGCGAGAATCGCGCTCAGTTTCGGATAGGCCTCGGCGCGTTGCGCGAGATCCGAAAAACCATCGAACATGAACCAGACGACATAGGCGCCCACCGTGACGAAGGCGAGAAGCTTCACGACGGATTCCGCCGCCACCGCCATCATCAGGCCGTCCTGATGTTCGGTGGCGTCGATATGGCGTGTGCCGAACGCCATGGCGAAGCCCGCGAGCAGCAGCGTGACCAGAATGGCCATCGTGCCCGCGCCCGGCGACAGCACCACCATGTGCTTCACGTCGAGCGACACCAGCACGGTGGTCAGCGAGGCCGAGATCGCCTTCAGCTGCAGGGCGACATAGGGCACAGCGCCGACCACGGCGATCAGCGCGACGACGCCCGCCACCGCCTGCGACTTGCCGAATCGCGACGCGACGAAATCCGCCACCGACGTGATGTTCTGAGCTTTCGACAGGCGGACGATGCGCTGGATGAAGCGATAGCCGAGGCCGACGACCAGGATCGGGCCAATATAGATCGGCAGGAATTCCAGCCCCTTTTCGGAGGCGAAGCCGACCGACCCGAAGAATGTCCATGATGTGCAATAGACGCCCAGCGTCATCGCATAGATGAACGGACGGCTCCGCGGCCCCTTGAAGAGGCGCGGTTGCGTGTCGCCGTAATGGGCGACGGCGAAGAGCGCGCAGAGATAGAACAGCGCGGTCAGTACGGCGGCCCATCCGGCGATCATGGCGGCTCCGGCATTGTCATGCGCCCAGTCTAAGGCGCCGCGCTCGCCAAATCCACGCTTCCAGATCAAGGCTTGCGACCGTGTTGCGGCGCGGGCGTGCAGATGCTTTAAGGCAACGTCCCCAGAACAGCCGGAGCCGCAAACCCGATGACGCAGAGCCGCCCGCCGGATGATTCGAGGGAAAGCGGCTCGCGCTGGACCTCGCCCGCGGGACAGGCGGCCACGCTGGCCGTGGCTGCGGCGGGCGGTCTCGCCTTCCAGGCGCTGCACGTGCCGGGCGGGGCGATGTCGGGCTCGGTGCTGAGCGTCGCGCTGATGTCCTATTTCAACCTGGCGACGCCGCTCGGCAATCT
>JANXTB010000328.1 GCA_025356415.1 Hyphomicrobiales bacterium
GCAATCCAGAGGCCTCGCGTGAGGCCTCTGCAAAGTCGCGACGCAGACTATGCGCTCACGCTCAACGACTCGGGGCTGGATTGCTTCGCTTCGCTCGCAATGACGAAACTTAAACCACACGCCCCTTCACGGCGTTCGCCCAGGCGGGGATCGCCACGGGCCCGTCCGCTGATCCCGGCAAGGCGGCGCGGACCTCTCTCTTCAACTCGTTGCGCTTCTCGTCATCGAGCTTGCTGACGAACATCCCCAGAGGGCCGACGGGCAATGTGTTGGACGACCAGAAATCCTCGAAGCTCGGAAACTCCGTCATGATGCGCAACTCGCGCGTCTCGACATCGACGAGGCCCGCTTCCGTCCAGATCTCGCGCATCTTGTCCTGACGCGCGGCGTCGATGCGCGGCGGGTAGTCCGGCGGCACGCCCATTTTTTTCAGCGTGTCGGTGATCACCGCTCCGGGCCGCGAGCTGACGGTGAAATCCCACATATAGGCGGCGACGATCCCGCCCTTGCGGGTCGTGCGCTTCATTTCCCGCACGCCGGCCAGCGGGTCCGGCACAAAGGCGATCACAAGCGGCATGACGGAGACATCGAAACTGGCGTCCGCGAAGGGAAGCTTCATCGCATTGCCGACGATGTAGGTCGCCGAAGCGCCCTCGGCGCGGCTGCGCGCGAAAGCGAGCTGCCCGTCAGACGGATCGATGCCGGTGATTGCGTGCGGCTTGCAACGTGCGATGACCTCTTCGGTAAAAGCCCCGTTCCCGCAGCCGACATCCAGCCAGTCGAGCCCTGGCGCCACGTCCAGCCAATCAAGAAGGAGGTGCCCGATCTTGCGGCTCCAACGGCCCATCAAGCGCTCGTAGGCGGCGCCATCGTTGAATGTCCCGGTCATGTCTTCCTCAAATAATCAAAAAAAAGGCGCGGCAGAAATGCCGCGCCGTATTTTGCGTCGAGAAGATCGACCCGGCAAGGCCGGTTAGTCGAGATTCAGCGCCACGAAACGCACATCGCCAGCCGCATTTGCGACCAGCAGCAGCGCGCTCTTGCGGCCCTGATCTTTCAGCGCCTTGGTGCGCGCCGCGATATCTGCGGGCTTGCTCACCGGCTCCTGGTTGATCTCGACGATCGTATCGCCGGGCACGATACGCTTCTCGGACGCGGGCGAATCCGCATCCACGCTTGTAACGACCACGCCCTTGACGCTCTCCTTGATGGAGAACTTCTTGCGCGCATCGGCGTCCAGCGAGGCGAATTCCATGCCGAGCGCCTTCTGCACGACCGAGCGGCCGGGCTTCGACTCGTCCGTCATGGACTTCTTGTCGAGCGACGCCTGCTTTTCACCGTCCTCGAGGCGGCCAAGCACGACCTTCAACGGGGTCTGCTTGCCGTCGCGCATCACGACGATGTCGACTTCCTTGCCGACAGGCGCGGCGGCGACAAGCTTCGGCAGATCGCGCGATTCCTTCACGTCCTTGCCGTCGAAGGTCAGGATCACGTCGCCGGCTTTCAGGCCAGCCGGCTTGCCGGGGCCCTTTTCATCGACGACGGCGATGAGCGCGCCGCGCACCGAGCCGAGCTTCAGCGATTCAGCAATCGCGTCGTCGACATTCTGGATACGCACGCCAAGCCAGCCGCGGCGTGTTTCGCCGAACTGCATCAGCTGCGCGATGATCGGCTCGACAGTGGCTGAGGGCGTGGCGAAACCAATGCCGACCGAGCCGCCCGACGGCGACAGGATCGCCGTGTTGATGCCGATCACTTCGCCATCCATGTTGAACAGCGGACCGCCCGAATTGCCCTTGTTGATGGAGGCGTCGGTCTGAATGTAATTGTCGTAGGGACCGCTATCGATGTTGCGATTGCGCGCCGAAACGATGCCCGCAGTGACCGTGCCGCCGAGGCCGAACGGATTGCCGACCGCCATCACCCACTGGCCGACGCGCATCTTTTCGCTGTCGCCGAACTTCACCGCCTTGAGCGGCTTGTCGGGCTTCACGCGCAGAACCGCGACGTCCACCTTGGCGTCCTTGCCGATGACTTCCGCCTTCAGCTTCTGGCCATCGGTGAAGATGACCGTAATTTCATTGGCGTCGGCGATGACGTGATTGTTGGTGATCACGATGCCCGAAGAATCGATCACGAAGCCCGAGCCCAGCGACGATGAGCGGCGCTGCTGCTGGCGCGGCGCGGGACGTTGACCTTCCTCGGCACCCCCGCCCTGCCCCTGACGGCGGCGGAAGAATTCTTCAAACAGATCGTCGAAGGGCGTGCCCGGCGGCAGGTTCGGCACGCCGACGCGCTTGTCTTCCACCGTCTGCGCGGCGGAGATGTTGACGACAGCTGAGCTCACATTCTCGGCGAGATCGGCGAAAGATTCCGGCGCGGAGCGGGCCTGCGCCATCACGGGCGCGAGCGGCTGGATGGCCAGGCACAAGGCCAGCGCCGCCACAGCGGGGCGCATGAGAGACGTGGAAGGGATCAACATGCGGACACCCATAAGGGCTTTCTCCAGTGGCGGGCGATATGGCCCATATCGAAAACAGCGAGTCAGAACACGAACTTTCAAAGGTTGTGACGGGCGCGCACGCCCGTCACTAATTTAAGCGCCTTTTACGATCCGCCTAGTCTGCCTTGGCGGTCGACTTCGCCGCAGCCTGCGGGCCGGTGCGTGGCGTCTCGGAGACGCCGCCGCCGTTTCCACCAGACTGGCCTTGCGGACGAACGCCGCTCGGCTGGCCGAAGAAGCGGAAGAAGTCCGAGGTCGGGCTGAGGATCATGCGGGTGTCGCCTGATTTCAAGCCCGTCTCGTAAGCTTGCATGGACCTGTAAAATGAGAAGAAATTAGGGTCCTGATTGTAAGCCTCGGCGAAAATGCGGTTTCGTTCGCTATCGCCCTCGCCTCGCGTCTGGTCAGCTTGGCGTTGAGCGTCGGCGCGCAGAACGACCACATCGCGGTCGGCCTTGGCGCGAATGCGCTGCGCCGTTTCGGAACCTTGAGCCCGGAATTCAGCCGCTTCGCGGGCGCGTTCCGTACGCATTCGGTCGAAAACCCGGTCCGAGATCTGCTTGGGCAGGTCGGCGCGACGAATGCGCACATCGATCACCTCGACGCCGAGACGCGTGGCTTCGGTGTTCACCAGGTCGCGGATCGACACCATGAGGGTCGAGCGACCCTCGCGGATGATCTGCACCATCGTCGCTTCGCCGAGCACGCGGCGCAGCGCAGACGACAGCACGGAGCCCAGCTGGTTGTTCGCCCGCTGGATGGTCCCCACCGTCTGGTAGAAGCGCAGCGCATCGACGATGCGGTAGCGCAGGAAGGCGTCGACCTCGATGCGGTTGTTGTCGGAGGCGAGAACTTCCTGCTTCGGGGTTTCGAGATCGAGGATCCGGCGATCGAGCAACGTTACTGTCTCGATGAACGGAACCTTCGCGTGCAATCCCGGCGCGGTGACGAGCGCCTTGCCGGGGATGGCCTCGCCGAGCCGCAGGACAAGCGCCTGCTGGTTCTGGCCGACCGTGTAGAGAGACGCCGAGCCGAGCACCGCAATGATGACGACGAGCGCGACGGCGATGAGGACGCCAAAATTGTTTCTCATCGGACGGCTCCTTGCGCCGGCTGCGGCGGTTGCGGCGCCGGCGTTCCAAGACCCTGCAACGGCAGATAAGGCACGACGCCCTGCCCGCCGCTGTTCTGGTCGACGATCACCTTGTTCATGCCGCCGAACACGCGTTCCATTGTTTCAAGATAGATGCGCTCGCGCGTCACGTCGGGCGCCAAAGTGTATTGCTTCAAGACCTGATTGAAGCGCGCCGTCTGGCCCTTGGCTTCATTCACGGTCTGCTCGCGATAGCCTTCCGATTCCTGCACGATGCGCGCCGCGTCGCCGCGCGCTTCTGGCACGACGCGGTTGGCGTAAGCCTCGGCTTCGTTTCGCAGGCGGTCCTGATCCTGCTGCGCCGCAGTCACATCGCGGAACGCCGCGACGACCTGCTCGGGCGGATCGACAGACAGCAATTGCACCTGAAGGATGAGCACGCCGGCCTTGTAATCGTTCAGGACCTTTTGCGTCAGCTCCTGCGCGGCGGGTTCGATGACCTTGCGTTCTGCGGTGAGAATGCGCTGGATCGGCGTGCGTCCGACGATCTCGCGCATCACGCTTTCCGCGACCGCTTTCACGGTCTCGCGCGGCTCGCGCACGTTGAAGGCGAAGTCTTCCGGACGCACCGGATCGATCTGCCAGATGACGCGGAACTTCACGTCGGCGATGTTCTCGTCGCCGGTGAGCATGAGGCTTTCTTCCGGCACTTCGATCTGCGTCTGGATGTTGCCGCCGCGACGTGTGTCTTCACGCGTCGAGAAGCCGACCTCGATCGAGTTACGATCGGTCACCTGCAGCTTGTTCACCGAGCCGATCGGCGTCGGCCAATTGTAGTTCAGGCCGGACGTGGTCTTCTTTTCATATTTGTTGAAGACCATGTTGAGGCCGACCTCATTCGGGCCGACCGTGTAGAAACCGCTCGCCAGCCAGAGGCCGACCGCCGCAAGTCCGAAAATGACGATGCTGCGCCCGCCGGAGAAACCGCCCGGCATCGCCTGACGGAGCCGGTCTTGGCTGCGCCGCAGAAGTTCTTCAAGATCGGGAGGAGCGCCGCCGCCCCCGTTGCCGCCGGTAGGACCCTGCCCCCAGGGCCCACGCGGGCCGGGTTTCCAGGGACCGCCGCCGGTCTGATTGTTCCACGGCATGAAATTCATCTCCTCCGAGAGCAGTCTCTCTTGCAAGGCGCGCTTGCGCGGTTTCGCCGCAGTCGCGCGATCCTGTTCAGCTAAGCACAGGCAGGCGGCATTTCAACGAGCTCGCCCGTTTGTGATCCGCTCGTAAGTGACGAAGGCGTAGTCGGCCTCGTCTCCGGCTTCCACATTAGCACGTTGCGGCTCGCGGTGCGTCTCGCGCCAGACCTGGGGATCGGGCCTGGGGTAATAGGCGTCGCCCTCGGGTTCAAGGTCCACTTCGGTCAGCTCGATCTTCGCCGCACGCTCCAGCGTCTGGCGATAAATCTCGCCGCCGCCGACCACGGCGATCTCGTTCGCTCCGAGCCGTTCGGCGGCCTCGGCGGCAAATTGCAAAGCTGCTTCAAGGTCATGCGCAATGAGCACGCCCTCGCGCAGGAAGCCCGCCTCGCGCGTCAGCACGATGGTCTCGCGGCCCGGAAGCGCCTTGCCGATAGAGTCGAACGTCTTGCGGCCCATGATCATCGGACGGCCCATGGTGCAGCGCCTGAAGTGGAGCATGTCGCCCTTCAGCCGCCACAACAGGCGATTGTCGCCGCCGATCACGCCGTTGCGGGCGACGGCGACGATGTGAACGAGCGGGAGCGCGATCACAGTGATTTGTCCGCGAGGCGCCAAAGCGACTCGCCACTCAGCCGGCACATCGTCCAGTCATCAAGCATCTGCGCCCCTTGCGCGCTATAGAAGCCGAGCGCCGGCTCGTTCCAGTCGAGCACCGACCATTCGAGCCGCGCGCAGTTCTCCGCCACGCAACGCCGCGCCGCATGGGCGAGCATGGCGCGGCCAAACCCATGGCCACGAAACCTCGGCCTGACGTAAATGTCTTCGACATATACGCCGTGGCGGCCACGAAACGTGGAGAATGTGTAGAACCACAGCGCGAAACCCGCGACGCTGTCGCCCGCGCCTTCCACCATGTCGCAGAACACGCGCGGCGTCGGCGCGAACAGCGCGTCGCGCAGCATGTCTGCGTCGGCCGCTACTTCGCTGCTCAGGCGCTCATATTCGGCAAGCTCGCGAACCATCTCGAAGATGATCGCGCAATCCTCTTCGCGCGCGGCGCGAACGAGCGGCTGGACGGACATCAAAAGTCCTTCTTACACGGCCACCGGCGCGCGGATGGCTGGATGGGGATCGTATCCCTCAATCGCGATGTGATCAAAACGGAAGTCGAAGATCGACGTCACGGAAGGATCGAGCACGAGCTTCGGCAAGGGCCGCGGCTCGCGCGTCAGCAGTAGCTCCGTCTGCTCGAGATGGTTCAAATAAAGGTGCGCATCGCCGAACGTGTGCACGAAATCGCCAACGCCAAGCCCCGTCGCCTGCGCGACCATGTGGGTAAGCAACGCATAGCTCGCAATGTTGAACGGCACGCCGAGGAACACATCCGCCGAGCGCTGGTAGAGCTGGCACGAGAGCTTGCCGTCGGCGACATAGAACTGGAACAGGCAATGGCAGGGCGCGAGCTTCATCTTGTCGAGATCGGCGACGTTCCAGGCCGACACTACAAGGCGGCGCGAATCCGGATTGCGCTTGATCTCGTCGATCACCCAGGAAATCTGGTCGCGCGTCGAGCCGTCGGGCGTCGCCCACGAGCGCCATTGCTTGCCGTAGACGGGGCCGAGATCGCCGTTGGCGTCCGCCCATTCATCCCAGATCGAGACGCCGTTTTCCTTCAGGTAGGCGACGTTCGTGTCACCGGCCAGGAACCACAGCAATTCATGGATGATGGATTTCAGATGCAGCTTCTTCGTCGTGACCAGCGGAAAGCCCTCCGCGAGGTCGAATCGCATCTGGTGGCCGAACACGGATTTCGTGCCGGTGCCGGTGCGGTCAGCCTTGGTCACGCCCTCGGCGAGGATGCGGCGGAGAAGGTCTTGGTATTGGCGCATGGTCCTCAGATCTCTCACCGTCATTGCGAGCGGAGCGAACCTACTCCGGGGAGGTCCTTCCCGAAAGGCCAGCCCTTATCATTGGAGAAAAAGGGCTTTGGATAAGCCGCGCCCCTTTCCGGCGGCGGTGGAAGTCCCTATATTCGATTTGCCGCCGCAAGGCGGTCTATGGCGATAAATGGACTCCGTAATAAGCTATCCGGACCCGGGGGCGGTACCCGGCGCCTCCACCAGAGCCAGTCTCAAAAGGCTGGTTGTGGCGGGGGCGAAATAGGTTCGACGGGGGTGTAAAGGGTGCTCTTTCGCTCGGCATGATACCGCCGTTATCGGGTCAAACCTTATAGTTGCCAATGACAACTATGCTCCGGTTGCGGTCGCCGCGTAAGCAGCGCCCTCACTGGGAAATAAGTCCTGAGGGGTAGCACTTTCAGGCGGGGCTCGGAGGCGCCTGGCAACAGAAGCCTCCACTTCATTTCGCGTCGGAATTTTGAATGGCCAACGATCTCATTCGCTACGATCTGCTCATCCAGGACGCGCTTCGTGGCGTTGTCCGCCGTGTACTGAATGAGGTCGCCAAGGAAGGTCTTCCCGGCGAGCATCACTTCTACATCACGTTCCGCACCGGTGCGCCCGGCGTTCGGCTGTCCACCGCCATGCGCCAGCAATATCCGGATGTGATGACGATCATCCTCCAGCACCAGTTCTGGGACCTCGCGGTCTCCGAAACCGGCTTCGAGGTCGGCCTGTCGTTCCGCAACGTGCCGGAACGGCTGCTCGTGCCCTTCGAGGCGGTGACGGAATTCTCCGACCC
>JANXTB010000363.1 GCA_025356415.1 Hyphomicrobiales bacterium
ATGCGCGCGGAAGAAGGAGTCGAGCGCCGTCTCGCGCGCTTCGCCGGGCAGATGCGACAGCACGGCGAGTGCGCCGATCTGATCGGTCATGTTGTTGGCGCTGCGGAATTGCGTGGAGGCGAGCGTCGTACCGGCGCTTGGCGAGCCAGCGGCGATCAGATCGAGCGCCGCATTGCGTAACGCGCGTCGTCCGGCGCTGGTAGAATCCGGCGAATAGGCGCCAGAGGGCGCGAGCGCGTCATACACTTGTCGCAAGCGCGTCGCGAGCGCGAGGCCGATCTGGCTGCGCAGGATCTTGCGCGCATAATAGATGGCGTCGGGATCGACATTCTGGCCGATGTCGCGGGCGAGATCGGCTTCGCTCGGCAGGATCACGGCTTGCGCGGTGAACGCCGGGTCGGTTTTGTATCGCGCCAGCACCGCGTCGAGCGCGCCGGCGAGTTTCGTCGCGTCGCCCGGGGTGCCGCCGTTGCGGATCGACTCCACGGCGCGCAGCATCCACCGCGTCGCGCAGGTCTGCGCCGCCTGCCATCGATTGAACATGTCGCTGTCATGCGCGAGCAGCACCAGCAGGTCGTCGTCCGACAGACTCGTGTCGAGATTGACTGGCGCCGAGAAGCCTCGCAGCAGGCTCGGGACAGGCCGCCGGTCGATGTCCTCGAACACGATGCGGCGCGAGGCGTCCGCGAGTTCGAACACGCCGCGTGCTGCTTCCTGTGTGCTGGCGTCCCGCGACTTCAGCGCGAAAGCGCCACCATTTTCGTCGATGAGTCCGAGTGCGATCGGAATGATCACCGGCTGCTTGTCCGGCTGTCCGCTGGTCGGCGCCGTCGATTGTGAAATGTCGAGCGCCAGCGTTTTGGCGCTCTCGTCATAGCTTGCCTGAACGATGACGCGAGGCGTGCCGGCTTGTGTGTACCAGCGCTTGAATTGCGTGAGGTCGCGGCCTGAGCTTTCCGCGAAACACGCGAGAAAATCCTCCACCACCGCCGCCGTCCCATCGCAACGCGCGAAGTAGAGATCCATGCCTCGGCGAAACGCGTCGTCGCCGATGATGAGTTTCAGCATACGGATGATTTCCGCGCCTTTCTCATAAACAGTCGGCGTGTAGAAGTTGTTGATCTCGAGATAGGTCTCGGGCCGCACATTATGCGCGAGCGGGCCTGCGTCTTCCGGGAATTGCGCGGCGCGCAACGTGCGCACGTCCATGATGCGCTTTACGGGACGCGAGCGCTGGTCGGATGAAAACTCCTGATCTCGGAAGACAGTGAGGCCTTCCTTCAGGCAGAGCTGGAACCATTCGCGGCAGGTGATGCGATTGCCGGTCCAGTTGTGGAAATATTCATGCGCGATCACGCCTTCGATATGCGCGTAATCCGTGTCGGTCGCGGTCTGGGGCAGGGCGAGCACATATTTGTCGTTGAAGACATTGAGGCCCTTGTTCTCCATCGCCCCCATGTTGAAGTCGGACACGGCGACGATGTTAAACACGTCGAGATCATATTCGCGGCCGAAGGCGTCCTCGTCCCATTTCATTGAGCGCTTGAGCGCATCCATCGCATAGCCCGCGCGCGCTTCCTTGCCGTGCTCGACGTAAACGCCGAGCGTAACGCGACGACCGGACTGCGTCCTGAATTCATCTTCGACCAACGCCAGATCGCCGCCGACCAGCGCGAAGAGATAGGCGGGCTTGGGCCACGGATCATGCCAGATCGCGTAATGCCGGGATGTGCCTGCGATGGCGCCCTGTTCGACGAGATTGCCATTGCCGAGCAGCACCGGCGCTTCGTTGACGTCGCCTTCGATCCGGGTGGTGTAAACAGCCAGCACGTCGGGGCGATCGAGGAAGTAAGTAATGCGACGAAAACCTTCGGCCTCGCATTGCGTGCAATAGGCGCTGCCGGAACGATAGAGGCCCATCAGTTTGGTGTTCGCCGCCGGATCAAGTTGCGTCACCGTGCAGAGCGTGAACGCAGCAGGGACCTTGGCGATGGTCAGCCGCTCTGGGCGCGCGCAATCGGCGAGCGAAATCTGCTTGTCATCGAGCGAGACGGAAAGAACGTTCAACTCGTCCCCATCGAGCACCAGGGGCGCATCCGCGCGCCCCTTCGGATTGCGGCGCATCTCCAATCGCGCTTCCACGCGGGTCTGCGCGCCCGACAGGCTTACGTCCAGGTGAGCTTTGTCGATGAGAAAATCAGGCGCGCGATAGTCGGACAGGCGAACCGGCTGGGCAGTATCTGTGCGCATGTTTTATGTCCAACCGAAACGCGACTGAGGGGAAAGAAGCATAGCATCTCGCAAGCCCGCCTCAATGTTTGGTAGTAAACTTAGCCCAGAAATATATCGCCGCACCCAGATTCAGGCAGCCGAGCAGGATCAGCAGCTTTGGCTCGCTCAAGCCCGCAAGCGGAGATTGCAGGATGGCTGTGAGCAAGGTCGCCCCGACCATGTAAAGCGAGCTTACGATGTTGACGCCCGCGATGACGCGTGCGCGCCGCGCCTCGTTGGCCCAGGCCTGCACGGCCGCAAAGGCGGGCACGACGAACAATCCCGCCGCGGCCGCGAGCCCCGTTATGTCGAGCGCGATCCGCAGACCGGGGCCGCTTTCCAGAAATGCGCCAAGCGAAATGGTGACGCCAGTTCTGGGCAAACCCATCGTCGCGAAACCGAGATCGAGCAGGAAAACCGCCATCAGAACGGCGGAAACCGGAATGGGAGTGAGCCAGATCCGGCCCCGCGCGATGATGGCCGCGAGTAGCGACCCGATCGCGATGCCGACCGCGAAGAGCGCACTGACAGCGGTCTCGACATCGAGCCCACCGCCGATGCGCTGCTTGATCAGCACCGGCACGAGCGAGAGCGAGACTGCGCCGACCAGCCAGAACCAGCTGACCGCCTGCGCGCCGCTCCAGATGCGGGCATCCACCTTGAGCTCAGCAACGCAATGCCACGTCGAGCGAAAAATGTTGGGATCGGCGCGCAGGCCAGGCGCGCCGGTACGCGTCGGCGGGATGAAAAGGCTTGCGCCGTAGCAGAGCCCCGCGATCGCCATCAATTGCATGGCTACCCCAATGCTGGAGCGCTCGTGGCTCGCGGCATAGCCGCCGAACATGATGCCGCAAAGGATCGCGACGAAAGTGGCGCCTTCAACCAGCGCATTGCCCGCAGGGAGTTCTTCGCGCGCGAGATGATCTGGCAGGATTCCATATTTCACCGGCGTGAACAGCGCTGCGATGATTCCCAGGCCGACAAGCGCCGCATAAAGCATCGGGAGCGAGGCGAGCGCGAAACCCGCAGCCGCGATCATCTGAACGAAGATTTCCGCGAACTTCAGGCGCCGCGCGATCAGCGCCTTGTCATGCGCATCGGCCCATTCGCCGCCAAGCGCCGACAGAAAGATCGACGGCAGCATGAAAAGTCCAATCGCCAGCGTCACACGCGGACCTGCATGTTCGTCGCCGAGCCTGAACAGGATCAGCAGCACGAGCATGTTGCGGACGAAATTATCGTTGAAGGCGGAGAAGAACTGGCTGACGAAAAGAGGCGCAAACCGTCGCGAGGTGATAAGGCGCCAGAACATTTCAGCCTATCTCGCCAGCGGATCGGCGTGGCCGACGACACGCACCACGCCCTCCATCCGCGCACGCAGATGACGATCGAGGTGATCGACAGCTTCATGCACTTCATTCACGGTGAGCATCGGATCGACACGGCAGTGATAATTCACGACGAGGCCCGACGAGGTCTGGCGTGCGCGCACGAAATGCACATCCTTCACGATGCCGCCCGCGTCCGCGCCCTCGATCAGCACGCGCTTGATCTCCGCCGTGCCTTCGGCGTTGAGATCTTCGCCCGCGAGCTCTTCCGCCTCAAGTGGTTCGATGTGCGTTTCAATCTCGACATCAGCACCGACTTCTGCCGAGATCGCCTCCTCAAGCGCGGTGGCGATATCATGCGCCTCGCCGTGCGGCATCTGCGCATGGAGTTCGAGATCGAGGCTGATCGAAATCTTGCCCGCGATATGCTGGATGGTGATGTGATGCACGGCGTGGCGGCGGCGTGCGGCGATCAGAAGCACGCGTTCGACAAGGCTTTCGTCATCGAGCGCGCGCGGGTTCGCGGCGACGCTGAGTTCCACCTCAGGCATTTCCTTCGCCACCGCAGCCAGCAATTCCTGCTTCAGGTGAAACACTTGTTCCAGCGGCATGGTGCGCGGCACCGCGACGGCGAGTTCGCCCATCACTTGCGCTCCGGCGGGCCGCAGTTTCAGCACCTCGATATCGACGACGCCCGGAATCTTTTCGACTGTCTGGCGCATGCGCTCGGTGAGGCCCGCCGGCGCGGCGTCGACGAGCGTGTCGATGGTGCGCCGCCCCAGCCGGTAGCCGGCGATGGCGATGAACAGGGCCACGCCGATGGCGGCCAAATTGTCGCCCTGCGCAAAGCCGTATTGGGTGGCGACCAGTCCGATCAGCACCAGGAACGACGCGACGAAATCGCTGGAGAAATGCAGCGCGTCAGCTGCAAGCGCATCGCTCTTGGTGCGCTTGGCGATAGCGTTGAGCGAGCGCCAGCGCACGACATCCACCACGATGGAGACGATCAGCACGCCGAAAGTGAGCCATGTTGCATCGACCTGCCCGCGCGCAGGCGCCAACAAGCGGTGCACGGCCTCGTAGGTGACACCTACCGCGAGGACGAGTAGCAGGCCGGTTTCCGCCAGCGCGGCGACGGCTTCAATCTTGCCGTGGCCGTAGTGATGCTCCTCGTCGGCAGGCTTGTCGGCCGCGCGCACCGCATAATAGGTGAGGATGGTGGCGCCCGTGTCGAGCAGCCCGTGTCCTGCTTCGGAGAGCAGCGCGAGCGAGCCCGACAGAAGCCCCGCGGCGAGCTTGCCCAGCGTGAGCACGGCGCTGGCGAAAATGGAGGCTAGGGCCGCCTTTTGCTTCAGCTCGGAATCGGTGAGCGGGCTTTTGATTGCGGCGGTCATCTGTCGTCCCTGATTCGGCGAATTGAACGGCAGCCATTCCCATAAAGATGTGGCGGCGCTTTGGCCAGCGACGGCGGCTCGCGCTTTATGTGGCGCTGGGTGAAAACGGGCCTATATGTCTGCTGGATTTAGCTTTTTTCGGGAGAGCTCCAGTGGAATATCTGCACACCATGGTCCGCGTGACCGACCTCGACGCCTCGCTCGATTTCTACTGCAACAAGTTCGGTCTGAAGGAAGTGCGCCGGATCGACAACGAAAAGGGCCGCTTCACGCTCGTGTTCCTGGCCGCGCCGGGAGACGAGGCCCGCGCCCGCGAGACGAAAGCCCCGCTGGTCGAGCTGACCTATAATTGGGATCCGGAGACTTATACCGGCGGGCGCAATTTTGGGCATCTCGCCTATCGCGTGGACGATATCTACGAGACCTGCCGGAAACTCATGGATGCTGGCGTGACGATCAATCGTCCGCCCCGCGACGGCCACATGGCTTTCGTGCGCTCACCCGACAATATTTCCATTGAGTTGCTGCAGAAAGGCGAGGCCAAGCCGCCGCAGGAGCCGTGGTTGTCGATGCCAAACACCGGAGTTTGGTGAGGCCTAAGCTTTAAGCTTGGCGCGTTGGCGTCCGCCGCATAATCTTGTGCCTTGTTTTTCAAGGAGCAGCGCATGCAGGCCTCAGCGCCGATGGATGGGACGAGGGGCGAGATCCGCTTCCGCTTTCGCGGGCGCGAGGTTGCGCTGTCCGGGTTCTCGCCACGCCTGACCCTGCTGGACTGGCTGCGCACGGAAGCGGGCGCAACTGGCACGAAAGAGGGCTGCAACGAAGGCGATTGCGGCGCCTGCACCGTGGTGCTGGCGCGCCGCATCGGCGAGACGACCTCCTTCGCGCCGGTCAACAGCTGCATTCTTCTGCTCGGGCAGATCGACGGCGCCGAGCTCATCACCGTCGAAGATCTGGCGCAGGGCGCGGATTTGCATCCGGTGCAGGAGGCGCTTGTCACGCATCACGGCTCGCAATGCGGCTTCTGCACGCCGGGCATTGTGATGAGCCTCTTCGCGCAACATGAGTCAGCGCCGGACAGGCTCGACGCCAGCGCGGTGGAAGACCAGCTCGCTGGCAATCTCTGCCGGTGCACCGGCTATCGCCCGATCATCGATGCGGCGCTTGCAGCGCACGACGTTGCGCCGCTGGGCTTGTGGCAGGGTCTGGCGGACCAAGGCGGCGACGTGTTCGTCGGAGACGCCACGCGCTTCTTTGCGGCGCCGGGCAACCTCGCGTCGCTCGGCGCGCTGTACGAAGCGCATCCCGACGCGACGCTCGTCAGCGGCGCCACGGATGTCGGCCTCTGGATCACCAAGGGCCTGCAGGACATTCAAAAAGTCATTTGGCTCGGCCGCGTTGCCGGGCTCGATGCTGTCGAGGATTGCGGCGAGACGTTGCGCATCGGCGCCGGCGCCACGCATGCCGCATTGTTACCAGTGCTGGCGGCTGTGCATCCCGATCTCGGCGAAGTCATGCGCCGCTTCGGCTCGAAGCAGGTGCGCGCGTCCGGCACGATTGGCGGCAATATTGCGAATGGCTCGCCCATTGGCGATCTCGCGCCATGCCTGATTGCGCTGGGCGCCACGCTCGTCCTGCAGAAGCGCGAGACGATCCGCGTTGTGCCGCTGGAAGATTTCTTCATCGCCTATCGCAAGCAGGATCGACAGCTGGGCGAATTCGTCCGCGCGGTGATCGTACCGAAGCTGAAGGACGGACAGGCCTTCCGCGCTTACAAAGTGTCGAAGCGCATCGACGAGGATATTTCCGCCGTCCTGGCCGCCTTCCGCTTCGACATTGCGCAGGGGCGCATCGGCGCCGCGCGCATCGCCTATGGCGGCATGGCCGGCACGCCGGCCCGCGCCCGCAATGCCGAGGGCTTCATCATCGGCGCACGGCTTGAAGACGAGGCGACCTGGAAAGGCGCAATGTCTGCGCTGGCGCTCGACTTCCAGCCGCTCACCGACCAGCGCGCAAGCGCGCAATACCGCAGCCTCGTCGCGCGCAATCTCCTTAAGAAAGCGCTGATCGAAATGCGCGGGGCAGATGTTTCCACGACACGCGTCGCCCCGCCGCGGGAGGGCGCTTATGTCTGAGACGCTGATGCCGGAGATTCCGGAGGAAAACCTCGCCGTCGTGCGCCGTCCCGTCGCGCATGATTCCGCGCGCCTGCATGTGCGCGGCGCTGCGACCTATATCGATGACATCCGCGAGCCAGCCGGCACGCTGCATATTGCGCCGGGCCTCTCGCCCATCGCGCGCGGGCGCATCCTGTCGCTCGATCTCGACGCCGTGCGCAAGGCGCCGGGCGTTGTCGCAGTGCTGACCGCCGCCGACATTCCCGGCAAGAACGACGTCGCGCCGACATTCGACGACGAGCCGCTGATCGCCGACAAGGATGTCATGTTCCGCGGCCAGCTCGTTTTCGCCGTCGTCGCCCGCACCCGCGACGAGGCCCGCCGGGCAGTGCCGCTGGCGAAATTCGAGACGGAAGAACAGACCCCCGCCATCACCATCGAGCAAGCCGCCGCACGAGGCGAGATCGTGCTGCCCGATTATGATTTCGGTCGCGGCGACACGCCCGCAGCGCTCGCCTCCGCGCCGAAGTCGCTCAAGGGCCGGCTGATGATCGGCGGGCAGGAGCATTTCTATCTTGAGGGCCAGGCGGCTTTCGCCGTGCCGGGTGAGGCGGGCGACATGCTCGTCCACACCTCGACGCAGGACCCGACAGAGGTCCAGCACATTTGCGCGCGCGTGCTCGGCTGCCCGGATTCTTTCATCGTCGCGGAAACGCGGCGCATGGGCGGCGGCTTTGGCGGCAAGGAGAGCCAGGCGGCTCAGGTCGCCGCGGTGGCGGCGCTCGGCGCCCATGTCACCGGGCATCCGTGCAAGTTCCGGCTCGACCGCGACGATGATTTCGTCATGACCGGCAAGCGCCACGATTTCCGCGCCGACTGGTCGGTGGGGTTCGATGCGGAGGGCGTGCTCACCGCCTATGACGTGCAGCTCGACGCCAATTGCGGCTGCTCGGCGGACCTGTCGCCGGGCGTCGTGGACCGCGCCATGTTCCATGCGGCCAATGCCTATTACGCGCCGAGCGTGGCGATCCGCACGCGGCGGCTGCGCACCGACATCGCCTCCAACACGGCGTTTCGCGGCTTCGGCGGCCCACAGGGCATGCTCGCCATCGAGCGCGTGATGGACGCCATCGCGCATGAAACCGGCCGCGATCCGCTCGATGTTCGCAAGGCCAATCTGCTTCGCCCCGACGGAGATCTCACGCCCTACGGCATGAAGGTGACCGAGACCGACACTCTGCCGGCGCTGCTCGACAAGCTCGAGCGCACGTCCGATTACCGTGCGCGGCGCGCCGAAATCGAGGCGCATAATGCGATTGATCCGATCGTCCGCCGCGGCATCGCGCTCACCCCGGTGATGTTCGGCATTTCCTTCACGCTCGTTCAGCTCAATCAGGCGGGCGCGCTGGTCCATGTCTATCAGGACGGCTCGATCCATCTGAACCATGGCGGCACCGAGATGGGGCAGGGCCTGTTCACCAAGGTGGCTCAGGTCGTGGCCGAGGAATTCGGGGTGCCGCTCGAATGGGTGCGCATCACGGCGACCAATACGGCCAAAGTCCCCAACACCTCGCCGACGGCCGCCTCGTCTGGCTCAGACCTCAACGGCATGGCGGCCCGCATCGCCGCCGGCGCGATCCGGGGCCGCATGGCCGAAGTGGCCGGGGCGATGTGGGATATTGCGCCCGCTGAGGTGACCTTCCGCGAAGGCCGCGTGTTCGGCGGCAATGAGTCCGTTTCGTTCAAGGATCTCGCCAAGCGCTGCCGCATCGCGCGCGTGCAATTGTCGGAGGCCGGTTTCTACAAGACGCCGCATCTCGATTGGGACCGCAACAAGAAGACCGGCCGGCCCTTCCTCTATTTCGCGTTCGGCGCGTCCTGTTCCGAAGTCGCTATCGACACGCTCACCGGCGAGACGAAAGTGCTGCGCGTCGACATCCTCCATGACGTCGGCAAATCGCTGAATCCGGCGCTCGACATGGGCCAGATCGAGGGCGGTTTCGCGCAGGGCATGGGATGGCTGACGACCGAGGAACTGGTGCATGACGAGAAGGGGCGCCTGCTCACCCATGCGCCCTCGACATACAAGATCCCTGTCGCGTCCGACGTGCCGCGCGATCTGCGCGTTGACCTGTTTACGAACGCGAGCCGCGAGGACACGATCCACCGCTCGAAGGCGGTGGGCGAACCCCCCCTCATGCTCGGCATCAGCGTCTTCTCGGCCATCATCGACGCGCTGCACGGGCTGGCTCCCGGCGTTCATGTATCGCTTGATGCGCCCGCGACTCCGGAGCGTGTGTTGATGGCCGCCGACGCGATGCGCGCCGCGCGCAAGTGTTGAATCGTTACATGAAGTCCGCCCTGAATCATTTTGTGAAGCGCAGGGACGAAGCGACTAAAGCGAAAGGCGCTTCGGCGTCGGCGCCGCCATGCTGCTGAATCGTCTGGCCTCACTGCTCAACAAGGGCGAGCGCGCGGTTCTCGTAACGGTTGAGCGCGCCCAAGGCTCGACGCCGCGTGAGGCTGGCGCCGCCATGCTCGTGCTGGCGAGCGGCGATTTTTACGGAACGATCGGCGGCGGCGCGCTCGAATGGGAAGGGCTGCATCTGGCCCGCACATTGTTCGCGCCCGGCCATCCCCCCGTTATCACACACGATTTTCCGCTCGGTCCCGAGCTCGCGCAGTGTTGCGGCGGGCGCATGTCTCTGCGCTTCGAGCTGTTCATGCCAGCTGATGCAGCCGCGGTCGCTGAGCGCGCCGCAAGCGAGAGTGCGGAGGCGATGACGCCGCTCGCGCTGTTCGGCGCCGGGCATGTCGGGCGGGCCCTGGTGCTGGCTCTGGCGCCGTTGCCATTCCGCATTCGCTGGATCGACTCGCGCCCCGACGCCTTTCCGTCGCTGGTCCCCGGCAATGTCGAAATGCGCGCCGCCGTCGATCCTGTCGCCGAGATCGACGCGCTTGAGGATCAATCCTTCGTCCTCGTCATGACCCATTCCCACCCGCTCGATCTAGCCATCGTGTCGCGCGCGCTGGCCGACCGGGACTTCCCCTTTGTCGGCCTCATAGGCTCGGCGACGAAGCGCGCCCGGTTTGAAAGCCGGATGCGCGACGCCGACCTTTCGGATGCCGCGCGCCAACGGCTCGTCTGCCCGGTTGGCGTCGAGGGGATCGATGGAAAAGAACCCGCCGTGATCGCCGTCTCGATGGCGGCGGCGCTGTTGCGCGCCCGCGAAGCTCTCACCAGGACAAGCTCATGACGCACGATCCCGCCGCTCTCGACCGTCAGTTCCTCCGCCGCGCCGTCGCTTTGTCCAAGGAACGCATGGAGGCGAATCTCGGCGGGCCGTTCGGCGCCGTCATCGTGAAGGACGGCAAGATCATCGCCGAGGGCTGGAACGAGGTGACGTCCGCGCTCGACCCCACTGCGCACGCGGAGGTGACGGCGATCCGCCGCGCCTGCCAGGCGGTCGGCAGTTTCTCGCTGGAGGGCGCGACGCTTTATTCGAGCTGCGAGCCGTGCCCGATGTGCCTCGCGGCGACCTATTGGGCTCGCATCGGTCGCCTCGTCTACGCCAACACGCGCGACGAGGCGGCGTCCATCGGCTTCGACGACGCCTTCCTCTACGATGAAATGCCCAAGGACCCGCTCAAGCGCGCCTTGCCCACCGAGCAGGTGAGTCTTGATGAGGCGCGCAAGGTTTTCGAGCTTTGGCGCAACAAGACCGACAAGATCGCCTATTGATCATTTCGGGTCAGGCGTCGGGCCACCGGGCGCTTCGCCGGGCGGCGTAACCGCTTGCGGCGGGATCACAGGCATTTTCTCGCCGACGCTGGGCGGCTTTTGCGTCATATCCGCATCGCCGCTTGGCTGCGGGGCGATCACGCCGTCTGTTGCATTGAGCTTGTCTGAGAGGGTCGGCTGCTGGTCGGTCGAAGGCGGCGTCGCTGTTTGCGCCATTGCGGAGCAGGGCAGGGCGGCGATGACGGCCATTAAAAGCGGAACACGGACGCTGCGCATGTAGTCTCCTTTACTGTCCTGATCCGAACGCTCGCGCCTACGGCGCAGTTCCTGCGCATTGCGGCGCAACCAAGTTCCGGGCGCTCTCGTTATCTGCGGTCAAGCAGGTGGAGTGTTCCATGCCGAGCATACGGGAATCGCGAATACTCATCATGGCGACGGATGGGTTCGAGCAATCGGAATTGATGGTCCCGCTGAACAAGCTTCGCGGCGCTGGCGCCAAGGTCGATATCGCAGCGCCGGAAGGCGCCTCGGAGATCAAGGGCTGGTTTGAAAAGAACTGGGGCCAGAAGGTCCCGGTCGATCTCGAGATCGGCGCGGTCGATATCGAGGATTATGACGCGCTTGTGCTTCCCGGCGGGCAGATGAACCCGGACGTGCTGCGCATGAACGACGACGCTGTCGCGCTCGTGCAGGAATTCATCGATGCAGGCAAGATCGTCGCCGCCATTTGTCACGCGCCATGGCTGCTGGTCGAGGCCGACGCTGTCGATGGCCGCTGCCTGACATCATGGCCCTCGGTGCGCACCGACATCGAAAACGCTGGCGGCGAATGGGTGGATCGCGAAGTGGTGGTGGATGAGCACATCATCACCAGCCGCTCGCCCAAGGATCTCGACGCATTCGTCGCGGCGATTATCGAACAGATTGAAGCCGAGCAGCCCGGCGAAGAACGCAAACAAGCGTGAGATGCTTGATGTGCCCTTCTCCCGCTGTGCGGGAGAAGGGCGCACTCATCTCACGCCGCGCAGCGCGCCGCGTTTTCCATGCCTGCGATAAACGCGCGCCAGCCTTCTGCTTCATGTCCGCCTTCTTCCATCGCCTGTTCGACGATGTGGTGGAGGCCGCGCAGGATCGGCATGTCTTCGCCCGCGCACAGCGCGTGCAACTCTTCCCAGTCGGCGGCGCGGGCTTCCGTGCGGAAGCGGCGCACCGCGCGCGCGGCATAGGCGCCGACGCTCATGTTCTCACGATTACCAGCGCGCGTGACGCGCGACAGAAAAGCGGGGCCGATCGAAACAACGCCGGCTTCGGCGACAGACGGGTGCGAGCAGGTGCTGATGAGTTCTTTCATGAGCATAGGCGCTCTCCTCGTAAATGCATGAATGGAGTGGCTGTCCCTAGATCTAATGGCGCTTCCTGACGCCAGCATGACGCGATTGCGTTTTAATCGCGAATACCCGGCAAAAAACGGACGCAAGTGTTAACGCGAACGCACGTGGGGCTACGCTACGGAAGGCATTTGCGCTACGGCGCGTTGGCCCGTGAGAGCTTCAAGGTATTCACGGCACCAGCGATGCACATTGTGCTCTTTGAGATAGTGGATCATCGGTTTGATCCGGCTGATCCGCTCTTCCAGAGGCATGTCGAAGGCGGCCTTGAACGCATGCGCCATGCCGTCCGTATCGTAAGGATTGACCATGATGGCGCCGCGCAATTCGCGCGCTGATCCAGCGAAGCGCGAAAGTACAAGAACGCCGGGGTTTTCTTCATTCTGCGCCGCGACGAATTCCTTGGCGACGAGGTTCATCCCGTCGCGCAAGGGCGTCACCACGCCGATGCGCGCGCAACGGTAGAGGCCCGCCAGGGCAGAGCGCGCGATGGACCGGTTGACGTAGCGGATAGGCGCCCAGTCGATGTCGCCAAATTTCCCGTTCACGCGTCCCGCGACTTCCGCCACCTCGCGATTGATTTCGGCATATTCGGGAATTTGCTCACGCGTGGTTGGCGCGATTTGCAGCGCGTAAAATTGATGCCGGTAATCGGGATAAAGCTCAAGAAATCGCCCGAAAGCTTCGATGCGCTGGGGAATGCCTTTCGAATAATCGAGCCGGTCGACGCTGAGCGCCAGCATCTTTCCCTCAAGCGATTTCTCAAGCCGACGGCTGGTCGGCGAGAGCGGCTCTTTGGCGAAGCGGATGAATTCTTCCGTGTCGATCGAGATCGGGAACACGCCGACCTGCGTGGACCGTCCAAACGCTTCGATGCGTCCGCACGGATCTGACTCGATGCCCATTTCCTCGCGCATGTAGTGCAGGAAATTATCGAGGAACTGCTTGGTCTGGAATCCGACGAGATCGTAGCACGCGAGATTGGCCGCGAGCCGCGCGTGGTTGGGCAGGATCACCAGCAGCTCGGGCGCCGGCCACGGAATATGCAGGAAGAAACCGATGCGGTTCTTCACGCCAAGCGCGCGCAATTCCGACGCGAGCGGAATGAGATGATAATCATGCACCCAGATGACATCGTCATGACGCAGCATCGGGGCAAGCGTGCGCGCGAATGTCTGGTTGACGCGGTAATAGCCCGCCATGTCGCGGCGCGCGAACTCGGTGAGGCCCGGGCGATGGTGGAAAAGCGGCCACAGCGCGCGATTGGCGAAGCCGTTGTAATATTCGTCATGGTCGCGCTGCGTCAGGTCGATCGTGACGTAATCGACGTTGTTCCAGCGCACTTCCGAAACTTTCGGCTCGCCGTCGGTGCTCTCCGACGTTTCACCGCTCCAGCCAAGCCAGATGCCGCCCTGATGCTCAAGCGCATTGCGCACGGCGACAGACAGGCCGCCTGCCGAGTAACGCTCATTTGGTTTTGGAATTCGGTTAGAGACGGCGATCAAGCGGCCCAAGGTTTACACTCCCCCTGCGCCAGCGGCGCTAAAACGCGTCCTCCCAAGCCGTTGAGAGCCGTATGGCCGCGCGTATCAGCCCGACCATCGAATAGGACTGGGGAAAGTTTCCCCAGAGCGCGCCGCTTTTCGGATCGATGCCTTCCGAGAGAAGGCCGAGCTTCGAGCGATGCGACAACAGCCTTTCAAAAATCTCGCGGGCCTCTGCGCGCCGCCCCACCGCGGCAAGCGCTTCGACCAGCCAGAAGCTGCAGATGACGAAGGAAATTTCAGGCGGTCCGAAGTCATCCGCGCGGCGGTAGCGGAAGAGATGGTCTCCCTCACGCAGCTCGGACTCAATCGCCTTCAGCGTTGACAGGAATCTGGGGTCGTCCGCACGGACGAATCCAAGTTCCTGCAAAAGCAGAAGACTGCCGTCGAGATCTTCACCATCGAATGTTGCAACGAACGAGCTGCGCTTTTCGTTCCACGCCCGTTCCCATATGCCAGCATGCATGCGCTGCGCGCGATCGCGCCAGACTTCAGCGCGATCATGCAAGCCAAGCCGCACGGCGATGCGGTGGAGGCGGTCACACGCTGCCCAGCACATGACGCTTGAATGCGTGTGCACTTCCGCACGCGTGCGAAATTCCCAGAGTCCCGCGTCAGGTTCGATCCATCGCCGCGCCGCTTCTTCGCCGAGCCGTTCGAGTTGCTTGAACAAACCAACGCCGCCGGGACGCGCAAGACGTTGGTCGAAGAAGCTTTGCGCCACAGCGAGAATGACGCTGCCATAACCATCGTTCTGGATTTGATCGTAAGCGCCATTGCCGGTGCGCACCGGCCCCATGCCGCGATAGCCCGGCAGATGGTCGAGCTCATGTTCGGTCAGATGCGTTTCAAGGCCGATTCCAAAGATCGGCTGCAACGGTCCCTCATCCCATCCTGTGACAATGTTGGTGATGTAGCTGATGTAATTTTCCATCGTGCGCGTGACGCTGAGACGGTTCAGTGTCTGCACCACGAAGAACGTGTCCCGCAGCCAGCAATAGCGGTAGTCCCAATTGCGCCCGCTGTCGGCATATTCGGGCACCGATGTCGTCAGCGCGGCGACAATGCCGCCGGTCTCTTCATACGAGCAGACCTTGAGTGTAATGGCGGCGCGGATAACGGCGTCCTGCCATTCGAAGGGCAGGGCGAGTTGGCGAGTCCACTCGCGCCAATATTCGAGCGTCTGCTCGTACCAGTCGACGCCGATCAGCGCGAGATCGGTGACCGGCTCGTCGGCGCCGAGCACCATAGTGAGAGGGCGCTCCAGCACGAAAGGCGTTTCGCTGCGGATCAGGCTCGGCGGCGCGTCGGTGGTGAGGCGCAACACTTCGGACCCGAGCAGATAGCGAATGTGATTGCTGCCACGCGTGGTTGTGGCTGCATGCTCGCCATAATCGTAACGCGGGCGCAGCCGCACGCGAATGCGCGGCACGCCGCGCAAAGGCTCGATCAACCGCACGATCGAGACAGGACGGAACGTGCGCCGATGCCGATAAAAACGCGGGATGAAATCGATGATCTTGATGGCGCCGCCGCGATTATCTTCCAGGATGGTTTCGAGAATCGCGGAATTCGGAACGTAACGCTGGCTGGACGTGGCGAAGTCCAGCAGCTCGATATCCCAAAGGCCGTCGTCGGCGAGCTTGTCGCCGCCGAGCAGATTGCAGAAAGCCGGATCGCCATCGAGGCGGGGAATGCAGCACCACACAATGCGCGCGCGCTCATCCACCAGCGCGGCGATCGAGCAATTGCCCAGCACGGCGAGTTCAAGCGTGGGCTGCGGATGCTGCATGCTTATTTCCCTGTCGACGTCATTCCGAGCGCAGCGACGCAATTCAGCAGCCTCACGTGGGGCCTCTGGATTGCTTCGCTACGCTCGCAATGAAGATGAACCAACCAGCGCTTCGAGCTCGCGGCGCAAGGCTTGCGGCGTGTCGAGATGTTCGCGCGCTTCCGTCGGCGCGCCGCGTTCGCCGATGCGAACCGACAATCCGCCGACCATGTTGACGAAGGTGAAGCCAGCCTCATCGGTGAGATCGTCGCCATAGAAGACAGGCGTGCGTCCGCTGAATGGCGTCTGGGTCATCATCGTCTTGATGGCGCTGCCTTTGTCGAACGCCGAGGGTTTCAGTTCGACGACGAACTTGCCCTCCTGCACGGCGATATTATCGCCAGGCGCGAAGCGATGCATGAAGGTCAGGACGTCGCCCGCAAGATCGGGGCGCGCGCGAAAATGAACGGCGAGCGTCGCGCCCTTGTCCTCGAGCATCAGGCCCGGATGCTCCGCGACGAAGCGGCTGACGTCGGGGCGCGCGTGATCCATGATCGCCGCGGTGGTGGCGATGCGCCCGCCATCGGGAAAGCGCAGCTCCGCGCCATGCAGGCCGGCTGCGGGCAGGCGCAACGGCTGAAAGATCCGGTCGAGGTCACGAATTGAGCGTCCGCTGACCAGAGCCACGGCGCCGTGGTTGAGAGTCTGCAGACTGACGATAAGCGCGCGCAGAGCCTCGTCGGCCACGACGTCATCCGGACGCGGCTTCAAATCGAGCAGCGTGCCGTCCACATCGAAGAAGAAGGCGCTTTTCAGAATTTCCGGGTAGGGCGGCGACCCGGACACGGTAAGCGCTTCAGCGCCATGCATGTCAGGCCCCGCGCTCTGATGAGACAGGCGGCACGAACCGGAACTCCTGATGGTGAGCGGCGGGACACGCCGGACAGACCGGCATGGCCGGATATGGTCCGGCTTTCTTGAACGTCTCCCGCCGCGTCAGGGTTCCGAACGTCAGCCGCCGTCGGCGACGAAGCCCGCGGCCTCAATGCCCTTGCAGCCGGCGACTTCATCATTGTCGGACGTGTCGCCCGAGACGCCGACCGCGCCGATGATTTCGCCATCCGCGGTCTTGATCAGCACGCCGCCGGCAACCGGCACGAGGCCCATTTCAGCAAGATGCGTCGCCGCGCCGATGAAGGCCGGGCGTTCCGCCGCCAAGGCCGCGAGCTTGCGCGTGCCAGAGCCCATGCCGAGAGCGCCATAAGCCTTGGCGAAGGCGATGCGCCAGCGGATCAGGCTGGTGTTGTCTTCGAGAGAGGCGGCTTTCAGGGCGCCGCGCGCGTCGAGCACGACAATGCCCATCGGGTTGAACTTGGCCTCGCGGGAATAGGCGAGGCCGGCTTCGATGATCTTGTGGGCGGCTTCGAGCGTGAGTGCAGACATGGTACCCTCCTTGAACGATCCGTTTGTCTCGCAAGCCCCGGGCTGCAGGTCAAGGAAGGGCCTCCCATGCAAATGCACGAGATCCGGCGCGCCATCGTCGCCGCCTGCCTCGAGATGAACCGCCTCGGGCTCAATCAGGGGACATCGGGCAATATCTCCGTGCGCTGCGGCGAGGCGATGCTGGTGACGCCGACAGCGACGCCCTACGACCGGCTGGCCCCCGAAATGCTGGCCTCGATGCGCCTCGCCGACGACGAGCGGTTTTCAGGGCCCAAGGCGCCATCGAGCGAGTGGCGCTTCCACCGGGATATCTATCGCGCGCGGCCAGACGTGGGCGCTGTCGTCCATTGCCATGCGACCTACGCGACCGTGCTCTCGATGCTCCGGGTGAACATCCCCGCCGCGCATTACATGATCGCGGCCTTCGGCGGCGCTGAGATCAAGTGTACGGATTACGCGCCGTACGGCGCCGCGGAATTGTCGGCGCTTGTGGTGGAGGGGCTCGGGCCCCGCCACGGCGTGCTGCTCGGCTCGCATGGCATGATAGCGACAGGCGCCGATCTCGACGCCGCGATGTGGCGGGCAGTTGAGCTGGAGACGCTGGCGAAGCAATATTATCTGGCGCGTGCGATGGGGGAACCGGTGGTGTTGAGCGATGCGGAGATCGAGGCGCTGGTCCCGCGGTTTGCGGCTTATGGACTCCAAGCACCCGACTAAATCATGTGCTCCCTTCTCCCGCGCTGGCGGGAGAAGGTGGCGCGCGAAGCGCGACGGATGAGGGCGTTGCGCGTTGCGCACCTTCTTCAGCATGGAATGAGCGGCGCAGCCCTCACCCGTCATGCTTCGCATGCCACCCTCTCCCGCCCGTGCGGGAGAGGGCTTGGCGCGCGTGTCTACTTTTCGTTTTTCCACTGTGCCAGAGCGCTGTCTATGAACGCCTGCGTCGCGCCAAGCGCGCTCAGCGGGTCGAGCACGCGGTCGATCTCGTCGCCCGATAGCACCGCCGCCGCAGCATCCGCCTTCACCACATCCGCCAAACTTCTCCCCGTCGCGCCAACTTCGCGCGCGGCCTTCTCGACCAAAGCAAAGGCCTCCGCCCGCCCGAGATGCGGGGCCAGCGCCAGTGACAGCATTTCCGTCATCGGCAACCCATGCAGCGCGTCGAAATTCGCGCGCATGCGGTCGGCGTCGACATTTAATCCGGTGAGCGTATCGGCCATGTTGGCGAGCGCGCCGGCGCAGAGCTTCACCAGTTCCGGCAACGCGCCCCATTCGCTTTGCCAGCCGCCGAGCGCGCGCTCATGTTCCTGCGTCATGCCCGACAGCAGCGTCGCCATCAGACCTGGCGTGCGAAGGGAAGCAGCGACCGTCAGCATGCAGCGCACCGGATTGCGCTTGTGCGGCATGGCGGATGAGCCGCCGCGTCCGGCTTCCGCCGGCTCGAATGTTTCCCCGAGCTCGAACTGCATCATGAGCGCAATGTCGCGCGCAATCTTGCCGGCCGCGCCGGTGGCGATCGCGAGTTCGCTGGCGAGCGCAATCAGCGCGCCGCGCCGTGTGTGCCAGGGCAGGGGCGTTCCCTTGCGCACCTGCGTGCGCGCGGGCGCGTAAGCGTTCATGGCGGCGAGCCGCGTCGCGAGGTGGCGCGCGGTCGGCGCGCCGTGAGCGCCCAGCGAGCCGAGCGTGCCGGCGGCGCCGCCCAATTGCGCGACCAGCGCCTCGCCGGCGTGCGCTCGAAGCCGGGTGCGGCTTTCGAGAACGGCCAGCATCCATTGCGCGGCCTTCAGCCCGAAGGTGATCGGCGTCGCCGGCTGCAACATTGTGCGGCCGAGCATGGCGGTTTTTGCATGCGCTCGCGCCAGATCGGCAGCGGCGCCGGCGAGACGCGTCATCTCCGAATCGATCAGCACGAGGGCTTCGCCCAGCTGGAGCACGAGCGCACTGTCGATCACGTCCTGGCTTGTCGCCCCAAAATGGACGGAAGCCGCCGCATCGGGGCTTGTCGCCCGCACCGCCCCGGTCAGAAGCTTGACCAGGGGAATGGCGAGCGTGCCGCCCATCAGTGCCTCGGCGAACAGGGCCTGTTCGTCGAACGCCAATTTCGCCGCCACCGCGCCGATCGTCTCGGCGACAGGGCGGGGGATGAGCCCGGCATCTGCTTGAGCGGCGGCGAGCGCGCCCTCAAACGTCGCCATATGGCGGAGGAGGGCGCCGTCGGACATGACGGCGGCCATTTCGGGAGTTGTGGAATAGGTATCGTTGAGCGTCGGCATGACCGCAGGGTTACCAGCATTTAACCCAAGATTGAAGCAAATCAGCTCAGCCGGGAACTTGCAGCCCCGTTCGCCGATTTCCCCTTACGTCACAAGACGTAACCGAGAAAGCGCGCCCGCGCCAAAAAGGAGCGAGACCCCATGGACCGTCGCATTTTCCTGAAATCCCTGCTTGGCGTCGCTGGCGCCGCCGCTGCCGCGAGCGCGTTCGTCGGCCGCGCGGAGGCTCTGCCCCTGTTTGACGAGTTGCAGGCGATGGACGCCAAGGGCGTCAACCCTGTGAAGATCGCCGAAAGCGAAGCCGACCTGCCTTCTGCCGGCGCGAGCGAAACGCAGTATTACTACGGCCGCCGTCGCGGCTATTACGGCTATCGCGGCTATGGACGTCCCGTTTACCGCCGCCGTTGCCGCACTTTCGTCAACCGTTGGGGCCGTGTCGTCCGCCAGTGCTGGTAGGCCGAACGTTCGCATTTTGAATGCTCAAGGCGCCGCTTTTCGGCGGCGCCTTTTTTTGTGCCGGACCCATGAGACTTTGGTCTGCTGCGGATTGTCGCTGGCCTGAGCGCTGCCGGTTGACTTGAATCAATGCCCCCATAACGCGGGCGGGTGAGTGTCCCCAGCGTAAGACTGCACGCGGCCCGATTCTTTCTCCCCCGGGCTGCGTCACACCCACCGGGGCATTTCAGATGACACAGACAGGAACGGCAGGGCTCGCGCCCGGGCCCAAGAGCATGAGGCTCGGAGAGCTCGGCTTGGTGATCAGCGGCGTCGCCATGGCGGCCCTCTGGACACTCATCACCGCGAAGGCCTACACGCCCGAATATGGCTTCCATGCCGGGTTGTTCGCCATCGTCAGCGTCGCGACCGTGTTCGCGGTCGTCAATCGCTACCATTCGCGCCCCTTCCGCCGCAAACCATCGACGGCAAGCCCAATTACAACATGGGCCCGGTCAAATTCGCCACCATCGCGGCCGTCTTCTGGGGCATCGCCGGATTCACAGTCGGCCTGATCATCGCCTCGCAGCTGGCGTTTCCGGCTCTAAATTTCGATCTGCCGTGGACGGCGTTCGGCCGCATGCGGCCGCTGCACACGTCGGCGGTGATCTTCGCCTTCGGCGGCAACGTGCTGATCGCGACATCATTCTATGTCGTGCAGCGCACGTGCCGCGCACGTCTGGCGGGTGATCTCTCGCCCTGGTTCGTCGTGCTCGGCTACAATTTCTTCATCGTCATCGCCGGCACGGGCTACCTGCTCGGCATCACGCAGTCGAAGGAATATGCCGAACCGGAATGGTACGCGGACATCCTGCTCACAGTAGTGTGGGTCGTGTATTTCCTCGTCTTCCTCTGCACGATCATCAAGCGCGAGGAGCCGCATATCTATGTGGCGAACTGGTTCTATCTCGCCTTCATCCTGACGATCGCCGTCCTGCATCTGGGCAACAACCCGTCGATCCCGGTTTCGATCTATTCGTCGAAGTCCTACATCGTCTGGTCGGGCGTGCAGGATGCGATGGTGCAATGGTGGTACGGCCATAACGCGGTGGGCTTCTTCCTCACCGCCGGCTTCCTGGGCATCATGTATTACTTCATCCCGAAGCGGGCCGAGCGTCCTGTCTATTCCTACAGGCTCTCTATCATCCACTTCTGGTCCCTGATCTTCATGTACATCTGGGCCGGCCCGCATCATCTGCACTACACGGCTCTGCCGGATTGGGCGCAGACGCTGGGCATGACCTTCTCGATCATGCTTTGGATGCCTTCCTGGGGCGGCATGATCAACGGCCTGATGACGCTGTCTGGCGCCTGGGACAAGCTGCGCACCGATCCTGTGCTGCGCATGCTCGTCGTCTCGGTCGCCTTCTACGGCATGTCGACGTTCGAAGGCCCGCTGATGTCCATCAAGGCCGTCAACTCGCTCTCGCATTACACGGACTGGACAATCGGCCACGTGCATTCAGGCGCGCTCGGCTGGGTTGGCTACGTGTCGTTCGGCGCGATCTACTGCCTCGTGCCGTGGCTGTGGAACAAGCCGAAGCTCTATTCGCTGCGTCTCGTGAACTGGCACTTCTGGATCTCGACCCTCGGCATCGTTTGCTACATCAGCGCGATGTGGGTTGCGGGCATCATGCAGGGCCTCATGTGGCGCGCCTACACGTCGCTTGGCTTCCTTGAATATTCATTCCTGGAAACGGTCGAAGCCATGCATCCCTTCTACATCATTCGCGCATTCGGCGGCGGCCTCTTCCTCGCCGGCGCGCTGATCATGGTGTGGAACATCTACAAGACCATCGTCTCGCCTTCGGAAGAAACCGAAGTCAGCGCGACGCCCGCTCTCGTGCCTGCCGAATAAGGGGCGCTATCATGTCACTCTGGAACAAGCACGCGATCTTCGAGAAGAACTCGATCGTCCTGCTCATCGGCGTGCTGATCGTCATTTCGATCGGCGGCCTCGTTGAAATCCTGCCGCTCTTCTATCTGAAGAGCACGATCGAGAAGGTGGAGGGCATTCGTCCCTACACCCCGCTCGAACTGGCGGGCCGCAACATCTACGTCCGCGAAGGCTGCTACAATTGCCATTCGCAGATGATCCGCGCTTTGCGTGACGAAGTGGAACGCTACGGCCATTATTCTCTCGCCGCAGAGAGCATGTATGACCATCCGTTCCAGTGGGGCTCAAAGCGCAACGGCCCTGACATTGCGCGCGTCGGCGGCAAATATTCGGATGACTGGCAGCGCCGTCATCTGGCCAATCCGCGCGCCGTCGTGTCGGGTTCGATCATGCCGGGCTATCCCTTCCTCGCGAAAACGCCTCTCGACGCCGACAAGATCGATCAGGACATGAAGGTCCTGGCCATTGAGGGCGTGCCCTACACGGATGAAATGATCGCCAAGGCGGCCATCGATCTGAAGGCGCAAGCAACCGATGACGATGCGAATGCGGCTGATCTCATCAAGCGTTACCCGAAGGCCAATGCGCGCGCTTTCGGCGAGCAGAAAGGCGTCATCACCGAAGCCGATGCGCTGATCGCCTATCTGCAATCGCTAGGCACCGCGGTCGACTTCAAGATCTACGACGACAAAGCGAACATGAGGTGAGGCCATGAACATCCAAGCCTATTTTCATGATGCGCAGATCCTCAGTCTGGTTTCCGTTTGCATCACCTTCACCGGCATTGTCGTCTATGCGTTGTGGCCGTCACAGCAATCGACGTTCGACCATATGTCCCACCTTCCCCTGAACGAGGATTGAGTGATGAGCACTGCCTCGCCTGATCACAAAGACGTCGACGCCCACACCGGGACGGCGACTACCGGCCACGAATGGGATGGCATTCGCGAGCTCAATACGCCGCTGCCGAAATGGTGGTTGAATATCTTTTATGCCTGCATCGTGTGGGCGGTCGGTTATTGGATCGTCTATCCGGCGATTCCGTTGGCGACGTCCTTCACCAAAGGCGTCATCGGTTATTCCTCGCGTGGCGAAGTCACGCAGGAACTGGCCGATCTCCAGAGCGCACGCGCGCCGATGGTGAAAGCCCTTGCCGGCGCGTCCTTCGCCGACATCGAGAAGGATCCGAAGTTGCTGACCTTTGCGCGTGCGCAGGGCAAGGCGGCGTTCGGCGACAATTGCGCGCCGTGCCACGGCGCGGGCGGCGGCGGCTCGAAAGCCTTCCCGAATCTCGTCGATGACGATTGGCTGTGGGGCGCCGGCTCGCTGGAAGATATCCAGCAGACGCTCACGCATGGCATTCGTTCGGCGGATCCGGAGGCGCGCGCTGGCAACATGCCGGCCTTTGGCGATGGCGTGCTGAAGCCCGTCGAGATCAGCCTGGTCTCGGATTATGTCCGTTCGCTTTCGAGCCTTCCGGTCGACAAGGCTGTCGATCTGAAAGCCGGCGAGAAGGTGTTCGCCGAGAACTGCGCCGCCTGTCATGGCGACAACGGCAAGGGCAACAACGAACTCGGCGCGCCGAATCTGACGGATCAGATCTGGCTCTATGGTTCGGACAAGGTCACCATTGCCGAGGGCATCACCAAGGGTCGTGGCGGGATAATGCCGAACTGGGGCGGCCGTCTCGACGCCGGCACCATCAAGGCGCTCGCGGTCTACGTTCGCACGCTCGGCGGCGGTCGTTAAAATTAATTTGAATCGCGCCGCCGCATTTCCGGCGGCGCGTCTTCCAGCCCGAACCTTGAACTCGCGGCGGAGCGGATTTGAAAAATGAGTGTCAAGCAACAACAAGCGCGTGAAATTGCCCTCGAAGCCCAAGGCGTCGAGTTAGGCCTCTACGCCCCACACCAGAAGATTTATCCGCAGGCCGTCAGCGGCAGGTTTCGCAACATCAAATGGGCGATTCTCATTTTCACGCTGGGCATTTATTATTTCTTGCCCTTCGTGCGTTGGGATCGCGGGCCCAACGCGCCCTCGCAAGCCGTGCTGGTCGATCTCGATCATCACCGCTTCTATTTCTTCTTCATCGAAATCTGGCCGCAGGAGGTCTACTACCTCACGGGCCTGCTGATCGTCGCCGCCGTCGCGCTGTTCCTGATGAACGCCGTTGCTGGGCGCCTATGGTGCGGCTATCTCTGCCCGCAGACTGTGTGGACCGATCTCTTCTTCGCCGTCGAGCGCCTGATCGAAGGCGATCGCCGCGAGCGCATGAAGAAGGACGGCGAGAAATGGAATCTCGAGACCTTCGCGCAGTCGATGCTGAAGCACTGGATCTGGCTGATGATCGCCTGGTGGACCGGAGGCGCATGGGTGCTCTATTTCGCCGACGCGCCGACGCTCGTCTATCAACTTGCAACCTTCCAGGGGCCAGTCACCGCCTATATCTGGATCGCGATCCTGACCTTCACGACGTATTTCTTCGCCGGCTACATGCGCGAGCAAGTGTGCACCTACATGTGCCCATGGCCGCGCATCCAGGCCGCGCTCACGGATGAATGGGCGCTCAACGTCACCTATCGCTACGATCGCGGCGAGCCGCGCAACTCTCTGAAGAAAGCCGCCGCCCTGCGCGAAGCAGGCCAGCCGGCTGGCGATTGCGTGGATTGCAACCAGTGCTTCAATGTCTGCCCGACAGGCGTGGATATTCGCGACGGCTTGCAGATCGACTGCATCCAGTGCGGCCTCTGCATCGACGCCTGCGACAACGTCATGGTGAAGGTCGGCCGTCCCACCGGGCTCATCGGTTATGACACCGACATCAACGTGAAACGTCGCGAAGCTGGCCAGCCCGAGTTGAAGACGCGCATCCTGCGCGCCCGCACCATCGTCTATGCCGCGGTGATCGCTCTAGTCGGCTCGACCATGGCGGTCGCGCTGGCGACGCGCAATTCATCGGGCCTCGCGGTGATCCACGATCGCAACCCGCTGTTCGTCACGTTGCAGGACGGCGGCATTCGCAATGCCTATACGGTGCGTCTTTCCAACAAGATTCCCGAGACGCGCAGCTTCGAAATTCGTGTCGAGGGTTTTGAGCCGTCGCAGGTGGATTCAGCGGGCGGCAAGCGCGGCCCCAATGGCTGGCCCGTGCTATCTGTCGATCCCGACCAGACGCTCGAAGATCGTGTGTTCGTGACGCTGCCGCGCAATGCGGTCAAGCATGGCCACGACGACGAAGACAAGCGCGACATCGCTTTCGTTCTGGTAGATCTCGCATCCGGCGCGAGCGTGCGGGTGAAGGACCATTTCATGCAGCCTGATGGAGATAAAAAATGACCACCGCACGGGCACCCGGCTTCACCCTCACCGGCAAGCATGTTCTGGCCTATCTGCTCCTGTTCTTCGGAACCGTGTTCAGCGTGAATTTCTATATGGCGAGTTCGGCGATCAGGACGTTCAGCGGTCTTGAAGCCGACAAGCCCTATCAGGAAGGCCTGCGCTATGACGACGAAATCAATGCCGCGCGCGAGCAAGCCAAGCGCGGCTGGAAGGTTGACGCCTCCGTTCGCGCGAAAGGGGATGGCGCCATCATCGACGTGACGCAGAAAGATGCGAGCGGTCTCGTGACGCCGGGCCTGAATGTCACGGCGCTGTTCATGCACCCGGCGGATCGGCGTCGCGACGTCAAGGTCGCGCTCGCGAAGGTCGATGCCGGACGCTACCAGGCGGTGGCGCCTATCGGTTTCGGCCAATGGGACGTGACGATCGAGGCCCGCGATGACAAGGCGCTTCTGTTCCGCTCTGTCAGCCGCATCGATCTAGAACCGGTGAAATGATGAACGCCGCGCAAGACACCGTCGATTTCTCGCTCTATGTGCGTCCCGCCAACGATGGCGCGGCGACGATGGATCTTGCAATCGCCGGCGTCGATTGCGCGGCTTGCCTCGATGATATCGAAGGCTCGATGAAAGCCTGCGCGGGCGTCACATCCGCGCGGCTGAACCTCACGACACATCGCCTGCGACTCATCTGGGATCCGCAGATCGCCGACGCTGCCGGGCTTGTCGCAGCGCTCGCGCGTGCGGGCTATCGGGCGTATCCGTTCGAGCAGAGCCGCGTGGAAGCCGAAGAGCAGGCCCGCACGCAATGGCTTCTCAAGTGCCTCGCGGTCGCGGGCTTCGCGGCGATGAATATCATGCTGCTGTCGGTCTCCGTTTGGTCGGGCAACGCCACCGACATCTCGCCGGAAACACGCGACTTCTTCCATTGGCTCTCCGCGCTGATCGCGCTGCCTGCCGCGGCCTATGCGGGCCAACCATTTTTTCGCTCGGCGCTGGCTGGCGTGCGCACCAAAAAACTCAACATGGATTTCCCGATTTCGCTCGGCATCCTGCTCGCGCTCAGCATGTCGGTGGTTGAAACCGCGCTGCACGGCACGGAAGCCTATTTTGATTCAGCCGTAATGCTGCTGCTCTTCCTGCTTGCGGGCCGCACGCTCGACCAGGCGATGCGCCGCCGCACGCGCGCCGCCGCCGGCAATCTTGCCGCGCTGAAGGGCGAGACCGCGCATCGGCTTTCTGACGATGGCGCGCTTGTAGCGGTTCCGGTCGGCGCGCTGCATGCGGGCGATCGCATCCTCGTGCGCCCCGGTGATCGCGTGCCGGCTGACGGATTGATCATCTCGGGAGCCTCCGAACTCGACGCCAGCCTCATCACCGGCGAGACCATGCGCGCACCCGTCAGCGCCGGTTCGAGCATCTATGCGGGCGCGATGAATTTCGATGGCGCGCTCACGGTTGAAGTGACGGCGGCGGGGGAGGGCACTCTGCTCGACGATGTCGCGAGGCTGGTCGAGAAAGCCGGCGAAGCGCGCTCACGTTACATGCGTCTCGCCGATCGCGCCGCGCGAGTCTACGCGCCGGTCGTGCATGTGACGGCAGCCGCGACTTTGGTGTTCTGGCTGCTCGCGGGCGCCGGCGCGCATCACGCGATCATCATCGCCATTTCAGTGCTCATCATCACCTGTCCCTGCGCGCTCGCGTTGGCGGTGCCCGCCGTGCAGGTCGTCGCCTCCGGTCATCTGTTCCGCGCAGGCATCTATCTCAACGCGGCGGATGCGCTGGAGCGTCTCGCCGAAATCGACACGATCATCTTCGACAAGACCGGCACACTGACGTTGCCCGACCCCAACGTTTCGAACGCCGCCAGCCTCGCGCCCGATCTGCTTGCGCAAGCGGCGCGGCTGGCGCAATCCAGCCGCCATCCGCTCGCCGCCGCCGTCGCGCGCAGTGCGCCTCAGGCCGTGCCGCTCGATGGCGCCGAGGAGATCGCCGGGTCCGGCGTCCGCGCCATGGTGGACGGCGTCGAGATGCGGCTGGGCAGCAGGGCTTTCTGCGAAGCCGCAGACGAGACGAAGCCATCCTCGCCGGACGTTTCGCTGATCTATCTGCGCCATGGCGAACGTCAGGCGCGTATCGAAATCCGCCAGAGCCTGCGCCCCGATGCGCGCGCAACCATCGAAGCCTTGCGCGCCAAGGGCTACGACATCCGCATTCTGTCCGGCGACCGCAACGAAGCCGTCGCGCCGTTGGCGGCGCAGCTCGGCATCGCGTCGGCGCGCGGCGGCGCCGATCCGGCGCAGAAGATCGCAGCTATCGAAGAGTTACGCGCGCAGGGCCGCAAGGTGCTCATGGTCGGCGATGGCCTGAATGATGCGCCAGCACTCGCCGCCGCCCACGCATCGCTGTCGCCCATCACCGCCGCCGATCTAGCGCAGGCGCAGGCCGATGCTGTCTTTCTCGGCGATGGCCTTGCGCCCGTCGCGCAGGCGCTCGACATTGCCTCGCAATCGCGTACGCTGATGCGCCAAAATCTCGGCATCGCCGTCATCTACAATCTGTTCGCCGTGCCGCTCGCCATCGCGGGCTATGTGACGCCTTTGATCGCCGCCGCCGCCATGTCAGGATCGTCGATCATCGTGACCGTGAATGCGTTGCGCATGCGCGGCGCGCGCAAGGAAAAAGCTGTCGAGCCCGTCCGGCGCACGCCGCCGGTGGCGCTCGCGACGCGGAGGCAATCATGAACATCCTCGTCTTTCTTGTCCCCGTTGCGCTCGCGCTCGGCATCGCCGCGCTCTTCGCCTTCATGTGGTCGCTGAAAGCGGGCCAATACGAAGATTCTGAGGGGGCCGGATACCGCATCCTTTCGGACGAGGATCTTCCGAAATGAGAACGCTGCTGCCGGAGATCGCGGCGCGCGCGGGGCGGCTCGTCTGCTTCTGCCCGCCCGGCATGCCGGTGGATGGAGCTGAGCGTCGCGGCCCCGCGCTGCTGGCTGCGGGTTTTGCGCTATCGACGCTCTCGCAAACGCTCGCACTTGGAATCCTGCCGCTCGCTGGCGCGTTGCTGGCGCCGCGGCCCGCGCTTGCGACGCTGCCCTACATGGCGATGCTGATCGGCGCGGCCGTCGCGACTTTCCCGGCGTCTTTCCTGCTCGATGCATTCGGGCGCCGCGCCTCCTTCGCGCTTGGCGCCTCGCATGGCGTCGCGGGCGGGCTGGTGCTCGCATGGGCGCTGGGCGCCAATGCGTTCCTGCCGTTTTGCCTCGGCGCCTTCTGGCTCGGCGTCGCGCAGGGGTTCGGCCTGTTTTACCGGCACGAAGCCGCGATGGGCGGCGGCGCCATGGGCCGCGCCATGTTGCTCGCCGTGGTGTTCGGCTCCGGCGCGCTGGCGGGGCTCGTCGGCCCCGCAATCCTGATCGCAGGCGCCACGCTGATGCCGACATCGGTCTTCGCGCCAGCGGCCTTTGCGGCGGCCCTGGTGCAGGTTCTCGTGCTGGGTCTTGCGATGTTCTTTGCGCCCCATGCGCAAGCCGCAGCGCCGGCCGAGCCGCGCGCGGCGCCCTATGATTGGCGTGAAGCATTAGCGCCCACGGTGATCGGCGCCGCCGCATGGTTTGGCATGACGGCGCTCATGCTCGCCGCGCCGTCGGCAATGATCGCCTGCGGCATTCCGGCTGCAGGCGTTGCGGGGCTGCTCGCCTGGCACGTGGTCGCCATGTATGCGCCGGGGTTCGGCGTGGCGGCTCTCGCGAAATGGATCGGGGCGCCAGCAACTGCGCTTGCAGGTCTGGCGCTGGTCATTGCCGCGCGTCTCGCGCTCGGCGGCGCGACGCAGGCTGCGTGGTTTGGCGGCGGTCTGGTGACGCTCGCCATCGGCTGGTCGCTCGCCACCGCTGCATCGACGTTGTGGATGCAGAAGGGAACGCCGCCGCGGGCCGTACTTGCCTTGCACGATCTCTGCCTGCTCAGCGCGGCGCTCGCGGGCGCGTGGATGGCGACGGGCCTTTAGCCCGCCACCATCGTTGTCGTAATTAGTGCGACATCAGCACCGGCAGCGTCATCGATGTGAGGATCGTGCGGGTGGTCCCGCCGAGCACGAATTCACGCAGGCGCGAATGGCCGTAGCCGCCCATCACCAGGAAATCCGATCCAGCATCCGCCGCATAGGACAGCAGCGTGTCGCCGATGTCTCCGGACACCGGCAGTTGCTTGAGTTCGGCGTTCAGCCCATGGCGCGACAGGTGACGCGTGATGTTGAAGCCCGGCAGCTCCTTGTAGGACGTGCGCGGACCCGAGATGGTGACAACCTCGATCGTCTTCGCCTTTTCAAGTAGCGGCATCGCATCCGACAGCGCGCGCGCTGCGGCGTGGCTGCCATCCCAGGCAATCAACGCGCGATCGAAACGCGGCGGCTTGCTCTGGATGCGCGGCACGAACAACACGGGCCGCCCTGAGCTGAACAGCGCGGCTTCAGCCAGCAGCTCGTCGTCGCTGTTGGGCTCCTTGCCCTGGCCGATGATCGTCAAGTCGAAATGACGCGCGAGGCGGGCGAAGTCATCGCGCGCCTGGCCCGGCAGGGCGTCGAACTGCACGAGTTCGCTGCGCAGGGAGTCCGGCGATGCGGCGCGCAGCTTGTCGTAAGCCTTGGCCGAGCGCTCCCTTGATTGTTCGGTGATTGCGGCGAGCATTTCATACGGGTAATCGCCAGCAAAACCTGAGGGCGCGAGAATTTCGAACGCGATGCCGGCAGCCGTCAGATGCGCGCCGAGTTCGTGCGCCAAGGCTCCGGCATAGGCTGACGCGGGCAGACCCTCGCCGTCGCTGTCGAGCAGCAAAAGAATATCCTTGATCGCCATCTCACCCTCCCTCATTGCCTGTGCGTGACTTCGCAGCTTTCACGCTCTATGTGATGGCCTTAACCGGCGCCTTGATTTGCGACAAAGCAGATTGAGAGCCTGCTTGAGACGGATTGCAAGTCGGTTCATGAAATGCCGGAATTGCAGCGCAAAGGGAGAACACGAATGGCCGAGGACGGGACAGCGCGCATCGCCGCGCTTGAGGAGCGCGTCGAGGCTCTCAGCGGCACGATCAAGGCGGTGCTGACTACGCTCATGCTGCGCGGAATCCTGACAAAGCAAACCGTGGCTGAAGTCTTGAAGGAAACGAAAGCCGCGATCCCGCCCGGCCACGCACAGGCTGAATCCGAGCTTGAGCACATCAGCCGCGATCTGCCTCAATACATGCGCAACGCCATGGGCGAGCCCGAAGAGGATGACCACGGCCATTGATTGCGCCGCAACCGGGCGCCCTTCGATGCGTTGGGGCCGGAACAAGCGGGGTACAATCTATGCAAGATGCAGTCTGGTGGAAGCGCGGCATCATCTATCAAATCTATCCACGTTCGTTTCAGGATTCGAACGGCGATGGTGTTGGCGATCTCGCGGGAATCCGCCAGCGCCTCGATTATCTGACATGGCTCGGCGTCGATGCGATCTGGATTTCGCCGGTCTACCCTTCGCCCATGGCGGACTTCGGCTACGACGTTTCCGATTATTGCAACATCGAGCCGATGTTCGGCACGCTCGACGGGTTTCGCGAGCTGATCGCCGATGTTCATGCGCGCGGCCTCAAGCTCGTCATGGATTTCGTGCCGAACCACACGTCGATCCAGCATCCGTGGTTTCGCGAGAGCCGGTCGTCGCGCGACAATCCAAAGCGCAATTGGTACATCTGGCGCGATCCCGCGCCCGGAGGCGGGCCGCCCAACAATTGGGTGAGCAATTTCGGCGGTCCTGCCTGGGCCTACGATGAAGCGAGCGGCCAATATTATTATCATGCGTTTCTGAAGGAGCAGCCGGATCTCAACTGGCGCAATCCGGATGTGCGCGAGGCGATGCACAATGTGCTGCGCTTCTGGCTCGATCTCGGCGTCGATGGTTTCCGCGTCGATGTCATCTGGCATCTGATGAAAGATCCCGACTTCCAGAACAACCCTCCAAACCCGGGCTATGTTGAAGGTCGGCCGGAAATCGAAAGTCTGCTGCAATTGCATTCGACCGATCACCCCGATGTGCACGGGATCATCGCCGGCATGCGCCATGTGCTCGACAAATATGAGGACCGCGTGCTGATCGGCGAAGTCTATCTGCCGATCGAGCGACTGGTGACTTATTACGGACAGGATCTTTCAGGCGCGCATCTGCCGTTCAATTTCCAGCTGCTGCAAGCAGCGTGGCATGCGAAAAAGATTTGCGACCTGATCCACGAATACGAGCGTTCGATTCCAGATGGCGGCTGGCCGAACTGGGTGCTTGGCAACCACGATCAGCCGCGCGTCGCCTCGCGTCTCGGCGAAGAGCAGGCGCGCGTCGCCGCCATGTTGCTGCTGACCTTGCGCGGCACGCCGACGCTTTATTACGGCGACGAGATCGGCATCGGCAAAGTCGAAATTCCTGCGCATGCAGTGCACGACCCTTGGGAGAAAAACGAGCCGGGGCTGGGCATCGGCCGCGATCCGCAGCGCACGCCGATGCAATGGGACGCGACGCCGGGCGCGGGCTTCACAACTGGAACGCCATGGCTGCCGCTGACGCATGATCACGACACGCGCAATGTCGTCATGCAGCGCGAAGATCCGGAATCGATGCTCAATCTCACACGCGCGCTCATCGCGCTGCGCCGCTCTAGCGCCGCTCTGTCGATCGGCGCTTTGCGCCTGCTCGATGCGCATGACGACGTGCTCGCCTACGAGCGGCGAGTCGACGGCGAGCGCTTCATCATCGTGCTGAATTTCTGCATGCGCGAGGCGACGTGGGAGATGCCGGAAAACGTCACCGGCGAGATCGTGCTCTCGACGCGCAATGGCGGCGTCGATCAGGACGCGGCCGCGGACATCCGGCTGCGCCCGGACGAGGGCGTCATCATTCGCTGCCACAGGTGAAAGAGACAGCCGCCGGGCAAAACCCGGCGGCC
>JANXTB010000373.1 GCA_025356415.1 Hyphomicrobiales bacterium
GGGATTTCGATGAAGGAAGCGCGCGAGCGCGCCTTGCCGCTGCTGCATAAATACGGCCTAGGTGGTTTCGAGGACCGCTATCCGGGATCGCTTTCGGGCGGCATGCGCCAGCGCGCGGCGCTGCTGCGCACCTTGCTGGTCGATCAGGATGTCGTTCTGCTGGACGAACCTTTCGGCGCGCTCGATGCGCAGACCAAATCGCGCATGCAGGAATGGCTGCTGCAGCTGTTCAACGATTTCGGACGCACGGTTGTCTTCGTCACGCATGATGTCGAAGAGGCGGTGTTCCTCTCCGACGATATTTACGTCATGGCGAGTCGTCCGGGCCGCGTCATCGAAAAGATGCCGGTTGATCTCCCGCGTCCGCGCGATCGCGCCATTGTCTCGACGCCGCGCTTCGTCGCGATGAAGAAATATTGCCTCGATCTGCTGCACATGACCGAAGCCGGCGTGCAGTCCGAAGAAGCCGCCTGAACCCCCGAGAGAGAAACATGTCTAGCAAGACAACGTCCTATCCGGTTTCAAAATCGCTCTTTTCGGGCTTTGCGCTGTTTGGAAAATCCGACGCGAAGGGCCGGCCCATCCGCCGCCTGCCGACACGCCGCGACTGGCCCGGCTGGGTCATCGCGCTGGTGCAGGTCGCCATCGTGGTCGCCTTTTTCGGCGGCTGGGAGCTCGCCGCGCGGCTTGGCCTTGTCGACGTCTTCTTCTGGTCGTCGCCGAGCGCGATCTTCGACATGGGCGTGATCTTCTTCACCGAAGGCGACGCGTTCACCGACATCGCCTTCACGTTCCGCTCGACGCTGATGGGCTTCGCGCTCGGCACCACGGCGGGTGCGCTGCTTGGCATGTCGTTCTGGTGGTCGCGCAATTACGCAAAGATCATGCAGCCCTACATCATCTGCCTCGAATCCATGCCGAAGCTCGCTCTTGCGCCGCTCATCATCATGGTGTTCGGCATGGGGCTGTCATCCAAAGTCGCCATCGCGACCGCGCTGACGCTCGTCGTCTCCACGCTCACATCTTATTCGGGTGTGCAGGCGGTCGATCGCGACCAGGAGAAGCTGTTCTATTCGCTTGGCGCCTCGCGGTGGCAGGTGTTCACCAAGCTGGTCATTCCGTCCTGCATTCCGTGGATCATCTCGATCCTGCGCGTCAACATCGGGCTTGCGCTGACGGGCGCCATCGTCGGCGAATTCGTGTCGTCGCAACATGGTCTCGGCCGCGCCATTCTGCAGGCCGGCCAGACCTATGAAATCGCGCTCGTCTGGGTCGCGGTCTTCGTTCTCTCCGCCCTTTCCATCGCCATGTATGTCGCCGTCGCGTGGCTGGAGAAAGTCCTGCAAAAAGGCATCGTTCACTGATTTCATTCATCTGAAGGAGAACTTCATGCTTTCGATCACACGTCGCGTTGCGCTGGCCTCCGTCGTTGCGCTCGGCGCAACATCGGGCGCGATGGCGCAGAAGGCGCCGCTGCTTGTCGCCGAGCCGACACACGGCATCGGCTATCTGCCGCTCTATGTCGCCATCGCCAACGGTTATTTCACCGATCAGGGGATCGACGTGAAAGTGCTCACCGTGGAGAGCGGCTCGGGCCACACCACGGCGGTGCTGACGGGACAGGCCTTCGCATTCATCGGCGGGCCGGAGCACAATGCTTTCGCCAAGCTGAAAGGCGGCGAAATGCGCGCGGTCGTGAACGTCGTCGATCGCGGCAATGTTTACTTCGTCGCTAAAAAGGGCATGGAGCCGAAGCCCGGCCAGAGCATGACCGATTACTTCAAGGGCAAGAAAATCGGCGTTGGGCAGTATAGCGGTACGCCCAATTCGATCACCCGTTATCTCATGGTGAAATACGGGCTCGACGTGAAGAAGGACGTGACGCTGATCGAGACCACGACGGCCGCGGTCATCGCCACTGTGAAATCGGGCGCCGCGGAAATCGGCAACGTTTCTGAGCCGCTGCTTTCACGCGGCATCAAGGAAGGCCTGTGGGGCGAGCCTTTCCTGAATGTGCCGAAGGATCTTGGCCCCTATGCCTATTCGACGCTGAACGTGCGCCTCGAGTCGATTCAGAAGCAGCCTGATGACGTCCAGAAATTCGTCAACGGCGTCGTGAAGGGTCTGAAGTTCGTCTACGCCAACCCGGTCGAAGCGACAAAGATCGCCAAGAAGGAATTCCCGACCATGGCGGAGGAAGACCTGCTGGCGACGCTCGATCGCACCTTCAAGGATGAACTCTGGAGCAAAGACGGCTCCATCTCGCAGGCATCGTGGGACACGGGCAAAGCTGTCGTGCGCGAGGCCGGCATCCTGAAGCAGGATGTGAAATACGACGAGATCATCGATAATCGTTTTCTGGCGGCCGTGAAGGCGGACGCCACGAAATAATTCAACTCGTGTGACAAGGAGATTCCCATGACGGACGAACCTATCTGGAACAAATTCCTCACCGAACGCGACAAGTCTGTTTTCGGCAATTCCGGTTACGGCGCGCGTGGCGGCTTCGGCAAGCGTCCGGCGTTGCTGGTCATCGATGTGAATTATGCATTC
>JANXTB010000006.1 GCA_025356415.1 Hyphomicrobiales bacterium
GAACATGGCGGGAAGATCGATCATCGGCGCATTCCTTGAATGACGTCTGGCCAGATTCCGGCGGGCTGGCCGATGTGCAGCAGGAACACGAATACAAACCACAGGCCGAGCGCACCTAGCGCCGCGATCACCGCGAGCCGCAGCGAGATCTGGCCGCCGCCGTAAAGCGATGCGGCGGCGATGACGAGCGCAATGGCGAGCGGGTAACCGAGCCACGGCACCAGCACGACGTAAGCGACGCCGATGGCGAGCACGCCAAGCGCGCGGCGAACGGCGAACAGCTCTTCGCCGACGGGGCGGTTGCCGCCCGCAACGGCGGGACGCAGCAGCGCGCGCACCATCAGCAAGGCGGAAAAGCCGCCGAGCAGCACGGCGTAGATTTTCGGCAAGCCTGCCGGTCCGACTTCGTCGGCGAGCTGGCTGTTCTGGATCTGTGTCGCCATCGCATAATACGCGATGGCGAAGATGAGGCCGACGAGGCCAGCGATGAAGTCGCGGTTCATGTCTGCCAGCGCCTTACTTGATGACGCCGGTCGACTTCAGGAAGGCTTCCGTCTCCTGACCGAAATCCGCGACGAACTTCATGTATTCGTCATGCGCGATATACGCGGGCACAAGGCCGTTCTCGACGTAGATCTTCTTGTAGGCCGGGTCGGCGAGCACTTTCTGCACGCCCTCTTCCCAAGCCTTGATAACCTCGGGCGGCGTGTTCTTGGGGCCCGCGAGGCCGCGGAACTTGCGGACCGACACATCGACGCCCTGCTCCTTCGCGGTCGGAACATCGGGCAGCTGCTCCAGCCGCTTGTCGCCCATGACGGCGAGCACGCGCAGCTTGCCGGCTTCCATCTGGCCGCGGATTTCCTGCATTTCGCCGATGCCAATGTCGAGCGTGTGGTTCAGCACGTTGATCAGCATGTCGCCGCCGCCTTCAAACGTGACGACCGCCGCGCGCACGCCGGTCGCGGTCTTCATGCGCTCCAGCACCTGCCGCTCCAGCGAGGCGGGATTGGCCGCGCCCCATTTGCCGCGATTGGCCTTGGCGTGGTCGATCACGTCCTTCAGCGTCTTGAACTTCGAATCCGCCGCCGTGTAGACGACCTCCGGATCGAAGAACACGTTCACGATGGGCTCGAGGTCCTTGTAGCTGGCCTCGGGCTTCGACAGCAGCGACGTGTAGATGAAGGTCGGCGTCGTGGCGTAGAACAGGCCGCCGTCAGGCTTGGCCTTTGCCAGCACCGCCATCGCCTTGGCGCCGGAGCCGCCGGAAATATTCTCGACCGCGAAATTCACGCCCATGACACGGGTCAGATGCGGAATCATCTCGCGAAGAAAGAGATCGCTGCCGCCGCCGGGGCTCGAATGGGTGGCGAGCATCACTGTATCCTTGGGATATTTGGCGGTCTGCGCCGAAACAGGGGCAGCGCCGATGAGGGCGACAGCGCCAAGCGTGGCGGCAGCAAGCCGCAGAATCTTCATGGACATGACGTTTCCTCCGAGGATTTGCCGCCTTCTGGCGGTCGGGCCGGTCAAAGCCAGCCTTGTGATGTGTCAATTGTCGACAGTTTGCGATTGCAGTCAAGCCTTGCCGGCCCCGGTGTGAACAGCCAGATTGCTGCTAGAGTGCAGCGCGACGGTTCAGGCGCGGCATGTGCGAGGCGATTCTTAGATGGGTTTTCTGTTTGCGGCGGCCGTCGTGCTTCTCATCGCCGCGCTGGTTCTTCATTCCGCCCACCCGAAGCGGGCGCTGGCGATCGCCGCCCTGGGATTAGCCGGTGCGGCGGCGGGCGTTGTGCTCCTTTTGATCGACACCGACCGCAATGCGCCCGCCGCGATCCCGGTCAGCGAACTCGCGCTCGCCGATGTCGCCATCACGCATGATCGCTATGGCGCGCAATTGAGCGGTCATGTGAGCAATGCTTCAGCCCGGCGGCTCGGCACGCTGACGCTCACGGTGACCTACAAAGAATGCGCAGGTAGCGGCGCCTGCCGCGTGCTCGGCGAAGAGAGCCCGCGCCTGTTTCTGGCGCTGCCGCCCGGGCAGACGAACGGCTTCTCGATCCTGCTGACCCAAGGCGCTTTGGCGGCCAAGCCCGGCGTCACATGGGATTGCGTCATCGCCTCTGCGCACAGCGATTTTTGAAATAGCGCGTGCGGAATTCTCATTTGACTTGAGCCGATGCGCGCCTTCACATGCACGCCAAGCGTCGCAGTACGCCTGAAATTCAGGGAGATCAGAATATGAAACGCATCGCAGGCGCAGTCGCCGCATTGGGACTGCTGATGGGCGCTGCTCATGCGCAGAGCCAGCCCAACCTCAGTCTGATCGTCGGCTTCGCGCCGGGCGGGTCCGCGGATTCGATCGCGCGCATCATCGGCGCCCGTCTGCAGGAAAAGACCGGGCGCAACGTCATCACCGAAAACCGGCCGGGCGCGGGCGCCAACATCGCCACCAAGGCGGTCGTGCAGGCAGCGCCTGACGGCAACATGCTGCTCGTCACCACGGCCGCGCTGCCGATCAACGAGACGCTCTATCGTAACAAGACGTTCGTCGGCGCCTCGCTGAGGCCAATCGCGGTCGTCGCGACGACACCCGAGGTCTTCGCGATCGGCAAGACCGATCCGGCCAAGGATCTCGCGGAATTCGTCGCCAATCAGAAAGACCGGGAAATCATCTTCGCCACCGCGGGCATCGGCACGGGGTCGCATATTGCGGGCGAGTATTTCTTCAAGTTCATCATGAAGGCGAACCCGAAGCACATTCCTTTCCGCGGCGGACCGGACGCCACCGCGGCGCTGATGGGCGGCCATGTGCCCATGGTCGTGTCGTCGCTCTCCGGCTTCGCGTCACAGGTCGCCAACGGCGACATTCGCGGCCTCGCCATTGCGGCTGATGAGCGCAACGCTGTTGTCGGGCAGGTTCCGACGTTCAAGGAAGCCGGCTATCCCGGCTTCACCTCGCTGTCATGGGTCGGCTTCTTCGCGCCGCCCGCCACGCCGCCGGCGCTGATCGCGACGCTGAACAAGCAGATCGACGACATTTCGCGCGAGCCTGCCATTTCTGCAAAACTGCGCACCATCGGCTTCGATCCGATGTATGGCGATGTCGCTGCGACAGAAGCCTTCATGACGAAAGAATACGCCGAATGGAAGCGGCGCGTCGAAGCGCTCGAACTCAAAGTCGATTAAGGGGAAAGCGATGCCGTTCAGCGATACGATCAAGAAGCTCGTCCAGAACGCCTGGGACGATGGCTATCCGTGCCTGCTCGCCACCGCGAGCGACGCGGGACCGAACATCAGCCCCAAGGGCTCGATGATGATTTTCGATGACGATCACCTGGCCTATTGGGAGCGCTCAAAAAAGCAGGCGCTCGCCAATCTGCACCAGGATCCGCGCGTCGTGATGATGTACGCCAACATGGCGGCGCAGCGCGCGGGCGTGGTCGAGTCAGGATTCCTGCGCTTTTACGGCGTCGCCGAATTGCACGAAACTGGCCCGATCCGCGACGCCATCTTCGCCCGCCTGAACGAGCGTGAATCGACGCATGTCGGCGCGGATACGGGCATCGGCGTGCTGATCAAGATCACGCACGCCGAAGACGTGCGCGGCAAGCCGATCAAGTAGGTGGTCTTCTTACCCTCTCCCGCGAACGCGGGAGAGGGGCGCAACACCAACCTCACGCCTCCGGGACGAAAACCTCGCCCTTCATGATCGGGCGGCACGTGCGCAGGATGCCGGCGCGCACAACCTGCAATTCAGACCCCTCGCCCGATGTCTCCAGACGTACATCGACCATGCCGGTCGGATGCTCGATCCAGATCGTGCGCGGGTTGCCGTCGGGACGGCGCGCGAATTCATACGCCACCGAGCCCTTCACCATGCAGGCGGTCGCGACGCAGCAGGCGCCTGTCACCGCATGCGCGGCATGCAGCGCGTGCGGGGTGAGATAGCGCGAGGTGATCGCGCCGTCGCCGCGCGGTTCGGAGAGGAGGCCGACCTTCGGGATCACGCTGTCGGTGACGTCGCCAAAGCCCATCATGCGGCCCGCTTCCATGCGGATGCTTTCGATGCGCTTCAGCAATTCCTTGTTGCCGTCGATTTCCTTGCGGCCTTCCGTGCCCTCGAGCCCGAGGTCGCGCGCGCGCATCAGGATCATCGGCATGGCGACGTCGAAGCACGACACGTCGACGCCCTGGATGTTGTCCATCACCTTGCCGGTCGGGCACATGGAGCCAGTCTTGGCGCCGACAATGTCCATGAAGTTCAGGATGACCGGCGCCGCCGTGCCCGGCACGCCGTCGATCGCCGCGTCGCCGATGTATTTCACGCGCTTGCCCGGCGTCTGGATGACCGCCTCGATCTTGCTCGACGTGTTGACGTCGTAGATCACCACGCGCGTTTCGCCGTCTTCGATCGGCACGATGCCCATTTCCAGCGCGAAGGGCGCGACGCCCGACAGCATGTTGCCGCAGGACGGGCCGGTGTCGACCATCGGCTTGGTGATGTCGACCTGGCAGAACAAATAATCGACATCGACGCCTTCGCGCTTCGACTTCGACACGATGGCGACCTTCGACGTCAGCGTATCGGCGCCGCCGAGGCCATCGATCTGGCGGATGTCGGGCGAGCCCATGACCTTGAGCAGGATGCGATCGCGCTCGGCAATGTCGGCCGGCAGGTCTTCAGCGCGGAAATACGGGCCCTTGGACGTGCCGCCGCGGAAAATGAAGCAGGGAATGGAGATGTGATCTTGCACGTTCATGGGGGACGCCTCTTCGCTCACGGCGCGGACTGGACCACCCTCCCCGGCGCCCTCATCGGACCCGCGCGCTCGGCCAAAATCGATACAGCCCCCGCCCCCGAAGCGCAACCGGAACCCGTTGATTTGCCAGCATCGGCAAGCTTTGGCACTGTGCGCGCGAAACAGGCCGGATCAATGGCCGCAGGGAGGTCTGAAGTGCGCAGCATTACGATGGACGAGGCGCTGGCCGTCATTCTCAAGACATTTGAAAAAGCCGCCGAGATGGAAGCCTATGCGCTCGCCGCCATCGTGCTCGACAATGGCGGCCGCGTGAAAGCTTTCCTCAAGCAAGACGGCGCCTCGATCATGCGTTTCGAAATCGCGCGCGGCAAGGCGTTCGGCGCGCTGGCGCTGCATCGCACGTCGCGCATGGTGCTGGAGAAGGCGCGCGAGAAGCCGGCCTTCATGGAGACGCTGCGCGAAATCGCCGATGGTCCGATCTTTCTGGAGGCCGGCGGCCAGATCATCCGCGACGCCAACGGCGACGTCATCGGCGCCATCGGCGTCACCGGCGATGTGAACGAGGTTGATGACATTTGCGCAATTGAGGGCATTCGTCGCGCGGGACTCTGCTCGGACGATGATTTCACGCCTGAGGAAATGAAGCGTCTCAACATCAAGCCGAACCCGAAGCTGAAGGATCCGCGCACGTGAGCGCGCAGCTGAACGCCAACGCGCGCCGCCGCGCTTTTCGCGCGCATCTCGCAGGCGAAGCCTGCCTGTATCCGGCGTCGATCTACGATCCGATGTCGGCGCGCGCGGCGGAAGAGCTCGGCTTCGAGCTCGTCTTCATGGCGGGCTCGGTCGCATCGCTCGTCATTCTCGGCGCGCCCGATCTCGTCATCGTGACGATTTCCGAACTCGCCGAGCAAACGCGCCGCATCGCGCGTTCCACCACCCTGCCCTTCTTCCTCGACGCCGACCATGGCTTCGGCAATGCGTTGTCAGTGATGCGCACCGTGGAGGAACTGGAAGCCGCGGGCCTGTCGGGCATGACGATTGAAGACACGGCTCTGCCGGAACATTTCGGCCAAAGCGGCGCGTCGCTTCCGCATTCGCTTGAAGAAAGCGTCGGCAAGATGAAAGCGGCGCTGGCCGCGCGCACCGATCCCGACTTCGTCATCATCGGCCGCTCCGGCTCCGTTGCGACGACCGGCGTCGGAGACGCTATCACGCGCATCCGCGCCTATCAGGACGCAGGCGTCGACGCGATCTTCCTGTCAGGACTTTCCACCCGCGAAGAAGTGGAAGCCTGCGCGGCCGCGTGCCGCGTGCCGCTCCTGCTCGGCAATGTGCCCGCGACATTGCGCGATGCGGAGGCGCTGGCAAAGCTCGGCGTGCGCGCCGTCATCACCGGGCATCGTCCGCATTCCGCCGCCGTGCGCGCTACTTATGAAACTTTGCGCGACACGCGCGCAGGCGTGCTTGGCAAACAGCCGGAGGACGAGGCGCCGATGATGGATCGCCTCTCGCGCAAGAAACAATATGGCGAATGGCGCAAGGCCTTTCTCACCTCAGCCAAGGAAGCGAAATCGTGAAGCGCATTCTCGTCTCCGCTTTCCCCAACGCCAAGGCTTTGCCTATTTACATTGCGCAGGAGCAAGGCCTGTTCGCCAAGCGCGGCCTCGAAGTTGAACTCGATGAAACCGAAGCTTCGAAAGCGCAGCGCGAGGGTCTGGCGTCGGGCCGCATCCAGATCGTGCAATCGGCCATCGACAATGGCCTGGCGCTGATCGTGCGCGGCCATGACATCGTGATCGTCATGGGCGGCGAAGGCGGCATGAATGATTTCATCGTGCAGCCCGAGATCAAATCGCTCGAAGACCTGCGCGGACGCCGCCTCGTCGTCGATTCACCCGATACGGCTTATGCGCTTCTCGCGCGCAAGATGCTGAAGGCCGCTGGCCTCGAGTATGGCGTCGATTATGACATGCACCCTGTCGGCAATGGTTCGCATCGCCTCGCCGCCATGTTGCGCGACAAGGAGAATGCGGGCGCGGTTCTCAACCCGCCCTTCACCGCGCAGGCGAAAGCAGCGGGCATGAAAAGCCTCGGGCGCCTCGTCGATCATCTCGGTCCCTATCAGGCTGGCGGCGCCTTTGCGCATCGTCACTGGGCGCAGGAAAACAGCGCCGCACTGGAGGCCTATATCGCCGGCTACGTGGAAGCGCTGCGCTGGATGCGCGATCCGGCGAATGTCGCCGTGCAGGAAAAGATGCTGACAGCGCGGCTGCGCCTCGCGCCCGACATCGCCGCCGCGACATTGCGCGAAATGCTGGAGCCCGATTTCGGGTTCGCCACGGACGCGAAACTCGACATGCGCGGCATGGCGGCGGTTCTCGAAACGCGCGCGGCAACCGAGGGCGAAGATCCGCGGCTGTCCAAGATGACAAGCTTCATCGACGAGAGCTGGTATGATCGCGCAATAGCCTCGCTGGGAGCGCGCTGACCATGGCGCGCGAAACCATTCCACTCTCGCTCGCCGATTTTCTCGCGCGCGATCAGGTCGCGCTGGTGATGTGGGATTTCCAGAAAGGCCTCGCGGGCAAGGCTCTGCACGCAGCTGCCGTGATCGCCACCGCGCAGAAACTTCTGGCGGCTGCGGATGCGGCGGGCGTTCCCGTCATCTGGAGCCGGCATGTACTTCCGCCGCTCGATCTCATCTCGGGGCCGTTCAAGCTGTTCCTGATGAAGAAGCAGAAAGTCTCCAACCCCGCCGATCTCGCGCCCGCCATGCAGGACGGCATGGAGGAAACCGAGTTCGTGGACGGGCTGGCGCCGGCTGCGCATCATATCGTGCTGGAGAAAAGCCAGCCGTCGCTGTTCATCGACACGCCGCTTGAAATGCGCCTGCACACATTGGGCGTGAAGACCATCGTGCTCGCGGGCGTGGCCACCGATATTGGCATCGAGTTCAACGCGCGCCATGCCGCGGCGCGCGGCTTCTATAGCGTCATCGCCGAAGATGCTACGGGTTCTTACACGGATGCAGCGCAGGAGCGCAGCATCGGATTCTTGCGCAACTGGATCACGCCGGTGGCTTCCACCGACGAGATCATCGCGCATTGGAAGACATAAAAGCCGAACGGCTTACAAGGGAGAAACGCATGTCCAAGATCAAGATCGCCGCGCTGCTGGGCGTCTGCTCGCTCGCCATGCTCGGCGCCGCGCAGGCGCAGCAGACCGACGTCGAAAAGTTCTACACCGGCAAGAATGTCGACTTCCTGATCGGCTCGGCGCCGGGCGGCGGTTACGGCATTTACGGCGCGGTGCTCGGTCGTCACATCGGCAAGCACATGCCAGGCAAGCCCAACATTGTCGCGCGCAATCTCGACGGCGCGGGTTCGATCACGGCCGCCAACCTGCTCTATAACAAGAGCCCGAAAGACGGCACGACATTCGGGGCGATCTTCATGGGCGCCGTCACCGAACCGCTGACCGGCGACGCCAGCGTCACGCAATACGATCCGCGCAAGTTCATCTACATCGGCTCGGCTAACAAAGAGACGAGCATCTGCCTCGTCTGGCACGACGCGCCGGTGAAGACGTTCGATGAAATCCTCACGAAGGAAGTCATGGTCGGAGGCGCCGGCCTGACGTCGTCCATCCGGCAATATCCGATGGTGTTGAACAATGTGCTTGGCACGAAATTCAAGCTCATCAACGGCTATCCGGGCTCGCGCGAAGCTGGGCTTGCGATGGAGCGCGGCGAGGTCAATGGCCTGTGCGGCATCCAGTGGACGAGCTTCCTCGCACAGGGCGCGGAATGGATGGCCAACAACAAGGTGCGCATCATCGCCCAGATGGGCGGCTTTGCCGGCGACGACGAGCTGAACAAGATGAACGTGCCGAAGATCTGGGACTTCGTGAAGAACGAAGCCGACAAGCGCACGCTCGCGGTAATCTTCAACCAGCTCGAATTCGGACGCCCCTACGTGCTGCCGCCGGGAGTCCCCGCCGAGCGCGTCGCCGCCTTCCGCAAGGCGTTCGACGAGACGATGAAGGACCCGGAATTCCTGGCCGAAGCCGCGAAGGCGAAACTGATCATCAACCCGGTGAACGGCGCTGGCGTGCAGAAGCTGGTGGATGAAATTTACAACACGCCGATGGCCGATGTGGAGCGTGCGCGCGCGGCGCTGAAGTAGGGCGGGGCGGTGGGGCGCGCCCCTCTCCCGCGCTCGCGGGAGAGGGTGGCTGGCGAAGCCAGACGGGTGAGGGCGCCTGTTGCACGTGTCAAAGTCGGACGTTTGTGCAGCGGCGCCGCCCTCATCCGTCACGCTTCGCGTGCCACCGTCTCCCGCGAGCGCGGGAGAAGGCCCGGCCCCTACTGAGCAATACCCTCAACGGCATAGATGCGCAGCTTGCCGTATTTGTCTCCGATCTTGCGGGCTTCGAGATAAGCAGGCGACGTATATGCGGCTTGTGCTTTTTCCAGGCTGTCGAACATCGACACGACGATGCGCGGCGCCGGCGGTGCGCCTGCCAGCGAAACTGTCTTGCCGCCAGACACCAGCCTCTTCTGCCCGACGTCGGCGAGCGCCTTGTTGGCCAGCGGGACGTAGTCCTTCGCGTAGGCGTCGGGATCGGTCAGTTCGATTTCGGAGATGACATAGGCTGGAGGCTTGCCCTGCGCATGCAGGATTTGCGTGAGCCCGACACCGAAGCCAAAGCCGACCAGCAGGCCCAGTCCCAGTTTGGTGGAAGCAGCAAGCATTCTTCCCTCCCTCACCTGAACAGACAGAGACCTTTGCAGAACGCCAGACGCAAAAAAAGGGCGCCCTCGCAGGCGCCCTTTTTCGGTTCGGAACCGTCCGTTACTGGCCGGTGAACTTCACGTCATAGTTCTTCGACAGGTAATCGCGGACCCAGTTGCGGGCATCCGGCGAGATCGTCGTGGCGGCCTTGTAGAGGTCTTCGCCGGCCTTGTCGGTCAGCTCGTCATATTCGCCGATCAGGTCGTCGCGCTTGGCGATATATTCAGGATCCTTCACGAGATCGCGGACCGCCTGGCGATAGGTTTCGACGATGTCAGCCGACGTGCCCTTCGGCAGGACCAGCAGCTTCTGGCCGGGGAAACCGGCGATCAGGAAGGCCTTCATGGCTTCCCACTCGATGCCCTCCGGCTTCTTGCCGAAAACGATCTGGTAGGCTTCCTCGAAATGCGGGAGATCCGGGAAATTCGGGTCGCGCGCGAGCTTGCCTTCCTTGTCGAGCACGCCCCACGAGAACAGCGCGATCGCGTCGCCCTTCTTCACCATCGGCGCCGACGAGCGCAGATAGGCAGACGTGGTCTGGTAGTCGATTTCCATCTCGCCGCGCTCGAACGCCAGGCGGCCTTCGCCACGGCCCGGGAAGCCGGTGACATGCTGCACGTCGAGGCCGAGCAGGCGGAAGCCCAGCAGCGGCACGAGATCGAGCGACGTCAGGCCCTGCGATGCGTAATGCAGCTTCTTGCCCTTGAGCTTGTCGAGATCCTTCAGGCCGGTGACGCCCATCTTGGACGAGATATAGGCGACGCCGCCAGTCGGCGCGGCCATGATCGGAATCCAGTCCTTGTAGTCGAACTTCACATGCGACTCGCCGAGCAGATACGGGAACTGCGTGGAGCCCGAGGTGCCCAGAATGGTCAGGCCGTCCGGCTTGGCGGTGGCGGCGAACAGGTTGGCGCCCGACACGGAGCCGCCGCCCGGCTGGTTCTTGACGACGACGCCCGGGCTACCCGGCAGATGCTTCTGGAGGAGCTGCGCGTTGAAGCGGCCCCAAACGTCGGAGCCGCCGCCGACCCCGAACGGGATCACCATCGTGATCGTCTTGTTCTTGAAATCGGCCGCGAAGGCCTGCGGGCCGAAGGCTGCGCCAACGGCAACGGCGGCCGAAGCTTTCAGAAGAAACCTGCGATGCATAAAAAAACCTCCCTGAAGGACAAGCATGGCGGCGCTCAATACCGCGCTTTTTCTTGAACTGCGACTATGGTGGGGCAAACCGAGCCTGTTTCAGACCCTGCCTTTAGTCGTAGCCCCCTGCACATGGCAAAGCCGAAACTGGACCATCCGCACGCATTGCTCCAGTAAAAGGTGCGTGTTATCGGCCATTGCACACCAGGAAGCCGTGATGACGCAGATCGACGTTTACAAAGGCGCTCCGTCGCCATTCTGGACCTTCTCGCTCGCCGTTTACGGCCGGGCGGGCGTGCCGCCTGCGTGCCTCACGCTGCAGGACAGCGGCGGCGCTGATGTGAACGTGGTGCTCTTCTGCCTGTTCCTCGGGCGCCGCGGCCGCGCCATCGACACGCCGACCGCCGCGCGTATCGCCGCGACCATCGAGCCGTGGCGCACGGGCATCGTGGCCGTACTGCGAGAGGCGCGCCGCGCCCTGAAGGAGCCGCCGGCGCCCTTCGAGGGACCGGCGGTCGATCACTTGCGCAAAAACGTCAAGGCCGCCGAGCTCGAGGCTGAACGGATCCAGCAGGAGATGCTTTTCGTAAGCTTTTCCGGAGAGACTGCCGGCGTCAGCGAACCCGATCTCGCCAAGGCCTGCGCGCAAAACGTTGAGGCTTACCGGCGCCATCTCGGCGCAACATTCGACGCAAACGCCGTTGCGGTCCTGTTGGACGCGGCGGGTCAAACGGAAGTCAGAGAGGCGGGCAAGTGAGCAAAGCGGGCAAGGACGAGCAACCCAAGCGCCTGATCGTGGGCATCAGCGGCGCCTCCGGCATTGTCTTCGGCCTTCGCATGCTGGAAACGCTGAAGAAGCTCGAGATCGAGACGCATCTCATCGTGTCCAAAGCGGCGGAAATGACGCTCGTTTACGAGACGGACATGAAGCCGAAGGACCTGCGCGAGCTCGCCACCGAATATCATCCGATGAGCGACATCGGCGCGAACATTTCATCGGGCTCCTACAAGACACTCGGCATGGTGATCGTGCCCTGCTCCATCCGCACGATGAGCGAGATCGCCACCGGGGTGACCGGCTCGCTGATGAGCCGCGCCGCCGACGTGGTGCTGAAGGATCGCCGCCGTCTCGTGCTCGCGGTGCGCGAAACGCCGCTGCACACCGGGCATTTGCGCACCATGACGCAATTGTCTGAAATCGGCGCCGTCATCGCGCCCATCATGCCGGCGTTCTACAATCGCCCGCAGACGCTCGACGACATCATCGACCACACGGTCGGCCGCCTGCTCGACCTGTTCGACATCGATGCGAAAATGGTCAAGCGCTGGAAGGAAGATGGCGAGCCGCTGATCGAGTGATCAGCGCGCGAGCCTGTCGCCGCGCAGCGCCAGCAAGCAAGCCACCGTGAGACCGAAAGCCGCCAGCAGCAGGCTCGTCGTGAGATAGCCCGCGGGCGCGACCAGAAACGCCAGCGGGAACGGCATTCCATAAAGGCCCATATAAAAGCAGGCGGCGCCCACCGCCTGCGGTCCCGCGCGCCGCGCCGGTTCGATGCCCTGCCCCAGCCACGCCGACACCACCGGATAAATCACGCTCGACCCGAGCCCAAAGGCGACCGAGCCCGCGACGATGATCGCCAGCGACGACGACAGCGTCACGAGGGCGAGGCCGGCGGCCATCAAGGCCAGTCCGCTGGCGACCAGCACAGGTGGCTGGAACCGCTGGAAGACGCTGCCTGCGACGCGCGTCATCCCGGTCGCAATCGTCGACGGCACGAAGAAGATCGCCAGCGCCACGCCGCGCGTCACGAGATCGGGCGGCAGGAACGCGATCGAATAAGCGTGCAGCGTGCCGCCCGCGAACAGGCCTAGCAGCGGCAGGACGAAGCGTTTCTGCAAGGCGCCGGAGAGATCGAGCCCGCGCGCTTTAGGCTTGGCCAACGGGCGCAACCCGATGGTGAGCAGCAATCCGAGCGCGGCTGGCGCGGTGGCCGCGAGGAAGAAAGCGGTGCGCCCGTAATGCGTCAGCATGAACTCGCCGAGCGTCGGCCCGAGCGCATAGGAAAACGGGACCAGCGACGAGAACACGATCACGAGGCTGACGAAGCGGACCTGGTTCAGCCTGCTCTGGCCGTAGGTCATGATGGAGGGCAGATAGAGCCCGAAGCCGATCCCGTGCACGAGCCGCGACACCAGAGCGAGCCAGAAATCATCGACCGTGAAAGCAAGCGATCCGAAACCGATGATCGTCAGCGCCATCGACAGTCGCGTCGTCGCCAGAGCGCCGAAGCGCGCGGCCGCCGGCCCGGCGAGCAGGTTCACGACGATGACCGGAATGGCGAACAGCGACAGCAGCAGCCCCGCCGTTTGCAGCGAATGGCCGGCGCCGGTGAACACGATAGACAGCAGCGCGACATGCGCGTTCAGCAAGGACGCCAGCAGGCAGGCGATGCCGAAGCGGATGAATTCGGATCGGGCGCGCGCATCGACGAAGCCCGCTTTCGCGGCGGCCTCGTCGACAAGACTCACGCCTTCTTCTCCCAGCGGCCCTCGTCGGTCTGCTGGTAGTACGCAAGCGTCGCGCCCGTGCCCTTCAGCGCTTTCCATTGCGCGCGGGCGTCGGTAAGTTCGGCTTCGTTATTGCCATCGAACATGATGACGATGCGCTCGTAAGGTTCTTCGCTGGCGGCGAGCGCCGGCGTGATCTGCGCGCTGTCGACAAAAAAGCGGACTTGCGCGCTGTTGGGATTCTCCGAGCCCGCCGTCAGATAGATCGGCTGGAATTCCGGGTCGCCGTCCTGCGCCATGCCATGCGGCAGGAAACCCTCGTCGGAATAGGTCCAGAGATGCTCGTTCAACGCGACGCATTTTTCCGGCGTGCCGGTCTGCAAAACGACATTCCAGCCTCGCTCGACGGAACGCTCCAACAATTGCGGAAGCGCCTTTTCGAGCGGCTTGGACATGAGTTGATAGAAGAAGATTTCGACAGGCTTTTCGTCGGTCATGAAGGCTCGTTCTTTCCGCCATCGGTGACGCGGCCATCAATGGCGCGGCTTGGGCGTCGGCGCTGGATCAAAAACCAGAGCCGACGATGATGAGCGTGTGGTCGCGGCCCGTCCAGATCATGCCGAGATCGGCGCCGCCCTCGTGATATTCGGTCTTGCCCGCAACGACGTGATCGCCGCGCTGGTTGGAGGCGCGCAGATATTCGTCCGCCTCCTTGCTCATCGTGCTCACCGCTTTCGCGGCGCGCGCCGGCGCCCAGCCGAGCGCCGCGCGCACCGCTGCGGTTTGCACTTGTTCGAATTTCGCCTGCGTCGTGGCGTCGCTCGGCAGCCCGATCTTCACCTCGAAACGCACCAGCGCGTCGCCCTGGCATTCGAGCAATCCGTCGATCCGCACATTGGTGACGAGATCGAAGAAGTCGCTCGTCGATGCGTTGCGCGACACGACCAGCGGCCGCACGAACGCTGCGTTGACGTCGTTCGTCTCACGAATAAACGTGGACTGGAACATGCCGCAACTGGGCGGTCGCCCGGTTTGCGCCGAGGCCGCCAGAGTTGAGAGAAACAGGAAACCACTCGCCGCAAGCAGGGACTTCATGGACGTTCAACCTTTTCGGGGGACGTTCAGCCTTCGTAATGATCCGCGACCAGGCGATCGAGCAGGCGCACGCCCCAGCCCGAACCCCAGCTTTGATTGATGTCGCTCGAGGGCGACGACATGCCGGTGCCGGCAATGTCGAGATGCGCCCACGGCGTACCGTTGACGAAGCGCTGCAGGAATTGCGCCGCGGTGATCGAGCCCGCATGGCGCCCGCCCACATGTTTCATGTCGGCGAATTTTGAATCGAGCAGCTTGTCGTAAGACGGGCCGAGCGGCATGCGCCAGACCTTCTCGCCGGTGTTCTCGCCAGCCTTCGACAGCAGGCCCGACAAGTCATCGTCGTTCGAGAACAGGCCCGCATATTCGGAGCCGAGCGCGACGAGAATGGCGCCGGTGAGCGTCGCCAGATCGATCATGAATTTAGGCTTGTACTTCTCCTGCACGTACCAGAGCACGTCGCACAGCACGAGGCGGCCTTCGGCGTCCGTGTTGATGATCTCGATGGTCTGGCCCGAGAGCGACTTGACGATATCGCCGGGCCGCTGCGCCTTGCCGTCCGGCATGTTCTCGACGACGCCGATGGCGCCGATCGCGTTGACCTTCGCCTTGCGGGCGGCCAGCGTATGCATCAGCCCGACGACGCAGGCCGCGCCCGCCATGTCGCCCTTCATGTCTTCCATGCCGCCGGCCGGCTTGATCGAAATGCCGCCGGTGTCGAAGCACACGCCCTTGCCGATGAAGGCGACTGGCTTGGCCTTGTCGCCCTTCGCGCCCTTGGCGCCGTTCCAGCGCATGATGACGACCTTGCTCTCGAACTCGGAGCCCTGGCCGACGCCCAGCAGCGCGCGGAAGCCGAGCTTGGCGAGTTCCTTTTCGCCGAGCACTTCGACTTCGACGCCCAGCTTCTGCAATTCCTTGGCGCGGTCAGCGAATGCCGCCGGAAACAGCACGTTCGGCGGCTCGTTGACGAGCGTGCGCGCGAGCGTCACGCCGTCGGCCACCGCGTCGCGGTTCTTGGCCTCGCGCTTGGCGCCCGCAGGATCGGCGACGGCGATCGAGATGACCGTGCGCACGTCGCCCTTGTCGTCGTCATCGTTCTTTTTGGTCTTGTAGAGATCGAACTTGTAGGCGCGAAGCCGCATGCCGAGCATGGCGTCAGCCGCCGCGGCGCCGGGATTCTCCGGCGCTTCCGGCAGGTCAAACACGACGGTGACGCGCGGGAAGCCGCCGATCTTGCCCATGATCGCGCCGCCGAGCGACACGTAATCGGGCGCGGTCGGCGCCGCCGTCTTGCCCGCGTCCTTGGCTGGCTTCTTCGCCGTGCCGATCACCATCAGGCGATCGAAGCCGAGCCCCGCTGGCGCCAATATGTCCAGCGCCGAACCGCTCGCGCCCTTGAACTTCGCGGTGGCGGCGGCGCGCTTCACCAGATCTGCGGCGTCGCCCAGGATCGCCTGCGTTTCGGCCGACATGGCGAGGTCGGATCCGGCGAGGACGACCAGCGTGCCGCCCGTCGCCTTCGCGCCCCGCCCCTTGGGAGCGGCGCCGGCGTCTTTCAGGGCGGTGAAGTCAATCTGGACGGTCTCGGCCATAGGGTCCTCGCGTGCGATGCGGGCCGCCTTCAAATAAACCGGCGGCGGCGCGTAATAACATCCCGGAGTGCCACGCGCGCAACGCACATTGCAAGCACGATCAGCCCGAACATAGCTGCGCGGCTAAATTCTTCGCCCTGAAAATGTCGTGAGGGCGCGCGACAGTGTCATGAGGGCAACGCCAAGCTCGCGACTGACGCCAGCGCTGTCGCTAGCCCTTGCCTCAATGGAAGCGAATGTTTAGCGCTTTAAGGCAAGCGGCCACGGAATACGGCTTTGAGTCGCGTCTGCCATTCGGGACGTCAACGGTCGTTAAATGTCGGTTTTTGAGCGATATGTTTTCCGGACGTCGTTGGGAGCTTTCCTGACTGGTCTCGGCTTGCTCACCGGCGTGGTCTGGGTAGCGCTCGCGTTGCGTCAGGTCGATCTCATGTCGACCAAGGGGCAGACGCTCTGGATCTTTCTTGCGGTCACGGGCCTGACGATTCCCTCGCTCGTCATGGTCATCGCGCCCATTGCGGTCTTCATCGCGGTGCTGTTCACGCTGAACAAGCTGAATGGCGACAGCGAGCTGGTGGTCATGAGCGCGTCCGGCATGTCCGGCGCGCGGCTGCTGCTTCCCTTCGCCGTGCTGGCGGTCTTCGGAACGGCGCTTGTCGCCTTCACGTCGCTTTGGGCGATGCCCGCGAGTTTCCGCGAAATCACGACGCAGCTGACCAAGATCCGCGCCGACATGCTGACGCGCGTCATCCGCGAGGGCCAGTTCGTCTATCTCGATAATGGCTTCGTGTTTCATTACCGCGAGCGGGCGCCGAATGGCGACCTGCATGGCCTGTTTATCCAGGACCGCCGCGAGCCGACCAAGACCTCGACCTATATCGCCGAGGCCGGACGCACCATCGAGACGGGCGCGCAGAATTACCTCGTGCTGGAAAAGGGCAGTATCCAGCGCCAGTCGCCGGATTCGCTCGACCCTGTCATCATCGTTTTCGAGCGCTACGCGATCGACCTCGCCCAGTTCAGCCCCGACGAAGCCGGGCCGGTGCGCCCGCGCGAACGCACGACGCTCGAGCTGCTGCGGCGTGACCCGAACGAGCCCGCGGTGCGCGCCAATCCGGGCCGCTTCCGGCAGGAGCTGCACGAGCGATTCCTCAACCCGCTCTATGCGCTCGCCTTCACGATGATCGCTTTCGCGGCGCTGCATCAGCCAAAGACCACGCGTCAGGGGCGCGGCGTCGCTGTCGCGATGGCGATCGTGCTGGCGCTGGCGCTGCGAATCGCGGGCTTCCTCACCGCCGCCCTGCTGGTCCGATCCGAGGCTGCGATCTGGCTTGCCTACGGCCTGCCCGTGAGCGTGTTCGTCCTCGCCTTCGCGTATGTCCTTGCGCCTGATTCTGTCCGACGCCTGCGCGATCGCCTTCTAGGCCGGTTGCCCGCGCGGCGCTCTCGACCGGCGGCAAGCGGGAGCCCGGCATGATCGGGCGTACCCTCGGCTTTTACCTGGCGGCGCGATTCACGCGCGCCATTCTCGCGGTCTTCGCCACCATCTTCGTGCTCATCTACCTGATCGACTTTGTGGAAATGCTCCGCAAGGCGGGCGATGCAAAGTCCATCTCGACGCTTGGCATAGCGGGGCTCACGCTGCTGCGCGTGCCGACCGTCACCGAACAGATCCTGCCGTTCGCCACTTTGGGCGGCGCAATGTTCGCCTTCGTCGGGCTGACTCGGAAACTGGAGCTTGTGGTCGCGCGGGCCGCCGGCGTCTCGGTCTGGCAATTCCTGACGCCGCCGGTGCTCATCGTCCTGCTGATCGGGGTGCTTTCGGTAGCCGTCTATAATCCCATGGCCGCGCTGATGAAGCAGCGAGCTGATACAATCGAGCTCGGCCTGTTCGGACACGCCGGCCCGTCGACCGCCGACAGCAGCCTCTGGATCCGTCAGCGCAGCGCCAACGGCCAGTCGATCCTGCGGGCCGAGCAGTCGAGCGATCGCGGACGCAACCTCGGCAGCGTTTCGGCTTTCGTCTTCGATCTCGAGAATCGCTTCGTCGAACGGGTCGATGCGGCCCGCGCCCGGCTGGAAGCCGGGCAATGGGTGCTGGAGAACGCGAGGGTGACAACGCCGGGCGTCGAACCGCGCTCGGTCGACCAATATGTCCTGCCGACTTACCTCTCCGCCGATCAGGTCAGCCAGTCGTTTGTGACGGCCGACGCGGTGCCGTTCTGGACCCTGCCTGACGTCAGCCGCAGGACCGAGGCGGCGGGCCTCGATGCGACCGCCTACCGCCTTAAATATCAGGTGCTTCTGGCCCGCCCTCTCCTTCTTGTCGCCATGGTTCTGATCGCCGCTTCCTTTTCGCTAAGATTCTTTCGAATGGGCGGCGTGGCGCGAATGGTTTCCGGTGGCGTGGCGGCGGGCTTCGTGCTTTATGTCGTGACGAAGCTCGTGACTGATTTGGGCGGCGCGGGGATTCTCAGCGCCCCCCTTGCGGCATGGGCGCCGGCTCTTGTGGGCAGTTTGTTGGGCGTGTTGGTTCTTTTGCACCAGGAGGACGGTTGATGGGGCGCCGTAAGAGCCCCGCGGCGATGATTGGCTCCGTATTGGGGACCACCGCCGCTATCCTGAGCGCAGGCGCCCAGCCGGGACTGCGCGCGAACGTTCGCGCCCGTTTGCTGGCGGGTTGGCGCGCGACACAGCTTGCATCCATCAAGCCTCTCGGGATCGCTCTTCTTCTCTCGACCGTTATCGTTTCCGCCGGGCTTTGGAGCGCCGGATCGCCGATTCACGCACAGACGCTGGCTGACCGTCTCACCCCCAAGAAGAGCGACCAGCCCGACCGCCTGCTCGTGCAGGCCAAGGAACTCATCTACGACAACAAGACCAACAAGGTCGGCGCCAAAGGCAACGTGCAGCTCTATTATCAGGGCCGCGTCCTCGAGGCCGATCGCGTGACGCTCGACCGCAACACCAACCGCGTCCACGCCGAAGGGCATGCGCGGCTGACGGAGAGCAATGGCACGGTGTCTTACGCCGACACCATGGAGCTCACCAACGACTTCAAGACCGGCTTCATCGACAGCCTGAAGATGGATACGGCGGAAAACACGCATATGTCGTCGCCGCGCGTCGAGCGCCTCTATGGCCAGACGACCGTTTTCGAGAACGGCACCTACACGGCCTGCGACGCCTGCAAGGAAGACCCGTCCAAGCCGCCGCTCTGGCAGGTGCGCGCCAAGCGCATCATCCACCAGAACGACGAGCAGACGATCTATTACGAAGACGCGACGCTCGAATTGTTCGGCATGCCGATCGCCTACCTGCCGTTCTTCTCGGCGCCCGATCCGTCGGTCAAGCGCCGCACCGGCTGGCTGATGCCGCATTACGTGATGAAGGACCAGCTCGGGTTCGGCGTCGCGGCTCCCTATTTCTGGGCGATCTCGCCCTCGATGGACCTGACCGCGACCCCGACGCGCCTGTCGAGGCAGGGCCTGCTCGCCGACATCGAATTCCGGCAGCGGCTGGTCAATGGCTCCTACTCGATCCGCGTCGCTGGCATCCAGCAGGCCAACCCCGACGCGTTCACGGCCGCCCCATACGGAGCCGGAAACCACACGTTCCGCGGCTCGGTCGACACCGCGGGCGAGTTCTACATCAACAACAAGTGGCGCTTTGGCTGGGACATCGGCTTCGCCACGGACCGCTATTTCTGGCAGGACTACAGGCAGACCAACCAGACGCTGAGCAGCAATTACTTCCGCGAGCGCACCTCGCAGGTCTATTTGAACGGCCAGGCCGGCACCGGCTATTTCGACCTTCGCGGCTATTACTTCCAGGGCCTCTCCGCCTATGACCGGCAGGAGCAGCAGCCCTTCGTCGCGCCGTCTCTCGACTACAACAAGACCTTCGATGTGCCTCCGGACCGCACTGCCGGAATCGGCGGCCAGATCGAGGTCGACCTCAACCTCACGTCGATCCGGCGGCAGGAAGCCGTCTATGAATCCACGAACGGCCTGAAGCTCGATCCGGTCTACAAGCTCTATCAGATCTGCACGCCGCCGATTACCGGCTACAAGCCGATCTCGCAGGGTGGCGAGTGCCTGCTGCGCGGCATCGCGGGCGATTACACTCGCATGTCCGGCAATGTCTCGTGGAAGCGCCAGTTCATCGATCCGATCGGCTCGGTCTGGACTCCGATGGCCTTCGCCAACGTCAACGGCTCATGGCTCTCGCTCGACAAGACCGGCACTTATTTCGCTGGCGGCTTCCCGATCGGCAGCAACGCTTCTCAGGTGAACTTCCTCGGCGACAACCCGGACACGTTCCGCGGGCGCGGTTCCGTCGGCGTGTCCCTCGAATACCGGCTGCCGCTGATCGCCCGCACGACGGGCGTCACCCATATCCTCGAGCCGATCGGCCAGATCGTCGTTCGTCCGAACGAAGTCACCAGCCAGGCGCTCGTCAACGAAGACGCCCAAAGCCTCGTGTTCGACGATACGAACCTGTTCGCGATCTCGAAATATTCCGGCTACGACCGCTTCGAAGGCGGCGTGCGCGCGAACTATGGCGCGCAATACACCGCGAAATTCGACAATGGCGGCTATGCGAGCCTGATGGCCGGCCAGTCCGCCCAGATCGCGGGCCGCAATTCCTACGCCTCGCCGGACGCGGCGAATGTCGGTCTTTCTTCGGGTCTCGACAGCACGCAATCCGACTATGTGACGCGCGCGGCTTTCGCCCCGAGCACGAATTACACCTTCGTGGCCAAGGGCCGGTTCGATCCGGACGACCTGCACCTGCGTCGCGTCGACTTCATGGCCAATGCGCGCTGGGGCGCGTTCGGCGCCGGCGTGCAATACGCCCGCTACGAAGCCCAGCCGCTGATCGGCTACGCCAATCGTCGCGAAGGCCTGTCGGCCAATTCCGTCTACCATTTCGACAACAACTTCTTCGTCAACGGCAGCGTGATCTTCGACATGTCGCGCTACCTCTATTCGGCGTCGCCGTCCGAGGCCAAGCCGCTGTTCTCGGTCGCGGGCCTCAGTGTCGGCGGCGGCTACAGGGACGAATGCGCGACCCTCACGGTCAATTACACGTCGACCTATCCGCAGAATGTCAACGGCACGCCCACGACCCGCAACCAGACCGTCGTGTTCCAGCTCCAGCTGCGCACGCTCGGCGAGGCCAAGGTCGCTTCATCCGTCGCCGGCATCTTCGGCGGCGATGTCGCCCGCTGACGCGGCCGCCAAGGCTATCCAACTGACATGAGCGCTCGCGCCCCTCTCGTCCTCACCCAAGGCGATCCATCGGGCATCGGTCCCGAAGTCGCGCTGAAAGCCTGGGCGGCCCGTCGGCCCGACTCGCGCCCGTTCTTCGTGCTCGGCGATCCCGATCTGTTCGAGCGCACCGCGCGCGCGCTATCGCTGTCCGTACCCGTCGCGCGCGTTTCGCCCGGCGAGGCGAATACGGCCTTCGCCAGCGCTCTCCCCGTCATGCCCATAGGCGCCGTGCGGGGCGTACCCGGCAAGCCCGACCCCGCTGACGCGCCGGTCACCATCGCGGCGATCGAGCAAGGCGTGGCGCTGGTTCATGCGGGCGCTGCGGCGGCTTTGGTCACCAACCCGATCGCCAAGGAAGTACTCTACGGCGCGGGCTTCAAGCACCCCGGCCACACCGAGTTTCTGGGCGAACTCGCCGAGCGGCATCACGGCGGCAAGGTCCTGCCGGTAATGATGCTGTGGTCGCCCGCGCTCGCCGTCGTGCCGGTAACGATCCACGTCTCGCTGTCGCGCGCCATCGCGGAACTCACCTCCGACCTCATCGTGGAGACCGGGCGCATCGTTGCTAATGACATGCACACAAAATTCGCCATCGCCTCGCCGCGTCTGGCAGTCGCCGGGCTTAATCCGCATGCGGGCGAAGGCGGCGCTATGGGACGCGAGGATATCGACATTGTCGCGCCCGCCATCGCACGGCTGCGCGCGGAAGGCATCGACGCGCGCGGGCCGCTGCCGCCCGACACCATGTTCCACGCCGCCGCGCGCGCGACCTATGACGCCGCACTCTGCATGTATCACGACCAGGCGCTTATCCCGATCAAGACGCTGGCCTTCGACAGCGCAGTGAACCTGACGCTCGGCCTGCCTTTCATCCGCACCTCGCCCGATCACGGCACCGCCTTCGACATCGCCGGAAAGGGTGTCGCCCATGCGGCGAGCCTGATCGCGGCGCTCGATCTGGCGGCCCTGCTCGCCGATCGCGCGAGCGGAGCATGAGCGGCGACGGACTACCGCCGCTACGCGAGGTTGTGGAGCGCTATGAGCTCGCCGCCAGAAAGTCGCTGGGGCAGAACTTCCTTTTCGATCTCAACCTCACGAGCCGCATTGCGCGCGCGGCCGGGCCGCTGGCCGGCGTCACAATCGTTGAAGTCGGCCCCGGCCCCGGCGGCCTCACGCGCGCGCTGCTGATGGAAGGCGCGAAGCTTGTCATCGCGGTGGAGCGCGACGAGCGCTGTCTCGCG
>JANXTB010000038.1 GCA_025356415.1 Hyphomicrobiales bacterium
CGCTACCTGACGCGAAAAGGGGAATGGGCGGGGAACCGGATGTTTCTCGATGAGATCGCCGCCTACCGCGACAGCCTCGCCGCAAGCGCGGCGGCGGATGGTGCGGATGAAACGCCGACGCCGCTGCGACGGCCGTCGCTGCGGCTGGTCAAAGACTAGCGCCGCGACACGACGGCGCACGACGGTCACACGTTTACTTAGCCGCCGGCGCGACGTTCGTCGGGCGGCGTCGGCCGCCCCCGCGATCCACCAGGGACGACAATCTCCAGCCCCGCTCGGATCGTTAATGACGCTGCGGAACCAGATGCGCCCGGCGCCTGTTCGACTGAGACCCTCTTGATGATTGGATCTCTCCATGAACGCCTTGCAACGGGCTGGCCTGACGCCTGCGTCCGCCACCGCCCTCCTCGGCGCCTCCGCGCTGGCCGCGCTCGCCGCCTACAACAATGCCCGCGCCCGCGCCGCCGAGCGCGAGAACCCGCCGGTCGGGCATTTCGTCGACGTGGATGGCGTCGGCCTGCACTATATCGCCCGCGGCGCCGGGCGGCCGGTCGTGCTCCTGCATGGCAATGGCGTGACCTCGCTCGACTTCCTGCTGAGCGGGCTGTTCCAGCGCGCCGCGCAGACCCACCGGGTGATCGCCTTCGACCGGCCGGGCTTTGGCTACAGCGAGCGGCCGGCGGGGCGCATCTGGAGCGCGGAAGCGCAAGCGCACCTGCTGCTGCGCGCTTTGGAGCGTTTGAACATCGAGCGGCCGATCGTGCTGGGCCATTCGTGGGGCGCGTCGGTGGCGCTGGCGATGGGATTGCTGGCGCCCGACCGCATTGACTCGCTGATCCTGGTGTCCGGCTATTATTACCCGACCAGCGAATATGCGGCGCCGTTGCTGATGGGACCGGCGATCCCGGTGCTTGGCCAGGTGCTGCGTCACACCTTGGCGCCGCCGCTCGCGCGGCTGATGTGGCACAGACTCGCGCGAAAGATCTTTGCGCCGCAGGCGGTTCCTGAAGCCTTCCGGGCCTATCCGAGGGAAATGAGCCTGCGTCCGTCGCAACTTCAGGCGGAGGGCGCGGAGTCCGGGTTGATGATTCCCGACGCCATCGCCATGCAATCGGAATATGTGCGGCTGCGGACGCCGGTCACGATCATCGCCGGCGAGGCCGACGAGATCATCAACGTTCAAAAACAATCCGCGCGACTGCATCGCGAGATCGCCCAGAGCCGCTACATGCCGGTCCGCGGCGTCGGGCACATGGTGCATTACTTCGCCGCCAACCGGATCGTCGACGCCTTCCGCGACGCCAATGCGACGGCGCCGCCGCGACGGGCGGTGGGCGCGGGCGAGTTAGCGCCGGAGCCAACCGTGATGTGAGCTTGCGAATCGCGCTGCCGCGCAGGGGCTTTTGCAGACTTAGAGCTTCATTAGGATTGTAAGCAAAAGCTGCGGCCGATGCACATCTGCTCGTGCGACAATTGCTTGTTGAAGGTGAAAGCCCCGCCGAAAGACGCCGGGGTCTTCGCCCCAACTCGGCCTTTGAACGCTCACTGGCATCGCTCCTCCGGATTCACGGTCCGGAAAGTCTTCGCGTGTTCAATAGCACGATGATGCCTGCCACCGGCGCGGATCCACCCCAGCGATGTTTCACATAACCCGACACCTTCCCCCTGGATTGCTGATGCACACAAGCGAGAGCCGCCGACGCGCCCTGTCCTATGGGTGCGTTTTGGGCGGCATCGCCGTCGCCGGCCTCGCGGCGCCGATCTGGGTCGCCGCCCACGGCCTCAGTCGCGTGGAGATCAGCGCTTTTTTCCTGTTCTACCTCCTGTCGAGCGTCGGCCAGGGAATTGGCCTGCACCGATATTTTTCGCACCGGAGCTTCGAGACCTCCAAGGCCGGCCGGAGGCTGCTGGCTATTCTCGCAATCATGTCCATGCAGGGGCCAATCATCGCCTGGGTCGCCGACCACCGCCGCCACCATGCCCATACGGACCGCTGCGGCGACCCGCACAGCCCGCATGCAGACGCCTCGTGCCGACCCCTCACCGGTTGGCGGGGGCTGTGGCACGCGCAACTGGGCTGGCTGTTTGACGGCTCCTTCACCGACCCGGACGTCTACGCGTCCGACATCGTCAACGACCGTTTTCTGCGCACGCTGGACCAGACGCGTCTGCTTTGGTACGCGGCGTCGATCCTGGCGCTGCCGGCGCTGTATGGCCTGGCGCTCGGCGGCGTGGAGCATGTTCTCGGCACGGTGCTGATCGCCGGCGCGCTCCGCGCCTTCGTCTTTTCACAAAGCATTCTGGCGCTGAACTCGATCGGCCACACGCGGGGCGGTCAACGGTTCGCCCAGGCGAACACCAGCCGCAACAATGCGCTGGTCGCCCTGTTCACGTTGGGCGAGGGCTGGCACAACAACCATCACCGCTTCCCGCGCAGCGCGCATGTCGGCGTAGCGTGGTACGAAATCGATCCGCTTGGCGGCATCGTCCGGATGTTCGAGATCTTCGGGCTGGTCTGGAATGTGCGCCGCATCCCGCCGCACCTGCTGGCCGAACGGCAAGCCGATCCGATTGTGTCAGGCCCCGATGGGGGGCGGGCGCCGAATACCCGGCGCGCCCGCGGTCGCGCGGCGGAGCCGGCTTAGCGCCGCACCGTCACCGCCGTCACGGACACGGGGCTTCGGCGACAAGCTCCCGCAGGAAGGCGTCGACCGAGGCGTGGAAGCGGCGCGGCGCCGTCCAGTCGCCCGCCGCCGCCTTCTTGCGGGCGTCAAAGGTCACCTCGCCTTTCGTCTCCAGGCTGACGATTTGACGCAGCTCGCCATGCCGCGTCGCATAGCATTTCCCGACCGCAAGGTCGCCAGCTTTGACTTTCATCGAACCATCCCCCAGGCGTGGCGCTGAAACGGCGGGCCAGTCTTTCATGCGGCCGCGGCGGCGCCAACGCACCGCAACCGGAGGTCTGCGCCGGTCAGGTGATCTTGTGGTGGTTGCCGGGATCGGTGACGACGTAGGCGATCTCGCGGCGCTGGCTCACAAAGATGAGCGCCAGCATCAGCAGCGCCAGCAGCAGAAGTTCACGGGCCGTCGCCGGCCGCGTCCCGAGTTTGCCGATCCGCTCGAACGCAACCGGCGCCCAGGTTGCGATTTTCGTTCGCCAGCTCGTGCGCACGGGCGTCTCCTACATGGTTAGCGCTTTATTAAGTATTCAACTTAGCCTGCCGTCGCCAAGAAGCGCAGCGCTGTCGTTCGATGTGGTTAATTTCCGGAGGTTGAAGCCACTTCCTTGCACGCCGTCGGGGTCGTCGGCGGAGCCGATGCGCCACCAGCGCGGCGCCACGGGATGGCTGCGGCGGCGGCGGCGTGGACGGGCGTGAAGGCGGCGTCACGTCGGCGCCGACTTCTTTCACGTCCCGAGGCGGTTTTGGACGGCGGCCGGATCGGTGGTGCGGCGGGTAACCGATTGATCCTGAACAACTTCAGTACTTCGGGGCGATGTGGCGCCGGCAAGCCGCCAAGCTCAGTCGAAATGTGCCATTGGCACTTTGGGCGGGGTGCGGGCGGCGGGTTTTGCGCCAGCGTCGCGCTCAGCAGGCCTTGATTCTGCAGCGCAGCGGCGGCGGGCGGCGGTACCATTGGCACTGACGCCGCCAAGCTAGGAGCTCATGTCCCATTGGCGCTTTGGCGGCCCGGTGGCTGGGCCGGGCGCGCGCCTGCGTCAGTCTTGGCGTCGGACGCCTCGGTCGGGCGCCCGCGCGATCCGACGGGGGACTGACGAATTCGCTCGCGGCCGCACCATTGCGCGGCCCTTCGCGTCTACAGTCTCGGGCAGATGAACGTGTCGGCGGCGGCTTGCAAGTTGGCTTTCCACTTGGCGTAGGAGCCCGCGGTGAGGTGAACGCCGTCGGTGGTCTCAACCGGCGCCACCGGCGCCGCCATCGGCGTCGCAAGGTCCGCCAAGATGGCATTGAATGCGGCGTGCTTTGGCACGCCTGGGACGCCAGGCACTGGAATGAGAAGCGCGGGCGCAGCGAGCGACGCGAGAATGTGTCTCATCTGGTTCTTGAAGACGTCCTCCCGGCCTCTCGACGCATCGTTGGCGCCGAGGCTAATGACGACGAAGTCAGGTTTCGCCATCTCGGCGAAGCGGGATGCAATCTCGGCGAAGGTGGCGGCAGTCGCGCCGCCGATTCCGGCATTGATCGGCTTGCGGCCGCAGATCGTCGGCAAGTCGGCGAGTTCGACCATACTGTCGCCCAACGCCAGATAATTCCTGCCGGGCAGGTTTTGTCCGATGACGCTCTCGATGACCTGTCGCCTTACATTGTAGTGGGCGCAGGCCACGCCCCCGCAATCGTGGCGAGAGCGGCTGTGCAGCTTGGCCGCGAACGCGCCAGAGACGGCGGCAACGGCTGCAAGTCCGAGGACGGCCAGTTTCTGCATCGCCCCTTGCTAGCGGCCGCTGGCCCGCGGCGCAATGCTGGATCGGCGGCTTGGATGAAACCCCAGGGGCGGCGCCCTTGTCGGTTTTGCAGCAGCGGCGCCAGCAGCAGAAGCTCGCGGGCCGTCGCCGGCTGCTTCAACGCCGAGGTTGATATTTCTCCAAAATACCTGCGAGGCGATCACACCTTGTTACGGACGCCGGTACCGCCTCGGGCATCCTTCGTGAGGAATTCGATACCGGATTTTTCCAACGCTACACGGATCTTCTCTTCTGTTTTGGCGGTCGTGCTTACCGGGCCTGGAACGGCCTCAATGCGTTTAACCGTCACCGGCGAGAGCCCGGCCTCATCCGCCAGGCGATGCTGATCCCACGCGAGCAGCATCCTAGCGGCTTTGATCTGCTCTGTGGTGAGGCGGTCAGATTTCATCCAAAATTTCACTTGCAACGCCGCTGGATAATGATACTATTAGTATCTTCTCGTGGGAGGTTATCATGTCTCAGTTTCAGACGCGTTTTATCCGTCCAGAACGTATTCGATTCGTCGAGCTGCGTCGCCGGCTCCTTGAGCTCCATCCCGACCTCGACGACGAGACCCTGGCCGACACGCTCGAGGGCGCGACCGATTTCCAGGAGGCGCTGGCCGCGGTGATCCGCTCGGCGCTCGACGACGAGTGCCTGTGCGCCGCCCTCAAGGGGCGGATCGACGACATGAAGGTCCGGCTGACCCGCCTGCAGGCCCGCGCCGGGGCCAAGCGGCAGACGGCTTGCGAGAACATGCTGGCGGCCGACATCGTCCGCCTGCAGGAGGCCGACTTCACCGCCTCGCTGCGCCGTGGGCCGCCCGGCGTCGACGTCGTCGATCCCGACGGCCTGCCGCTCGACTTCCTGATCCCGCAGCCGGCGAAGCCCGACAAGCGCGCCATCCTCGATGCGCTCACCCGCGGCGCTTTGGTGCCGGGCGCCGTCCTCGCCGAATCCAAAATGTCCCTCTCGGTCCGGAGCCAGTGAGATGACCTTCACCGACAGCCAAGTCCGTCAATTGAAGGCCGGCCTGCGCCGGCAGCATGTCCGCGAGCGCGCCGCCGCCGACGGCAAGATCCTGCATTACCTCGAAGGCTGGCGCGTCGTCGCCGAAGCCAACCGGATCTTCGGCTTCGACGGCTGGGACCGCGAGACGGTGGCGACCACTTGCGTCTGGCAGAAGCAGACCGGGTCGGGCTACGCCGTCGCCTATCTGACCCGGGTGCGGGTCAGCGTCCGGGCCGGCTTCGAGGTCATCCTGCGCGAGGGGCTGGGCTCCGGCGAAGCGACGGCGGCGACGCCGGGCCAGGCGCATGAGCGCGCCGCCAAGGCGGCGGAGACCGACGCCACCAAGCGGGCGCTGGCGACCTTCGGCAATCCGTTCGGCCTGTCGCTCTACAAGGGCCAGGCGGAGGCCAAGCCGGCGCGGCCAGCTGAGCCGGCGGCTGCGGCGCGGCGCACGGAAGCGCCGGCGCCGCGCCCTGAGGCGTCGGCGCCGACGGCCGGACCGCCGGTCCTGCTGTCGAAGACTGAGCTGGACGACGCCGTCCTGCCGGTCCGCCTGCCCAAGGCCGGACCGCCCGTCCTTCAGAACGCCACCGGCCTGCGGATCGAGAAACACACGCTCGCCCTGCCCGAGCCGCGCCGGCAACGCGACCTCGAGCACCTGCGCTACGTCGCCCGCCAGCCGTGCCTCGCCTGCGGCCGCACGCCAAGCCAGGCGCACCACCTGCGGTTCACGCAGCCCCGCGCCATGGCCCGCAAGGTCAGCGACGAATTCACCGTGCCGCTGTGCGCCACCCACCACCATGAGCTGCACATGCGCGGCGACGAGAAAGGCTGGTGGGCGGAGCGCGGCATCGATCCCGTGCCAGTCGCCGACGACCTCTGGGCTTCCAGCCGAACCGGCGCTCCGGCGGCGGGCGGGCCCTCCGACTGAGGCGCCGAAACTCAACCACGTGCCCACCGGCGCCGCGGCGCTTCCGTCAAAACGCCGGCGGGCGGCGCCGCGCCCCACCGACCGCCCTGGCCTTCAACACATGTTGCGGAGACATCATGCTCAATCCCGGAGAGGCCCTGGCCAGCGTTCTGTCGACCATGCATCCAAGGTACCGCCTGCCGTTTCTTCGCTACCTGACGCGAAAAGGGGAATGGGCGGGAAACAGAATGTATCTTGAAGAGATCGCCGCCTACCGCGACCGCCTCGCTAGCGGCGCGTCGCGACGGGGCAGCTCAAATGCGGCCCGGTCGCGACGGCCGGCGCTGCGGCTGGTCAAAGACTAGCAACACGGCACGATGAGCCGCGCCAATTCGTCAGCCTTGAGCAAAGGGGCGAAGTGGCCTTCGACGCCCGCAAGAAGGGGCGGCGGGCGATTGGACGTCGCCGCGCCGCTTCCAGCCTTCGGGGACGCCTTCCCGCGGGAGCTCGTCGCCGAAGCTCCCTGGCCGTGAGCGCCAGCGGCTCAAGCGATCTTGTGGTGATTGCCCGGATCGGTGACGACGTAGGCGATCTCGCGAGGCTGGCTGACAAAAAATGAGCGACAGCATCAGCAGCGCCAGCAGCAAAAGCTCGCGGGCCGTCGCCGTCCTCCGCTCGAGCTTGTCTCGGCGCGGCGGCGGCCGGCGGTCGCGCCATTGGCACTGAGGCCGCCAAGCTAAGGAGTCATTTGCCATTGGCGCATTGGCGGGGCTCGATTCTGCAGCGCAGCGGCGCCGGCGGCTGTTCCATTGGCACATAAACCGCCAAGCTAAGTGGTCGTGTGCCATTGGCACAACCGCCAAGCTAAGTAGGCGTCGATTTTGGGGCGCGGGCGGCGGCCGCCGATCGTACCATTGGCACGGAAGCCGCCAAGCTCAGAAGGCATGTGCCATTGGCGCTTTGGCGGTCTTTGTTTAAGCCGCGGGCTCAGGACACATGAAAGATGTCCGGCAGGGTCGCCCGCTCACTGAGGAAAAATCCATCCAGCTCGAGCCCCGCGATCACGGCGGTTTGCGCATCGCCTGCGCACGTCGACGCCGCAAGGATTGGCTTTAGCGTCCTGCCCGAGATGCGCGGACGAGGGCGAGTGAGCCGACTCCGGAAAAGACCGTGGCGGGCGCTTTCACGTTTGCACAGCGCGGACGATGACGCGCCGTTTGACGGACTCAACAGACGTGAGGCGGCAGGCCCTGCCGTTCAGCAGAGCGTCACTGGTTCGCGCGCCAGGAACGGAGCGCGGGCGGCGATCCGGTCATAGGCGACCTGAATGGGATCGCGGACATCGACGCAGACGGAGGCGATTGAGCGCAGCAGTCCGAGCGCGTCGGCCCGCACTCCCGGGTAGCCGAGCACCGGGGCGTAGGCTTCGGCCCGCGCGTGCGATGGACCGGCATGCTCCGCAGAATTGTCGAAAAATTCGTAATCGTCATGGATGCGCAGCGTTTCCACAGGCAGACCGTGGGCGAACATCACCTCGTGGGCGTCGCACTCGACGTGGAAATATTCGAGGCCGTCGTCGTCATACGCGCCCTGCCGGATCGTGGCGCCATTGATCAGGAACATCACCGGGATGAGGTAGCCGTCGAGGAACAGCGCGTGTTGGGGAGACAGCAAGAGGTCGCGGCTCGGAACGCCGGGGGCGACGGCGGAGGCTTTGACGAGCACGGGATCGACGTTGCGCGGCCAGAGCACGTCGGCGGGTTTGGCGTAGGATCGACGGCCGATCCAGCGCACCGGCGTGAAGCGCCCGTCTTCCGTGCGGATCAGGTCGCCGGCGGCGAGATGTTCAATGGCGACGTCGCCGGCGGCGGTCTCGATGAACGAGCCGCGCACCAGGCATACGGGATCGCAGAACTCCGGATCGGAATGGCGACCCGCCGCCTGTGACGCCTTGCTGGCTAAGGCCGTGAAGGTGGCGGCGGCGCCGAGGCGCGCCGCCATCCGAATGACATGGCGGCGGCTGCGCGCCTCCAGGGGCTTGTTTTCAACTCTCATCGAACGCACTCCAAATGTACTTACAGTCCCTAAATACAATGGGACGCAATTTGGCTGCGTTATCAATGGACCCGACCCGTTTACTCCAAATTCACGTTAACTGTTAAATATACTTCCGAGGACCCATTTCCGGGCCGCCCGCAGCCGCGCAGAAGATTGACGCCGTGCACGATCTCGCATTTTTTGTGCTGGTGACCGGCGGCGCCGGATACATTGGGACGACAACCTGGCCTACGGGCACAAATGGGCCGTCAAGTGGGACCATTCGAGGAAGGCGACATTCTCGACGGCGCGCGCCTACAGTGGGTCATCGAGACCTACCGCCCGATTGCGGTTCTGCACTTTGCGGCCGTCGCCTATGTCGGGGAATCGGTCACCGACCCGTCGAAATATTACCGCAACAACACCATGGGTTCGCTGTCGCTGCTTGATGCGATGCGGGCGGGCGGCGTGCGCGACATCGTGTTTTCAAGCACCTGCGCGACCTACGGCGTGCCCCCGGCCTTGCCGATTTCGGAGACGACGCCGCAGCATCCGATCAATCCTTACGGCGCCTCCAAACTCATGGTCGAGCGCATGCTCGCCGATTTCGGCGCGGCTTATGGAATGGGCTTCACGGCCTTGCGTTATTTCAACGCCGCCGGGGCGGATCCAGACGGAGACATCGGCGAAGACCACACTCCGGAGACGCACCTTGTTCCGCTGGTGCTTGACGCGGCGTCAGGGCGGCGCGAGACCATCGCGGTGTTTGGCACAGATTACGACACGCCGGACGGGACCTGCATCCGCGACTATATCCACGTGACCGATCTGGCGCAGGCGCATGTGCTCGCGCTCAACGCCCTGCGGGCCGGCGCTTCCTCGGATGTTTACAATCTTGGCAACGAGCGCGGCTTTTCGGTGCGCGAGGTGATCGCGGCGGCTGAGCGCGCGACCGGGCTCACCGTGCCGATCTAGGAGGCCGGTCGTCGCGACGGCGATCCCGCGGCGCTCGTCGCCGACGCGGCGAAGGCGCGCCGTGTGCTCGGCTGGCGGCCGCGGCACGCCGAGCTCGATGACATGGTGCGCACCGCGTGGACCTGGCGCCAGAAGCGCGCGCCGCAAGAGCGCTGACGGGATGGGCGCTTGAGAGCTAGCTGCGCTCGTGCCTCAGCGCCACACGCCATCGTTGAGCGGCGGCAGCGCCGCGCCGCGCGGCCGCCCGAGCATGGTTGTAGCCGGAGTGTCTAAGTGGTGAAATGCGCGAGAAATCTCGGTGAACACCAAGCAAACATTTGCGTTTTGGCCACGACGCAGGACATCGATCCTCGTCATCGAAGTAGAGGCCACTCTCGCCGCTCTGATCACGACAATCCACTGCCGCAACATTGAATTCGAAACCGCTCGACGGCTCTGCGAATTTTCTCCGCACACGTTTTGCCCCTCCGACCTGCTATGTTTCCTAACTGATTCGCTATGCTTGGGGGGGCAAATGCGGGGGATGATTGTCGGGCTACCAATCAGCTGCTTGTTGTGGCTGCTGATTTTCGCCAGCGCCCGCAGCCTGTGGGCGGCGCCGGATGTCGGTAAAACCGAAGTTGCGGACCGGCATCGCCCCTAACGATCGCCACTTCCACTTGGGCCAGGGTCGCAGCTGCCGCAAGTTGCCTCGTGCGCATCCCGTCCAAAGTAGCGGAGGGTAATGGCAAGCGGCCCTTTGACCTCACGGCTGCGCTCTTGGCGTGGGGCGGCAGGCGTGCGGCGGCGCGGCCCGGCGCTGCTGCCCGGCTAAAATGCCCGCCTGCACACGCCGCGCGTGCGAGGTTGTCAGGCGGCGCGGCGTCAGGACCGCGCGGTATGCGCCTGATTAACCAAGCTCTGTTGAAGCGTGGTTTGCAGCCATTCCCTCGATGTTTCTTACGCTTTCTGTAACTCCGCCAGGCGAGGGTCGCGTGAAGCCGGAGACGGCGATGTGGTTTGGAGCGACGACCCCTTGTGACACGAGCGCTTTCTCATTCGCACAGGATATGGCTCGCGGTCGTGGTGGCGCTGCTTCTGCTCGCAGGTGGCGATGCGGCGCGCGCCTATGATGCGGCGGAGCAGACCTTCCTCGTCAACGTCCGGCAGGGCACGCCGCTGTCCGACCGCGTCTACAAGCTGAGCATGGGCTCCTATGAGCTGAGTGGCGGCGGCGCCGTCGATTTCCGCCGGTGGTATGGCCAGAACTGGACGGAGATGCGGGTCGATTTCATGACCCAGGTCACCGAAGGCGCCGGGATCCTGTGGGGCCTCAGCAGTGGCGAATGGGGCCCGAAATATCGCATCGCGCCGGGCTTCAAGCTCGGGCTCATCCTGCAATCGCAGCTCACGCCGCAGAGCTCGATTTCAATTTCCTTCACGTCGCTGATTGGCGGACGCCTGCGCGAGAAAAGCTGCGAGGCCGATTACGGCGACATCGGCGGCGTGCAGTCCGTGAATTGCCGCCTCGCCGCATCCACGATGCAGCCGTCCGACACGCTGAAGTATCTCGTCAACATGAAGCCGCCCGACAGGTTTTGGGTCGGCCTTCGCTACCAAGCGCGCTTCTAGCGCGTGCTTCTCACAAACATTCAAACAGGGATCGTCACATGAACAATCTTCGCATCACGAACAATCTTCGCATCACGTCTATCGCGGCGCTTGGCCTTGTCGTGCAGGCAGGCGGCGCTTCTGCCGCGTCGCTTCCGACTTTCGCGGGCGCCACGCCCGCGCTCAGCGCGCTCACCGTCTATTCATGGATGAGCCCCGAAATCGGCGCCGCGTGGACCGCCGGTTACAAAGGCCAAGGCGTCACCATCACGTTCGTCGATGATTTCAAAAGCGCCAACAAATTCAGCGGTAATTTGGGAACCGGAACACAGACGCTGCGCCATGGCGAATGGACGCGACTGGAAGGAAGCATGATCGCGCCGTCGGCCGCGATCGTGTCGCAGGATTTCACGTCGGGACGCTCGGTGACGCTCGCGCGCGGGCTCAATGTCGTCAATCTCAGCTACGCCATGTATGCGGCGGCGGGCTACACGGCGAACCAGATTGGCTGGAGCGCGCAGGAAAGCTCGATCATCAAATACGCCGCGGGGTCAGCGGTGATCGCGAAAGCCGCGGGCAATGACAGCGTCGCGGTCGGCGCCGCCAATTCCAGCGGTCAGGTCGATTATTTGAATCTCGCGCTGGTCGGCAAGTCCTCCGCGATCTTCGTCGGCGCCCTGAACAGCAACGGCACGACGACGCAGAAAGCCTCGCTCGCCTGGTATTCCAACACGGCCGGCGACAATCTCTCGGTTCAGAAAAACTTCCTGACGGTGGGCGTCGCCGGCGACAAGACGGGCCTCTACGGCACATCATTCGCCGCGCCGATCGTCTCCGGCTATGCGGCCGTGCTGGGCAGCAAATTCACCGGTGCGAGTTCGACGCAGATCACCAATCAGCTGCTCGCCACAGCGCGCCAGGACACGCTGACGAATTACAGCGCCGCCGTCTATGGTCGCGGCGAGGCAAGCATCACGCGGGCGCTGGCGCCGAAATCCATTCAGTGAGCTGATCGGCGGGGCGAACCGGGCGACAACCTCAGCTTAGCCTTTCGCTGCCTTCGCGAAGGGCTTCTTGGCCTCGTGCGATTGGACTCGTCCCAAGTTATGGCGGGCCTGCTCTATTGCCGAAGTCATTCGCACTGCTTGGGGGAGCAGATGCGGGGGCTGATCATCGGGCGCCAATCAGCTGCTTGTTGTGGCTGCTGATTTTCGCGAGCGCCCGCAGCCTGTGGGCGGCGCCGGACGTCGGCAAAACCTAAGTTGCGGACCGGCATCGCCGCTAACGACCTCGTCCCACCATCCGAGCCTACCAAAAGGCGCTTGGCGCGAGGGATCAGGCCGAATTCTGGCGAAAAATCAAAGCTTTCGTTCCGCATGCATCGGCGTTGGAACTGACCGGACCGACCGCGCCGAGCCGCTCGGCGCGATGCCGGAGCGCCTGCTGGACGGCCGCCTCGTCGCGGCGGTCGCCGCAAAGGGTGGTGCGAACGGTGCGCAAGACAATCTTCAGGTCGATTATCGGCGACACGTGGGCGATGTACCACTCGTCGAGGGCGTTCTTTTCTTCTGCGGTGATCAGCTTGCCGCCATTGATCTGCGCCCAGCCGGTGATGCCCGGCGTCGCCTGCTGGCGGATGAAGCTGTCTTCGGGCATGTCGACCGGCAACAGCGGCCGCGGCCCGATCAACGACATGACGCCGCGGGCGATGTCATAGAGCTGCGGCAATTCATCGAGGCGGGTGGCGCGCAGCGCGGCGCCGATGCGCGACAGGCGCTTGTTTTCGGGAATGGGCGTTCCATTGCGGTCGACCGACGCGCAAAGCGTGCGGAATTTATGGACAAAGATCGGCTTGCCGAAGCGGCCCACGCGCTCCTGCCAGAACACAATCGGCGCGCCGACGTCGATCATCACGCAAAGCGCGACCAACACCAGAGCGGGCGTCAGCACGACGAGCATCGCGCCCGCCGCAATCCTCTCCAGCGCTTGCCGGATAGACACATAACGGGAGGCGGGATTCGGCGAGGCCAACACTTCGGTCTCCGCAACCTCCTCCGGCGATTTGTCGCCCTCGAGCAGGAAGCGGTCGGCCAGGAACTCGAGGCGGATGCCGCGCTCGGCGCAGCAGGCCGCCAGCTTCCGGTGGGCGCTGTCGCGGGAGCGTTCATCGGCATGAGCGACGAGCACCCGGCGGATGAAGACGCCGTGCGTCGCATATTCGGTGAGCACCGCCTCGCATTTGGCGGTCCCGCCCAGCACCGGCACGCCGCTGACCGAGCGGCCCTGCATCTGCGGATTGTCATCGAGCATCGCGACCACGCGCTGGCGCGGCCCGGGCAGGCAGCTCAGCATGCGGATGTAGAGCGCCGCCAGGCGGGTCGCGCCGACGATCAACACGTTCTCCGACGCATCCTGATCGGGCTGGTCGAGGCGACGGAAATGCTCAGAACGAAACCAGCGGGCGCTGACGAAGCCGGCGGTTAGCATCAAAAAGTGCAAGAAAGGCAAGGAACGCGGGACCCCGTCGACGCTCAGAGGGCTGAAGGCGAACGCGCCAGTCAGCGCCGCCGCCGCGGCGGCGGCTTTGACGATTTGCCAGACGTCCTCGGTCGACAGGAAGCGAGCGAGAATTTTTGGGACCCCGAACAGCTGCAGGCAGGCCATCGCCGCCAGAATGCCTACCGCCGTATATTGCAGAAGCGCAATGGGCTCCTGGCGCAACAGATAGGCCGGATCGCGGGCGATAATGGCGAACGACGGAGCGGCGGCGGCGATGACGAGATCGACAACGTGCATGCGCCATGAGATGCGCGACAAGGATGACGGAACACGCGCCAAGGAAGCCCCCTTCAGAGGAAGTCACCAGCCCACCATGCCGCGCGCGCGACGCTAGTCGAGTTCGCTTTCGGCACAAATAAAAAGTTTCAAAAGCGACTGATCGCCGCCGCTCAAACTTTCCATCCTTCAGTAAGACATCCGTAACTGAAACGCATCTACAATCGTCGGCGTCAAAGTATGCATCTTTTCATAGGGTTAAAACGGACACAGGTGTGGCCCCCGACGCGGTCGCAACGTGACTTGGAACCTGATGCGGCATGCTCCGTTCCGGTCTGTGATAAGAGGGAATTTTCTGTGGACAACGTCGCCCCGTGGGTTTCCCAACAGGCCGAGACCTTTTTGCTGGAGATTTCTATGGCTGTCGCGGCCATGGCCGGATGCGCCGCCTTGATTGCAGCCTTTACGGCCCCCATCAACCTTCTGGCGCTTCTGAGCTAGGGCCGACGGACCGGGACGACTCCTGGCCATCAGAAGCAGCATGTGGGACACTTAGACGCTGCGCAGGAGGTGGATCCAGGCCTGCAAGGCGGTGGATTTGGAGAGCGCGCCACGCGAGGCGTTGAGCGCATTGCGTCCCAGTCCAGCGCGGTACCCTGCGTCCGCCAGCCGATCAAGCGCCGCAACGACCTCTTCCGGGCAGCCGGGAGTCGCTTGCAATCCGCAGTCGTATCGACCCAACAGGTTAGGGATTTCGCCACCTGGCCTGGCGATGGCCAGCGTCGGCCGGCCGACGGCGGCGATCCCGTAGAATTTGCTCGGCACGATCAGGCCCTCGAGCTCGGGCCGCAGCGACAGCCAGTGAACGTCGGGCGCCGACAGCGACTGGCTCAGCCGCGCACGGTCCTGGTAGGGCGCGAAATGGAAGCGATCCGCCAGCCCCCGCGCCGCAGCCTCCCCCTTCAGTTGCTCAATGTGGTGGCCGCCGCCGATGAACAAGTAAGCGAGGTCGCGCCGCTCGCGCAGCAATTCGGCGGCGTTGAGCAGGGTCGCAAATTCATGCGCCCGTCCGAGGTTGCCGGAATAGCCGACGACCAGCTTGTCGTGCAGGCCCCATTCCCTGCGCAGAGGATTGTCGTCCGGCGCCACCGGGGCGAGGCCGTCTTCAATCGCCCAATTCTGAATATGCGCAACAGAGTCAGGATGCACGCCGCCTGAGATAAGGCGGGCGCGCATGAGCTCGCCGATGACGACATTGACGGTCGCCGCCCGCAAAGACCGGTCGCGCACATGAGTCAGGACGCGGCCGACCGGGCCCCGCGCCAGGCTGACGCCAAGCACCCCGGCGACCTCCGGATAGAGATCCTGCAGCCAATTGATGAGGAGCGCGCCGCTGCGCCGCGCCGCGCGCGCCATCGGCACCGAGAGCAGCGGCGGATCGGTTTTGGCGACGAGGATGTCGCCGCGACGGAGCACGCGACAAGCCTCCTGATACATGGCTGCATAGAGTGAGGCGGCGTCGCCGCCGCGCCGCAGCAAACTGGCGCGCCCGAGGCCGAGCGACTTGACCCGGTGAACCTCGACCCCGTTCAAGATCTCCTGACGGGGCAGCCCGGCGCGGCCATCGTAGGTCTCATCGCCGCAGATGATGTGAACGCGAAAGCCGTTGCGCGCCAGATGCTGGGCGAGGTCGGTGAGGATCTGGCTCGTCGCCGAATGGTCGGGCGCGTAGTAGCGATTGACGAACACGATCTTCCGCCCATCGACGGGCGCAGATGCTCGGCCGCCAGTGGCGGACACGGCGCTAGTCATGCTGCCGTCAGATGAAGTCACGCAGGCCGCGCCGAGGCGACGCCGACGCCCTCGTACCGGAAGCCGTGACGCTTCATTTCGCCTGAACGATAGATGTTGCGCAGATCAACGATGCACGGATCGGCCATCAATTCGCGCAGCTGCGCCAGATCGAGCGCCCGGAAGGCGTCCCATTCGGTCAGGATCACCAGCGCATCCGCGCCCTGGGCGCAGGAATAGGCGCCCGACACGAATTGCACGCCCGGCAACAGCGGCCGCGCCTGCTCGGTGGCTTCGGGATCGTACGCTTTGACGGTGGCGCCGGCGTCGATCAGCTTCGGGATGATCGTCAGCGACGGCGCGTCTCGCATGTCGTCGGTGTTGGGCTTGAAGGCAAGGCCAAGCACGGCGATGGTTTTGCCGGTCAGGTCGCCCCCGCATGCCTCGATCACCTTGTCGGCCATGCGGCTCTTGCGCGCCTCGTTGGCCTGCGCCACCGCCTCGACGATGGTGACCGGCGCGCCGTGGTCGCGTCCGGTCTGGATCAAAGCGAGCGTGTCCTTCGGAAAGCAGGAGCCGCCGTAGCCGGGGCCGGCATGCAGGAACTTCGCGCCAATGCGATTGTCGAGGCCAATGCCGCGCGCCACTTCCTGCACGTTGGCGCCTACCTTCTCGCAGAGGTCCGCCATTTCATTGATGAAGGTGATCTTGGTCGCGAGAAAGGCGTTGCCGGCGTATTTGATCAGCTCCGACGTGCGGCGGCTGACGTTGAGGATTGGCGGCGCATTGAGGCTCAGCGGACGGTAGACTTCAGCCATCATCTCGCGGGCGCGGACGTCCTCGGCGCCGATGACGATCCGGTCGGGGCGCTTGAAGTCTTCGATGGCCGCGCCTTCGCGCAGAAACTCTGGATTGGAGACCACCGCGAAATCCGCGTCGGGCCGCGCCTCTTGGATGATCTTCTCGATTGCGTCGCCGGTGCCGACCGGCACGGTCGACTTGGTCACGATCACCGTAAAGGCGCGCAGGTTGGCGGCGATCTCTTTGGCGGCGGCGTAAACATAGGAAAGGTCGGCGTGGCGGCCGCCATCGCTGGTCGGCGTGCCGACCGCAATGAAGACCGCGTCGGCGGTTTGCACGGCGCCGGCCAGCTCGCGGGTGAAGGTGAGGCGGCCCTGGCGGACGTTGGTCTTGACCAGCTGCTCGAGCCCCGGTTCGAAAATCGGAATCTCGCCCTGCTCGAGCGCGGCGATCCGGCGCTCGTCCTTGTCGACGCAGACCACAGTATGGCCGAAGTCCGCGAAGCAGGCTCCCGACACCAGGCCCACATAGCCGGAGCCAATCATCGTCAAACGCATGAAACTATTCCTTTAGAGAACGCCGACGCGCTTGGCCTGGAAGGTCTCGCCTTCGGCGAGCAGCTTGTCAAAATAGGCGATGGTCTGAACCAGCCCCTCGCGCAGCTGCACCTTCGGCTGCCAGTCGAGCAGCTCGCGCGCCAGCGAGATGTCAGGCCGGCGCTGCTTGGGATCGTCGGACGGCAGCTTCTGGCAGATGAGGCGCGACGTCGTGCCCGTCAGTTCGATGACGAGCTCAGCGAGCTGGCGGATGGTGAATTCGCCGGGGTTGCCGATGTTGACCGGGCCGGTGACGTCGTCGGGGGTGGCCATCATCCGCATCATCGCCTCGACGAGATCGTCGGCGTAGCAGAACGAGCGGGTCTGGCTGCCGTCGCCATAGATGGTGATGTCCTCGCCCTTCAGCGCCTGAACGATGAAATTCGAGACGACGCGGCCGTCATGGGGATGCATGCGCGGCCCGTAGGTGTTGAAGATCCGCACCACCTTGATCGCCAAATTATGTTGGCGGCGATAATCGAAAAACAGCGTCTCGGCGCAGCGCTTGCCTTCATCATAGCAGGAGCGGAAGCCGATCGGATTGACGTTGCCCCAATAGCTTTCGGGCTGCGGATGGCAATTCGGGTCGCCGTAGACTTCGGAGGTCGAGGACTGCAGGATTTTCGCCTTCACCCGCTTGGCGAGTCCGAGCATGTTGATGGCGCCGATGACGCTGGTCTTGGTCGTCTGAACGGGGTCGAACTGGTAATGCACCGGCGAGGCGGGACAAGCGAGGTTGTAGATTTCGTCAACTTCAACGTAGAGCGGAAACGTGACGTCGTGGCGCATCAGCTCAAAGCGGCGATCGTCAATGAGATGCTCGACGTTGCGCCTTGTGCTGGAGAAGAAATTGTCGACGCAGAGGACGTCGTGCCCCTGCGCGAGGAGACGCTCACAGAGGTGGGAGCCGAGGAAGCCGGCGCCGCCAGTGACCAGAACACGCTTTCCTGAAGTCATCCTACGCTCCGCAAATCCGCACCATTTGTCATCTTGAGGTACTACAGCCCCGCGCCGTCAAGCGAAAGCGGAAGATGGATTGATCGTAAATGACGTCGCCCGCTGCCTCGCGTCGGCGTCGCTGTCTCGGGCCGAGAGAGACCTGCCCGTGTGAGTTCGTTCGGCCCGAGAATGGATAATGTGAGAGCGTTGAGCGCGGCGGTAGGGTGCATCTTAACGAGTTTCACAAGTCGGCCTTGCTCCGCCCCAGCCAATGAGTGCACATTTGCGCCGATGCGCCGGATGTGCCTTGCGCAACTGTTTTTGGGGAAAGGAAACGAGCTTTGGATGAGAAGTATTATGAGGTGATCAATGCGGGAAGCATTAGCGAGCGGATGCTCATCTTTGCTCGCGATAACGTGTATCGAGATTTCCTCAATGCTGCGAATCCAAGCGAAGCTACAACAATCTTAGACGTTGGCGTTTCTGGAGTAGTCGATCACGGGGCTAATGTCCTAGAAAGACGGTACCCTTATCCGCATCGGATCACCGCCGCCGGCCTGGAAGCTGGCGACGCGTTCAAGAAGGCTTTTCCACGAACTAGATACGTCGAGATTCAACCCAACCAGGCGCTCCCCTTCGCAGGGAAAACATTTGACATAGCCACCGCGAACGCTGTTCTCGAACACGTCGGGAGCAGGCAAAATCAACAGCGTTTTTTGGCCGACCTCCTTCGCGTATCTAAGTTGGTAATTGTCACGGTTCCTAATCGCTGGTTTCCAGTAGAACACCATACCGCAATCCCTATTTTCCATTATTGGCGAAGCAGTTTTGCATTCGCTTGTAGAATGACTAGAAATACCAAATGGATGGACCCACAAAACCTGATCCTCATGGACAAAACATCTCTGCGGGAGCTTTGCCCGCCAGGGACACAGGTCAGCGTGTGCTATACTGGAATAAGATTCGGGATGCTAAGCTCTAATCTGATGATGGTCATACGCGACCGTCCCTGAGATGCAACGTGCTGAGAAGGTGTCGTTAAACAAGGGTACATACTCTAAAATGCAACACGAATATCGATATCCAATCCTTGCAAGGCGATACGTTCTTTTACTTGCGCTCGTTACGACGTGTGTGATGGTCAATCACCCTGGTCGCCTAACTCCAGACTCTTGGGAACAGCTTCAACAAGCTGAGAACGTGACATCGCTTACAGACTGGCACTCGCCTATTGTCGCTTGGATATGGTCATTTTTTGCGCCTCTGCTTGGTCAGCCTACAAGCGCGCTTTCAATGCAGGCGATATTGATCTGTCTTTACCCTTCTTTCTCAATGTTCGAGCACGTGAAGCGTGGATTGAACGCAAAAACCATTCTTGCAAGCACGTTATCATACTTTTTCGTTTGCACGTTGATTGTTCTCTCTGGCCTGATCACAAAGGATGTTCTTCTTTCAGCATTGCTACTGTGTCTTTTGCTTTCAGTTGCCAATTTGAGCCGTCGCTCGACTCCCGAAAATAGGGATACAGCTGAGTTGGTACTCTTCTGCCTCCTTGTTTTGGCGGTAAGACCCACGAATTTTCTTCTTGCTATCGTTGCGCTGTTAATAACTGTGAGTGTGTATCAGTGTTCCACACGTCAGCGAACCGTGGCGATCATAGTGTCACTTCTGCTGCCACTTTCCGTCCCCGCGAACAATTGGATAAGCCGTTATGTCTTTGCGGCACATCCTTCTGGCGTCGAGCGATCTTTGATAATATTCGATGCTGCGGGAATCTCACAGGGCCTCAATGAGAACGTCTTTACGCAGCTTCCCGGATGGCGGACGGCTGATTTACCGGAGCCAAAGACCTGCTACACGCCCAAGCAATGGGATGATTTTGCGTGGGGGGCGTGCAAGGGATATTCGGACGAATTCGACAAAATTATCCGAGAACAGTCTGTTTCCGTCGTAACTTGGTGGATTAGTTTGATTATTCGTCACCCAAAAGAATACATAGAGCATCGCTTGAAATACACCTATCGCCTGTTGATTAACGATGGCACGCAAAACAAAGCAATCACGTCTACGCCGCCGACTTTCGAGGCGGAGAACGGTCCTGATTTGGATGCTAGAATTCGGGATCGGGCCACAGTAGGGCGTGATACGTCTTGGAAGCCACAAGAGTGGTCACCAAGGGTATTATTCGTTCCATTCGGAATAATTGCAGCTCGGATCTTTGATCCACGCCGGCATATCCCGACGCTGCTCTCTTTGTTTAGTCTTGGCTACTTGATATGGGCATTCCGTAAACGACGAAGCCCAAAGAGTTCGAGTGATCTCACATGTATCGCAGCTTGCGCAATTGCTATAGGGAATATCGCTATGCTTTCCTTTTTGGGCGTATCTGACGACGGCCGGTATTTGCTGCCAACCTACGCTTGTGGAATGGCAGGTTTGATCAGGTCCTTAAAAGTGTGATGCTGCAGCTAAGCACGGGACGAGGTGGGCTTTTAACGAGAGGAGCTTCTATGGCTGAGCGGCGAATTTCAGTGTTGATTCCGTGCTTCAATGAAGAGCGATCCGTGGTCGCAGTGATAAAAGCATTCCGCAGCGCGCTGCCTACGTCGACTATCTACGTCTATGATAACAATTCAACCGACAACACGGCTCTATTAGCTCGGGAAGCCGGGGCTATTGTTAAAAACGAGCCGCGTCCTGGGAAAGGTAGCGTCGTCAGGCGTATGTTTGCGGATGTCGAAGCAGACATTTTTATTCTTGTTGACGGTGATGATACCTATGACGCTTCCAAGTCGCCTGCTATGGTTGAGCTCCTCATGGAACATGATCTCGATCTGATCAACGGGGCGCGCGTCTCAAATCAGAAGGGCGCGTATCGGAAAGGTCACCGCTTTGGTAACTGGCTGTTGACGTCCTTAGTTGGAACGATATTTGGCAGTTCTTTCGATGATATGCTATCCGGCTACAAGGTAATGTCGCGGAGGTTCGTCAAGAGCTTCCCAGCAATGTCTAGCGGGTTTGAGATTGAGACCGAGTTAGCTGTCCATGCTTTAGAGTTGCGTGTCCCCTGCCTAGAGGTGCCAACTTCGTATTCAGAGCGGGGGGAAGGCTCTGTAAGCAAATTGCGCACTTATTCAGACGGGGCTCGAATATTGGGCGTGATTATAAGGCTTGACCTGCCACTGACTTTTCATCCAGCGGCGATTAGAGCCTCGGCGGATTTTGCACCGATTGGCGCGGGTGGAGCAACAGCCGATCTGCGGAGCTGGTCAGGGTTGCGCAGCTGATCGGCTGTTGCGGAGAGATTGGCCGCGAAGGCTATTGGCGTGAGATAGCCCAGCGACGAGTGAGGACGCTGGTGATTGTAGTCGGCGATCCATGCCGAGATCTGGCGCCGGGCGTCGTCGAGGCTGAAGAACAGGCGCTCGTTGAGCAGTTCGTCGCGCATGCGGCCGTTGAAGCTTTCGACAAAGCCATTCTGCATCGGCTTGCCCGGCGCGATGAAATGCCAATCCAAGTTCATCTCCCTGCACCAGGCGAGCATCGCGTTGCAGGTGAACTCCGTGCCGTTGTCGCTGACGATCATGCCCGGCGCGCCCCGTCGCTCGATAATGGCGGTCAGCTCGCGCGCGACGCGACGGCCCGAAATCGAAGTGTCGGGGATCGCGCCCAGACACTCCTTGGTGACGTCGTCGACGATGTTGAGGATGCGGAACCGCCGCCCGTTGGCGAACTGGTCGTGGACGAAGTCGAGCGACCAGCGCGCATTGGCCTTGGCCTCCACCAAGATCGGCGCACGGGTTCCCACCGCCTTGCGCCGGGCGCGGCGCTTGCGGACCGACAGGCCCTCTTCGCGATAGAGCCGATGGATGCGGTTGACGCCCGAGGGTTCGCCCTCCCGCCGCAGCAGGATGAACAGCCGCCGGTAGCCGAACCGGCGGCGCTCGTTGGCCAGCTCGCGCAAGCGGCCGCGCAGCTCTGCGTCCGGCGGCCGGCAGGATCGGTAACGGACCATCTTCCGATCCGCCCCCACAAGGCTGCAGGCCCGACGTTCCGACAGGCCCAACGCAGCCTGTAGATGCGCGACGGCGTCGCGCTTCACGGCGGGCCCTACCATTTTTTTGACAGCAGCTCCCGCAGCGCCGCCGTGTCCAGCATCGCCTCGGCGAGCAGCTTCTTCAGTCGGGCGTTCTCGTCCTCGAGCTGCTTCAGCCGCTTCGCCTCGGAGACGTCCATCCCGCCAAACTTCGCCTTCCAATTGTATAGCGTCGCCTCGGAGACGCCGTGCTTGCGCGCCAGATCGGCGGTCTTCGCCCCGGCTTCGTGCTCCTTCAGCACCGCAATGATCTGCTCTTCTGTGAACCGTGCTCGCTTCATCTGTCCGTCCTTATGCAGGCCGGACTCTAAATCCCCGTGGAGGAAAATCTCAGTGGCAGGTCA
>JANXTB010000047.1 GCA_025356415.1 Hyphomicrobiales bacterium
CCGAACCTCGGCGCGCTGCCCATGGGTGCGCAGGTCGAGGCGCGGGCGACGCGCGGCGATTTCGTGCAGCTTGCCAATGGACTGTTCGTCTTTGCGGCGCACTTGTCAGAGATCGCTGCACGCCAGCCGGACTTCGTCGGGATCGCTGAATTGTTTGTTGGCGCGCCCTATCTCTGGGGCGGCAAGACGTTCCTTGGTCTCGATTGTTCGGGGCTCGTGCAGATTTCCTTGCAGGCCGCGGGCGCCGCGGCGCCGCGTGACACCGACATGCAACAAGCCGAGCTCGGCGAGGCGCTTGGGCTCGATGCGCCGCTGCGGCGTGGCGACCTTGTGTTCTGGAAAGGTCATGTCGGCATCATGCAGGATGCAGGGCGCATGCTGCACGCCAGCGGCCATCACATGCAGGTCGTCTCGGAAGATTTCGCGCAGGCGCGCCAACGCATCAAGGAAAAGTCATTCGGCGACGTCACGGCCATCCGGCGCGTTACCATCTGAACCATCAATGCGGTCTATCACGACCGGCTGCGCAACGGATTGCTCATCGCCGATCTCGATCGCTTTCGTCAACAAATCCGCCGCACGAGCGGCCGCCTGATCATTGGCCGCGTGCACGAAGGCCAGCGGTTCGCCGCGCGTCACTTGCTGACCGACGCCAACCATCTCCGTCAGGCCGACCGAGGGATCTATGGAATCCTGCGCGCGCCTGCGTCCGCCGCCGAGTTCAACAACGATGAGGCCAATGTCGCGTGTCGCCATGCGCGTGACGAAGCCATCCTCGCGCGCGACAACGGGGACCACCACGGGCGCAGCCGCCAAATACTTGGACGAGTTTTCCAGAAGATCAGCCGGACCGCCGAGCTCGACCACCATGCGCGCGAAACGCTCCGCCGCAGCGCCGCTTCGTATTGCCGCGTCGATGCGCGCGCGGCCGTCCTCGCGTTGCGAGACAAGCCCGCCCACCAGCAACATTTCAGCGCCGAGCGCCAAGACGATCTCGTGCACGCGCGGCTCCCGCTTCACGCCAGTGAGATGCTCAATCGCATGCAAAGTCTCCACCGCATTGCCAGCGGCGCTCGCCAGCGGTTGGTCCATGTCGGTGATCAGCGCATGCGTCGGCAGGCCGGCCTGTTGGGCTACATGCACAATGGACTCAGCGAGCGCGCGCGATTGTTTCAGCGTTGGCATGAAGGCGCCCGACCCGGTCTTCACATCCATCACGAGCCCGTTCAATCCCGCTGCAAGTTTCTTCGACAGGATCGACGCCGTGATGAGCGGTATGGATTCTACCGTCGCCGTGACATCGCGAATGGCGTAAAGCCGCCGGTCCGCAGGCGCGAGTCGTTCGGTTTGTCCGATGATGGCGCAGCCGGCATTGCGCACAGCGCGCGCGAGTCGCGTGGCGTCGGGCGTCGCGCAATAGCCGGGGATCGCCTCAAGCTTGTCGAGCGTGCCGCCAGTGTGGCCGAGGCCTCGGCCTGATATCATCGGCACAAATCCACCGCACGCCGCGACCGCTGGCGCGAGGATCAGACTAACATTATCGCCGACGCCGCCGGTCGAATGCTTGTCGAGAACCGGGCCGCCCAAGGCTTCGCGGCTCCAGTCGAGCACGTCACCCGAATGCGTCATCGCGCGCGTCAGCGTCGCGCATTCCGCCGTGGTCATGCCGTGCATGAAAATCGCCATGGCGAATGCCGCCGCCTGACCCTCGGTGATGCGCCCGTCGGTCAGGCCCGCGATAAAATGTTCGATCTCCTGCGCATCGATCGCCAGCCCGTCGCGCTTTTTGCGGATGATCTCTTGCGGCAGCAACATCGAACGTCCTTACAAGGCTGCGAGCAGCGGATCGAGCAGGCTCGACGCGCCGAAACGGAAATGCGCGGGCGAGACAAAATCGGCGCCCATGATCTCGTCCGCGATGGCGAGATAGGCGCGCGCCTGCTCCAGCGTGCGCAAGCCGCCCGACGCCTTGAAGCCGACGCGCCTGCCGCTGTCGCGAATGGCGCCGAGCATGATGCGCGCGGCCTCAGGCGTTGCGGAGATTTGCGTCTTCCCCGTCGACGTCTTGATGAAATCCGCGCCTTCGTCGATGGCGATGCGGCTGGCCCGCGCGATCATCTCATCATCCGGCAACTCGCCGCTCTCGATGATGACTTTCAATTGCGCACTCGGACTCACGCACCGCGCGACAGCGCGCACCATTTCGCGCGCGATGTCTTCATGCCCGGCCAGCAAGGCGCGCCAGGGCAGCACGAGATCGATCTCGTCGGCGCCATCCGCAAGCGCGGCGCGCGTTTCCGCGCAGACGCTTACGACATCCTCGCCGCCCTTCGGAAAATTCACCACCGTCGCGAGCTTGATCGGCGAAGAACCAAGACCAGCGCGCGCCTGCGCGACGAAGCGCGGCCAGATGCAGAGCGCCGCGACGGGGATCGGCAACGCCAGTGCGCGCGCAACAAGCGCGTTGATCTGCTCGCGCGTGCAATCGTCCGACAGGTCGGTGAGATCGATCAGCGGGATGGCGCGCAGCGCTGTTTGCCGGTCATCCATCATGCATCGTCCTGTTCCAGAAAAGCCGCGATCAGCGCCTGCATCTTCTCGGCGCCGAGCGCTGCGACACGTTTCGTCTCTGCATGTTCCGGGGCGCCGCCGTGAACGCCCGCCGCGTAATTTGTAACGAGCGCCACAGCCGCGACGCGCAGGCCGAGATGACGCGCGAGAATGGTTTCAGGCACGGTCGACATCCCGACGAGATCGGCGCCGAGCAGCCCCGCCATGCGCACTTCTGCCGGCGTCTCAAAGGATGGCCCGGAGAACCACATATAGACGCCTTCCTGAAGCGCAACATTTGCGGAACCAGCAGCGCGTCGCATCCGAGCGCGCAGCGCGGGATCGTAAGCATCCACCATCGGCGTGAAGCGCGCATCGCCCGCAACGCCGATAAGCGGATTGGCGCCGCTGAAATTAATATGGTCGGTGATCAGCGCCAGAGAGCCCGGCGCAAGATCTTCGCGCACGCCGCCCGCCGCGCACGTCAGCACGAGATTGCGAAGCCCCAGCGCCGCAAGGGTTTCCAACGCGCCCGCCATCGCGCGCGCATCGCCGCTTTCATAATAATGCGCACGGCCCAGTAGAAAGGCGACGCAGCCGCGGGCATCATCCCTCAACACGAGCGCGCCCTGATGGCCGGAGACTTGACCTTGCGGAAAACCAGGCAGCTCGGCATAGGGGATGACCACATCGCCCGCGCCCGCCACGGCGGCAAGCCCGGTGCCGAGCACTACGGCGGTGTGGATGTCGCGCCCCGCCGCGCTCCGCAATCTGTCGCGCGCGTGGCTCACGTGTTCGCCCCGGGCAGAGCGTCGGGGCCGAAGGCTTCCGGCAGAAGTTCATCCAGCGTGAAGCTGCGCCGCGCGCCTGAAACCGCGCCGGCGTGGATCTTCGTCGCGGCGTCGCCGAATTCGCGGATGCGCTGACGGCAGGCGCCGCAGGGGGTCACGGGCGCGGGTGCGTCGCCGAGCACGGCTATCTCGGCGATGCGCCGCTCGCCCGCCACGATCATGGCCCCGATGGCGTTTTGCTCGGCGCAGGACCCGGAAGGGTAGGCGGCGTTCTCGACATTGCAGCCGAGGTACAGCCGCCCGCTCTCGCCGCGCACCGCCGCGCCCACCGCGAACCGCGAATAGGGCGCATAGGCTTGGCGCCGCGCCTGCGCCGCCGCCGCGAACAGCTCGTCGATCCCGCTCAAATCGCCACCTCGCAAATCACATTTGCACCATGCCACGCCCGATGCGGCTCCGCCACATTGCCTTCCGCGCCCAGCGTGCCACACTGGCGCCTTCGCAAAGGAGCGCCCCATGGCTTTCCGGCTCAGATTTGGCGCCTTGCTGGCGTCCCTTGTGCTCGCGCCTCTGGCTCCCGCGCAGGCGCGCAACGGCGCTGCGGAGGTGGATGTCGAGCTCGTCTTCGCGGTCGATATTTCCTATTCCATGGACACCGAAGAGCAGAAGCTGCAGCGCGAAGGCTATGTCCAGGCGCTGCGCTCCGAGCAATTTCTCAACGCACTGAAATCAGGCGCGACGGGCCGCATCGCCGTCGCCTACATGCAATGGGCGTCGGAATACGATCAGGACACGCTTGCTGACTGGACGCTGATCGACGGGCCCGAAAGCGCAAGCGCTTTCGCCGACAAGCTCGCCAAGGCGCCCTATCGTCGCGCGCAACGCACATCGATCTCCGGCGCCATCGACGCCGCCACGAAGCTCTTCGAGAACAATGGCTACAACAGTATGCGGCAGGTCATCGATGTTTCGGGTGACGGCCCCAACAACAGCGGACGCCCGGTTGCTGCGGCGCGCGATGACGCGGTCGCGCAAGGCGTCACCATCAACGGTTTGCCGCTGGTTGGCATTCGTCCCTATGTCAGCCCCGCCGACATTCAGGAACTCGATATATATTACGAGGATTGCGTGATCGGCGGATTCGACGCGTTCATGGTGCCGGTGCGCGACACGCGCTCATTCGTCGAGGCGACGCGCACGAAACTGGTGCGCGAAATCGCCGCTCTGCCCCCGCCGCCAAACCCGCTCATCCAGCGCGCAGCTGGACGTGAGCCACGGATTTCCTGCATGATCGGGGAATCCTTGTGGCGCAACAGGTGGGGCAATTGAAGCTTTCTGCATTTTTCGTCTGCGCGCTCGTTAGCCTTGCGCCGCTAGCTCACGCGCAAAATGCGCCTGAGCCGATTATCTCGGGCTTCGCGCGCATTCTGCCGGTCACCGCGCGTCACGGCATGGTCGTGTCGCAGGAGGAGAAAGCCTCGCGGATCGGCGTGGAGTTCTTGAAGCAAGGCGGCAACGCGGTGGACGCCGCTGTTGCGACAGGGCTCGCGCTCGCAGTGACTTTGCCGCGCGCGGGCAATCTGGGCGGCGGCGGCTTCATGCTCGTGCATCTCGCGCAACAGAAGAAAACCATCGCGATCGATTACAGAGAAACCGCGCCAGCCGCAGCGCATCGCGACATGTTTCTCGATGCGGATGGAAAGTTCGCGCCGGCGAAATCGCAATCGAGCGGGCTCGCTGTCGGTGCGCCGGGCACGGTCGCGGGCTTCGCGCTGGCGCTCGAGAAATACGGCTCGGGACGTTTCACGCTTGCCCAACTCGTGGCGCCTGCCATTGCGCTGGCGGGCGACGGTATCGATGTGGAAGGCGACCTTGCATTCTCTCTTGGTGAAATCCGCAGCCGCATCGCGCGTCATCCCTCGAGCCGCGCGATCTTCATGCGCGGCGACGCTCCTTTGCGCCCAGGAGACAAGCTCGTGCAGGCCGATCTCGCCGCATCTCTGGAGCGCATCGCGCGCGATGGCGTGAAGGGATTTTATGAAGGCGAAACCGCGCAGAAGATTGTCGCCAGCGTGCGTGGCGCGGGAGGCGTGATGACGCTGGAAGATTTGCGCGATTATCGCGCCATCGAGCGCGACGCCGTGCGCGGCTCCTATCGCGGACACGAGATCGTTTCCATGCCGCCGCCGTCGTCCGGCGGCGTGCATGTCATCGAGATCCTCAACATTCTCGAAGGATGGCCGCTCGGCGAGCTCGGCCAGAATTCCGCCGCCACGCTACATCTCATGACCGAGGCTATGAAGCTTGCCTATGCGGATCGCGAGATCTGGCTTGGCGATCCGGATTTCGTGAAAGTCCCGGTCGCGGGCCTCACCTCGAAAAACTATGCGACGCAGCTGCGCAAGAAGATTTCGCCCGACCGCGCGACGCCCTCGCGCGAGATCACGAGCGGCGATCCGACGCGTTACGAGAGCGACCAGACCACACATTTCTCCGTCGTCGACAAGGATGGCAATGCGGTCGCCAACACCTACACGTTGAACTTTTCCTACGGGCTCGGCCTCGTCGCCGACGGCACGGGCATTCTGCTCAACAACGAGCTCGACGATTTCGCCGCGCAGGAAGGCGCCGCCAATGCTTTCGGTCTGCGCGGCGGCGACGCCAATGCGCCCCAAGCGCGCAAGCGGCCTCTCTCGTCGATGAGCCCGACGATGGTGTTTCGCAACGGCGAGTTGGAAATCGTGACCGGAACACCGGGCGGTTCGCGTATCATCACGACGGTGCTGCAGATCATCTCGAACATGATCGACCACGGCATGAATGCGGCGGAAGCAAGCGAGGCGGTGCGCGTGCATCATCAATTGCATCCGGATGAATTGCGCGTCGAGCGCGGGTTGTCGATCGACACGATCCGCCTGCTCGAAGCGAAGGGCCATATCGTGCGGCTGCAGCGCGCGATGGGCTCGGCGCAAACTATCTCTCGCGCCGATGGCATGCTGTATGGCGCCGCCGACACGCGACAGGCCGGCACGGCGGCAATCGGTTATTGATCCAGCTGCCAGGGCGCGCCGGCCTTCGTGGGCGCGAGACCCAGATGATGCGCGACGCTGGCGCCAATGTCCGCGAATGTCTTGCGCGACCCGAGCGCGCGCGGCGCAATGCCGGGGCCGAAGGCCAGCAGTGGAACCTGCTCGCGCGTGTGGTCGGTGCCGGGCCATGTCGGGTCGTTGCCATGGTCGGCGGTGAACGCGCAGAGATCACCGGGGCGCAGCGCCGCCAGCAGTTCGGGCATGCGCGCATCGAAACGCTCAAGCCCCGCCGCATAGCCCGCGACGTTGCGGCGATGGCCGAAATCCGTGTCGAGATCGACGTAATTGGCGAAGACGAAACCGCCTTCGGGCAGCGACTTCAGCGTTTCGACCGTCATGGAAAAATGCTCCATGTCGTCGCGTCCCTTCATCTCCGCGCCTGTGTTGCGGTGTCCGAAAATGTCGCCGATCTTGCCGATGGAAACGATGGAGCGGCCGGCTTCCGCCGCGCGGTCGAAGATCGATCCGGCGGGCGGGGGCAGCGAAAAGTCCTTGCGGTATTGCGTGCGCTTGAAGGTTGCGGGCGAGTCGCCAGCGAACGGCCGCGCGATAATGCGGCCGATGTGCAGCGGATCGCACAGGCGCCGCGCGATGCGACAGACGTCGTAAAGTCGCTCGAGCCCGAAGCTTGTCTCATGCGCGGCGATCTGCAGCACGGAATCGGCTGATGTGTAGATGATCGGCTTGCCGGTGCGCAGATGCTCTTCGCCAAGCACTTCGATGATCGCCGTGCCGGATGCGTGGCTGTTGCCGATCACGCCGGGCAGGCGCGCTTCGCGCACGAGATCCGCCACGAGCCAATCGGGAATGGCCGGCGTCGTCTCCGGAAAATAGCCCCAGGTAAAATCCGCCGGGCTGCCGGCGATTTCCCAATGTCCCGACGGCGTGTCCTTGCCGAGCGATTGCTCGATGGCCGAGCCCCATGCGCCTGTTGAGCTATCCGTGAAGCCCGGCGGCAGGCGCCCCGTTGCAGCCTTGCCGGCGCAGCCGAGGCCGAGCGCATCGAGATTCGGCATGTGCAACGGGCCGCTCCGCAGGCCTGCGACATCGGCCTGTCCCGCAGCGCAGGCTTGCGCAATGTGGCCAAACGTATCCGCACCGACATCGCCGAAGCTTTTGGCGTCCGGCGCGTTTCCGCAGCCGAATGAATCGAGCACCATGATCAGCGCGCGGCTCATGCGCCGTTCACCGAATGCGCGGCCTCAATCGAGAAGGCGGCGGCGAACAGCGCGCGTGTGTATTCGGTTTTCGGTTCAGCAAAAACCTCCGTGGCGGGCCCGGATTCCACGACCTTGCCATGGCGCATGACGATCAATTCGCTGGCCAGCGCGCGCACGACTTTCAGATCGTGGCTGATGAAAAGATATGCGAGATTACGCCGCTTCTGCAGATCGCGCAGCAGATCGACGATCTGCGCCTGCACCGACATGTCGAGCGCGGATGTCGGCTCGTCGAGCACCACGAATTTCGGGTTGAGAGCCATGGCGCGGGCAATCGCGATGCGCTGGCGCTGGCCGCCAGAGAACTCATGCGGGTAGCGATCCATCGATCCGGGATCGAGCCCCGTATCGGCGAGCGCACGCGCGACGATTTCGCGGCGTTGCGCGGCCGTCAGGCCCTTGTTCTGGACGAGCAGGCCTTCCTCGACAATGTCGGCGACCGACATGCGGGGCGAGAGCGAACCGTAGGGATCCTGAAACACGATCTGCATGTCGCGGCGCAACGGCCGCATTTCCTGCGAGCCAAGTCCGTCGATGCGTCGCCCCAGATAAGCGATGGGTCCTTCCGAGCGGATGAGCCGCAGAAGCGCGAGGCCGAGCGTGGTTTTGCCGGAGCCGGATTCGCCGACGACGCCAACCGTCTGTCCCTCGCGCACGGTGAGCGAAATGCCATCCACGGCTTTGACATAACCGATGGTGCGGCGAAGGAAGCCGCGCTTGATCGGGAACCACACCTTGATGTCGTCGCCGGTGACGATGGGCGTAGCGTCCGGATTGCTTGGCGCCGGCATGCCTTTTGGCTCCGCAGCCAGAAGCGCTTTTGTGTAGGCGTGCTGCGGGTTTTCGAAAACCTGCTCCACGGGGCCAGCTTCGACGATGCGACCCTTCTGCATGACGCAGACGTCGTCGGCAATCTTGCGCACGATGCCGAGATCATGCGTGATGAACAGCATGGCCATGCCGAGCTTGGCCTGCAGCTCCTTCAGCAATTTCAGAATTTGCGCCTGCACGGTGACGTCTAGCGCCGTCGTCGGCTCGTCGGCGATGAACAGGTCGGGGCGGTTGGCGAGCGCCATGGCGATCATCACGCGCTGGCGCTGCCCGCCCGACAATTGATGCGGATAGGCGGAGAGCCGCGTCGCGGGATCGGGAATGCCGACTTCGCTCAGCAGTTCGATGACGCGCGCGCGAATCTTGTCGTCGCCGCGCGCGCCGTGCAGCACAAGAATCTCGCCGACCTGCTTCTCGATGGAATGGAGCGGGTTGAGCGAGGTCATGGGTTCCTGGAACACCATGGTGATCTTGTTGCCGCGCACTTCGCGCAGCTTGGGCTCGTCGGCCTGCAGAAGATCCTCGCCCTTGAAGAAGACTTCACCGGACGGATAGGTCGCCGACGTTGCGCCAAGCAGCTTCACGATGGAGAGCGCTGTGATGGACTTGCCCGAACCGGATTCACCAACCAGCGCCAGCGTACGGCCCTTCTCGAGCGTGAAGGACACGCGATCGACTGCCAGCGTGTCGCGGCCACCCTGATGGAAGGCGATCGAGAGATCGCGGACTTCGAGAAGGGGGGCGCTCACGAGAATGTCTTTCTGGGGTCGAAGGCGTCGCGCACCGCTTCACCGATGAAGATCAGCAGCGACAGCATGAGCGCGATGATCGCGAAGCCCGCGAGCCCGAGCCATGGCGCCTGCAAGTTCGCCTTGCCCTGCAGCAGCAATTCGCCAAGCGACGGCGAGCCAGGCGGCAGGCCGAAGCCCAGAAAATCGAGCGAGGTGAGCGTCGTGATCGAGGAATTCAGCACGAAGGGCAGGAAGGTGAGCGTCGCCACCATGGCGTTGGGCAAGAGATGCTTCATCATGATCTTGCCGTTCGACAGACCCAGCGCACGCGCGGCGTTCACATATTCGAAATTGCGCGCGCGCAGGAATTCCGCGCGCACGACGTGAACGAGCGACACCCATGAGAACAACAGCAGGATGCCGAGCAGCACGAAGAAGCCGGGCGTGATGATCGAGGACACGATGATCAGCAGATAGAGATGCGGCAGCGACGACCAGATTTCGATGAATCGTTGCGAGACGAGGTCGATCCATCCGCCGAAATAGCCTTGCACGGCGCCCGCCGTGATGCCGATGACCGACGAGACGCCAGCAAGGATGAGGCCGAAAAGAATGGAGATTCTGAAACCGTAGATCAGACGCGCGACGACGTCGCGGCCCTGGTCGTCGGTGCCGAGCCAGTTCCATTCGAGATCGCGGCAGGTCGCGTTTGGCTTCGGGGGTTCGAGCTTTTCACCCGCGGCCTTGCAGACATCGTCCGAGAGCCACCATGTCGGCGCGGAGGGCGCGGGCGTCGGCAGGTCGCGCTGATGCGTGCCATAGGCGAAACGGATCGGCGGCCAGAGCATCCAGCCATTGTCCTCGATCTCTTTCGCGATGACCGGATCGCGGTAATCGGTCTGCGCAAGGAAGCCGCCGAATTTCTCTTCCGGATAGTCCTTCGCGACGGGAAACAGGATCTCGCCCTTGTAGGAGGCGATGATCGGCCGGTCATTGGCGATGAATTCGGCAAACAGCGACAGCACGAACAAAGTAATAAAGATCCAGAACGACCAGTAGCCGCGCCGGTTGCGTTTGAAATTGTCGAGGCGACGCCGGTTGATCGGCGAGAGTTTCAGAAAACCCTTGTTGCGCAGCACCGGCGCGAGCGGCGCGTTGGATGTCACAGTGAGCTCATCGCGAAGCACGGGGGCGCTCATCTCAGACCTCCCGCGTTTCGAAATCGATGCGCGGATCGATCCACGTGTAGGTGAGATCCGAGACTAGGTTTACGACGAGGCCGAGCAGCGCGAAGATGAAGAGGTTGGCGAAGACCACCGGATAATCACGGTTGATGATCGACTCGTAGGAGAGCAGGCCGAGCCCGTCGAGCGAGAAGATGCTTTCGATCAGCAGCGAGCCCGTGAAGAAGGCGCTGACGAATGCGCCCGGAAAGCCGGCGATCACGATCAGCATCGCATTGCGGAACACGTGGCCGTAAAGCACCTGCCGCTCGGTCAAGCCCTTCATGCGCGCGGTCTGGACATATTGCTTGCGGATTTCGTCGAGGAACGAGTTCTTCGTCAGGAATGTCGATGTCGCGAAGGCGCCGATCGCCATGGCGGTCACCGGCAGCGTGATGTGCCAGATGTAATCGAGCACTTTTTGCGGGAATGACATGTCGGCGAAATTCTCCGACCACAGCCCGCGCAGCGGAAAGATTTGCCAGAACGAACCGCCGGCGAAGACCACGATCAGCAGGATGGCGAAGAGGAAACTCGGAATGGCGTAGCCGATGATGACGACAGCCGACGTCCATGTGTCGAACCGCGAGCCGTCCTGCACGGCTTTTCGAATGCCGAGCGGAATCGAGATCGCGTAGGAGAGCAGCGTCATCCAGAGGCCGAGCGAAATGGAGACGGGCAGCTTCTCCTTGATGAGCTGCAGCACTGGCGTGTCGCGGAAATAGGAGCGGCCGAAATCGAAGGTCGCGTAATTCTTCATCATGATGAAGAAGCGCTCGTAGGCCGGCTTGTCGAAGCCGAATTGCTTTTCGAGTTCCGCGATGAATTTCGGATCGAGCCCCTGCGCGCCGCGATAACGTGAATCGCCGCCGCCCTGCGCCGCCGCGCCCACATCTGTGGTGCCGCCGCCAAAGCGCGAGGTGGCGCCGGAATCAAGTCCCTGCAATTGTGCCAGCACGCGCTCCACCGGGCCGCCGGGCGCGAATTGCACGATGACGAACGAGATCAGCAGGATTCCGAAGATCGTCGGAATCATCAGCAGCAGGCGGCGGGCGATGTAGGCGAGCATGAAGTCCTTTGTCTGCTTGTGAGCGCGTCAACCCTGGTAGTTGATGCGCTTCGCCTTCTCGGCGTCCCACCACCATATGCCCGGCGCGCCGGTCGAATAGCGCGGCGTCTTGTCGGGGCGCGAGAAGACGTCCCAATAGGCCACGAGGCTCTTGTCCTTGTACCACATCGGAATCCAGTAGCGCCCGGCGCGCAGCACGCGGTCAAGCGCGCGCGCGGCGACATTCAGCTCTTCGCGCGTTTGCGCGCGCGAAATCTTGTCGATGAGGAAATCCACCGCCGCATCCTGCACGCCCGCGACATTGCGCGTGCCGGGCGTCTTCGCAGCTTCCGAACTCCACGTGATGCGCAAGCCATCGCCCGGCGTGAATGAACCGCCGAGCGCCATGGTGACAATGTCGAAATCGAAATTGTCGAGACGCCTCTTGTATTGCGCGGCGTCGACGGTGCGGAATGTCGTGTTCAGGCCAAGCTTGCGAAGGTTCGCCTGCAGCGGCTCGGTGTGCGGCTTCAGCGCGCCCGAGGAATCGAGAAACTCGATCTCGAAAGGTTCGCCACTGGGCAGCAGCATGCGCGCGCCATCGCGCTTGCATCCCGCCGCGCGCAGCAATTCGTCGGCCTTGCGCAGCAGGGTGCGATCGGAGCCCGATCCGTCGGATACCGGCGGAACATAAGGCTCGCCGAAAACTTCGTCGGGAACCTTGCCGCGGAATTGTTCGAGCAGCGCGAGCTCGGCGCCTGAAGGCTTGCCGGTCGCCTTCATGTCGGTGTTTTCGAAATAGGACGCCATCCGCTTGTAGGCGGAATACATGATGTTGCGATTGGTCCATTCGAAATCGAAGGCGAGCCCCAGAGCCTCGCGCACGCGCGGGTCCGCGAACTTCTGCCGCCGCGTGTTGAAGTACCAGCCCTGGCTCGGCGTCGGCGCGCCATTGGGCAGCTCTTCTTTCTTCACGCGGCCGTCGCGCACGGCGGGGAAGTCGTAGGCAGTCGCCCACAGGCGCGCCGTATATTCCTCGTTGAAATTGATCTGTCCGGATTTGAAACCCTCGAACGCCACCTGCCGCTCGCGATAATATTCGTAGCGGATGCGGTCGAAATTATTCTGGCCGACATTCACTGGCAGTTTGTCAGCCCAGTAATCGCGCACGCGCTCGAATTCGATGTAGCGGCCCTGCTCGAAGCGCGAGACCTTGTAGGCGCCTGAGCCCAGCGGCGCCTCGAGCGTCGAGGCCTCGAAATCGCGGCCTTTCCACCAGCTTTCAGAAAAGATCGGCAGCCCTGCGAGGACAAGATGCAAATCGCGCGAACGGTTCGGCGTGAAGCGCACCACGAGCGTATCGTCGCCGTCAGCTTCTGCGCCGGCAAACTCGCCGAGGATGCTGCGATAGACCGGGTGGCCCTTGGCTTTCAGAATGTTGAACGAGAAGGCGGCGTCGCGCGCTGTGAGTTTCGACCCGTCATGGAAACGGGCCTCGGGCCGAATGTGGAACCGGTAGGTCAGCTTGTCGTCCGAGATCCGCACCCTGTCGGAGACCAGGCCATACATGGAGCCGGGCTCGTCGCCTGAGCCCGACATTAGCGTGTCGAAGGTCGCGTCCATGCCGGCGGCGCCGTCGCCCTTGAAGACGAAGATGTTGAGCGTGTCGAATGTCTCGAAATTCTGGTTGCCGCTGGTGTTCTTGATCTGGATCGAGAGCAGGCCGCCGCGCGGCGCCTGCGGGTTCACGTAGGCGAAATGCGGGAAGTCGGCGGGCAGGGCGAGCTCGCCGAAGGTGGAGAGGCCGTGCGTCTCCACCTCGCCCGCGGCCAGCGCCCGCGAGAAGCCCGCCGGCAGGGCGAGGGCGCCCAGAGCTGCGGAGCCGAGCTTCAGGGTCGTGCGGCGTGTCAGGGCCATTCAGTCCTCGCGAGGGTCGCCATCGGGGCGGCGATGATTCGAGGGGATTATGTCGCTTTTTCGGGGGGCCGCCAGCTTGGCGGCGTCACGGGGCCGTCATCGGGTCGCAATGACGAACAAAAAAGGCCGGGACAAAGCCCGGCCTTTGAAATTCGCGGTCCGTTGAGCCGATTACGGCAGCGGCGCCGGGGCGTCCGAGAGGCTACGGAGATAGGCGATGATGTCGGCGCGACGCGCCGGGTCCTTCTCGCCGCCGTAGGCCATCTTCGTGCCGTTGGCGAAGCCCTTCGGGGCTTCGATGAAATGGTCGAGGTTGGCGTAGTCCCACTTGCCGCCCTTGCCCTTGAGCGAGTCGGAATAGGCGAAGCCTTCATGGCTGCCGATGGGACGCTCCACGACGCCGTAAAGCGCCGGGCCAACCTTGTTGGCGCCGCCCTTGTCGAAGACGTGGCAGGCGGTACAGGGCTTGATAAGGCCTTCGCCCTTCTTGGCGTCGGCGGTCTTCAGGCGATCGGCGATCGGCGGGGCGGCAGCAGCCGCTGCGCCGCCGGCGCTCGCCGTCTCGACCTCGGCCGAGGGAAGCGCGTAGGCCGACTGCTTCGGGACGCCGTGATGGAAGACCGCCTCGGATAGAATGCCAAGCCCCATGATGAAGAGCAGCGTGCCGAGCACTGCGCCGGCGATTTTGTTGAATTCGAAGGAATCCATGGTCGTGAGGGCTCCGCACTTGCTTGGGGCTGGCTGCGCCGACGCGCAACAGTTCACGCCGCGCACCTCTTTCGAGAGCGCTGCGCGCGCCTGATTAGCCGCTTTGCGGGTGGCTTGGCAACACGTATAAGCAGGGCCGCCCTGTTACCTTTCGCCGCTTGGCCCAAGCCGGACCGGTTTGCGCCTGAGATTCCTGTTCGAAATCATGTCCGATCCGATCATTCTCGTTCCGGCCCGCATGGGCTCCACCCGCCTTCCGGGCAAGCCGCTGGCCGATATTCACGGCGAGCCGATGATCGTCCACGTCTGGCGCCGCGCCGTCGAGTCGGGCTGCGGCCCGGTGCTGGTGGCGGCGGATGCGCCCGAGATCGTGGCGGCGATCCACGCCGCCGGGGGCAACGCCGTGCTGACGCGCGACGACCACGAATCGGGCTCCGACCGGATTTTCGAGGCTCTGGAGGCTTTCGACCCTGAAGGCCGCCATGACGTGGTCATCAACGTGCAGGGCGACCTGCCGACCATCGAGTCCTACGCCATCCAGGCGGCGCTGCTGCCGCTGGCCGATCCCGCTGTGGATATTGCGACGCTGGCCGTGGAGATCACGCGGGACGAAGAGCGGACCGACCCGAATGTCGTGAAAATCGTCGCCAGTCCGATTTCGGCGGGGCGATTCCGCGCGTTGTATTTCTCGCGCGCCACCGTGCCGTTTGGGGCAGGGCCGCATTACCATCACATCGGGCTCTACGCCTATCGCCGCAAGGCGCTCGCCCGCTTTGTCGGGCTGGCGCCCTCAACATTGGAAAAGCGCGAGAAGCTCGAACAATTGCGCGCGCTGGAAGCCGGCATGCGGATCGACGTGTCGCTCGTCGACGCCGTGCCGCTTGGCGTCGACGCGCCACATGATCTCGAGCGCGCGCGTGCGTTGCTCGCAAAGGTGAAACCATGACCCAGACGATTGCCTACCAGGGCGAGCCCGGCGCCAATTCCCACATCGCCTGCGCGGATGTTTATCCTGACTGGACGCCGATGCCCTGCGCCACGTTCGAAGACGCGCTCGGCGCGATTCAGGATGGCGTCGCGGGTCTGGGCATGATCCCGATCGAGAATTCGATCGCGGGTCGCGTCGCCGACATTCATCACTTCCTGCCGAATTCCGGTCTGCATATCGTCGGCGAATATTTTCTGCCGATCCATTTCCAGCTGATGGCGATCAAGGGCGCGAGCCTCGCCACCGTGAAGAATGTCTACAGCCACATTCACGGCTTGGGCCAGTGCCGCAACATCATTCGCAAACTCGGCCTGACCCCGCATGACGGCGGGGACACGGCAGGCTCGGCGCGACAGGTGCGCGACTGGAACGATCCCACACGCGCCGCGCTGGCGCCGGCTCTGGCCGCCGAAATCTACGGGCTCGATGTTCTCGCGCATGACGTCGAGGACTTCGCGCATAACACGACGCGCTTCGTGGTGCTGTCGAAGACGCCCGACTGGGTTGCGCCGAATAACGGACCGACCGTGACGACGTTTGTCTTCCGCGTGCGCAACGTGCCGGCGGCGCTCTACAAGGCGCTCGGCGGCTTTGCGACGAATGGCGTGAACATGTCGAAGATCGAAAGCTACATGGTCGAAGGCGAATTCGCCGCAACGCAGTTCCTCGTCGATGTCGACGGCCACCCGGACGATCCGGCGCTGACGCGCGCGTTCGAGGAGCTGGCGTTCTTCACGCGTGAAGTGCGGATTCTGGGCGTCTATGCCGCGCATCCGTTTCGTGTGGAGACGCAGAAGGCGGCTGAGTAAGTTTCCTCGTCATTGCGAGGAGCGCAGCGACGCGGCAATCCATCTTGGCCACACGCGCGGGCTCTGGATTGCTTCGCTGCGCTCGCAATGACGGCTTACAAGCACACCCGCGCTGTTGCCTCATCGTCCACGCGCACGCCGCTGGCGTCGACTTGCGCCAGCAGCTCCCGCACGCTGTGCTCACCAAGCAACAAATCTTCCCCAACATCCGCCAATGGCGCGAGCACAAACGCGCGCTCTTTCGCGCGCGGGTGCGGGATCGTCAGATCCGGTTCGTCCACTTTAGCGTCGCCATAGGCGATCACGTCGATGTCGATGTTGCGCGGTCCCCAGCGGCGATCGCGCACGCGGCCGCTGGCTTTCTCGATGCGCAGGCACAGTTCGAGCAGATCGCGCGCCGACAGGTCCGTGTCGATCGCCGCCGCCATGTTCAGAAAATCCGGCTGGTCCGTCACGCCCCAAGGCGGTGTGCGGTAAACGCGCGAGATGGCGACAAGGGTCACGCCGTCCGCGGAGCCCAGTGCGCGCAGCGCGGTCAGGAATTCGCCAGCGACGTCGCCCAGATTGCCGCCAAGCGCGAGGTAAGCGCGTGTCATGCCAAGTTTCACGGATCGCTGCGAGACAGGCGCAAATGAATGCCGACCGCCGACAGGCGTTCCGCAATCGGCGGCTTCAGCTTGCGCACGCGCAGGTCGACGCAGGTCACTGTCGGGAATTCTTCGAGCAGGCCGCGAACCATCGCGCCTGCTGCTGCTTCCACAAGCTTGTAACGCGTGTCGACGAAGAGCTTGCGCACCGTCTTGACGATCCTGTCGTAGTCGAGCGCATCGCCGAGTTCATCCGACGCGGCGGCGCGCGAAATGTCGGTCGTCAGTTCGAGATCGAGCAGAAACGCCTGTCCGAACTCGCCCTCATGGCGATGCCAGCCGTGATAGGCGTGGAGTTCGAGCGCTTCGATGAGAACTTGCGCGATCATGCCCGTCCCTGTGCTGTAAAGGCGGCGACCATTTTCATGGCGTCGACGTGAGGCGCGACGTCATGCGCGCGAATGATGCGGGCGCCCTGCAGGGCGCCGAGCGTGTGAAGCGCGAGCGTGCCGGCGAGCCGGTCCCGCGGGTCCGTGCGGCCCGTCACCGAGCCGATGATGCGCTTGCGCGATGCGCCGAGCAGCACCGGGCAACCAAGAGCGGCGAGCGCGCCGATCTCGCGTACGAGCCGCATGTTCTGCTCGGGCGTCTTGCCGAAGCCGATGCCCGGATCGAGGATCAGCCGGTCGAGCGAAATGCGCGCCGCCTGCGCAATATCCATCGAGCGCAGCAGGAAGCTCTTCACCTCCTCCACAATGTCGAGCGAGGCGTCCTCGCGCTCGCGGTTGTGCATGATGACAGCGGCGGCGCCATGCTCGGCGACGACGCGGGCCATGTCGGGATCGCGCTGGAAGCCCCAGACATCGTTGACGATGGAGGCGCCGGCGGCCAGCGCGCGGGCGGCGACCTTCGCCTTCATGGTGTCGATGGAGAGGGGCGTGGAAACTTGCGCGGCGAGTGCGCGGATCACCGGCTCGACGCGGGCGATTTCATCCTCGGCCGAGACCGGCGTGTAGCCGGGCCGCGTCGATTCTCCGCCGATATCGAGAATGTCGGCGCCCTCGGCAGCCAGCTGCAGCCCATGCGCAATGGCGCGCGCGGCGTCGTCATGGCGCCCGCCATCCGAAAAGGAATCGGGCGTCACATTGAGAACACCCATGACGAGGGGCCGCGCATCGAGGCGCAGAACCCGTCCGCCGGGCAGGGGCACAGAGCTATTGGTCATCGCGGGCCCATCAACGTCAGGCGCGGGGTTCTGTCAACGCGGGGCGTCATTGCGAGGAGCGCAGCGATGCGGCAATCCATCTTACGGGGCTGCCGAACTCAGAACTTCGGCTCTTTACCCTCAGCGAAGGCCCGTAGCAGGTGATGGGCTATGGCGACTGAGGCAGGAGGCTGGAAACCGTCCGGGTGCGCGCCGGCGAACATGGCGCGGACCTCGTCGCGGGTGATCCAGCGGGCGTCCTCAAGTTCAGTCGCATCCACCACGATCTCGCGTGACAGAGCCTGCCCGAAGCAGCCGATCATCAGCGAGGCGGGAAACGGCCAGGGCTGCGAGGCGTGGTAGGCGACCGCGCCGACCACGATCCCCGCTTCCTCCGCGACCTCGCGCCGCACCGCGGCCTCCACCGTTTCGCCCGGCTCGATAAAGCCCGCCAGCGCCGAATACATGCCTGGATTGAAGCGCGGCTGGCGGCCAACGAGGCACTTTTCGCCATCCGTCACCAGCATGATGACCACCGGGTCCGTGCGCGGGAAATGTTGCGCCGAGCAGGCGGCGCAGAGGCGCTTCCAGCCGGCCGCGGCGGCCTGCGTGGGCGCGCCGCACTGGGCGCAGAAGCGGTGGCGGGCATGCCAGTGCAGCAGGCTTTTGGCTTGCGCCAGCACGCCGAGCAGCGGGGCGGGCAGGAGTCCCTGCACGGCGAGGCTGCGCAGATCGAGGCTGACGAGACCGGTATCGCCTTCCCCTGATTCGGCCGCCGCCTCATTGACCAGCGTCGCGAAAATGGCGCCCGTCTCGTCCCGCCCCAGCAGGGCGGTTTCCCGCGCCGTGCCCAGCCGCGGTAATTCAGCCCCGGTGAAGAACGGGTCAAGCGCCGCGCCGCGCTGGCGCAGGAGGGGAATGTCGCCCGTAAAGACCAGATGGCGGGCGCCCTTGGCGGCGCGCAGGTTGGCGACAAAGGCTGCGTCATCGCGGTGGTTGGCGAGTCGATCGAGCGGGTTAGCTCCATAGCCGGTGCGGGCGGAGGCGTCTTGTGGGGGCTTTTGCATGATGGCGCTAGTGTACCGGTCGCGCCGATCATGTGAAAGCCCGGGCTCTGCCCCTTGCATCGCGCGCGCCGGACTGCCAAATAGGGGCCGGGAGGTTGGCGGTGGACGCACCACTCGCCAAACGGGTCAGGTCCGGAAGGAAGCAGCCCTAACGAGACCGGGCGGGTCTCTGTCCAGCCTCCTACTTTATCGCCCCGGCGCGCGGCCCCTCATGCCCGACCGGGCCTCGCGAACTGGCCTCCACAGCATGACCGACGCGCTTCCGCCGAACTCCTCAACTCCGGATGGCGGCGACGCCGCCCTGTTTGCGCAAAACGGCGAAGCCCCTTCGCTCGGGCTCGACCTTGGCCTGCCGCCCGCGCCCGCCGCCGCGCCGCCGCAGACCAACGGCGAATATCGTGTGCTGGCGCGGAAATACCGTCCATCCAGTTTCGATGACCTGATCGGCCAGGAAGCCATGGTGAGAACGCTCACCAATGCGTTCAAGCTCGATCGCATTCATCAGGCCTATATCCTCACGGGCGTGCGCGGCGTCGGCAAGACGACGACCGCCCGCATTCTCGCGCGCGCGTTCAACTACGAAGCCCCGGCGAAAGACGGCCACCCGGCGATCGACCGCCCGACGGTCGACATGCCCGAGCTTGGCGTGCATTGCCAGGCGATCATCGAGAGCCGCCATGTCGACGTGATCGAGATGGACGCCGCCTCGCACACCGGCATCGACGACATTCGCGAGATCATCGAGAGCGCGCGCTATCGCCCGGTGATGGCGCGCTGCAAGGTCTACATCATCGACGAAGTGCACATGCTCTCGAAGGCCGCGTTCAACGGCCTTTTGAAGACGCTCGAAGAGCCGCCGCCGCATGTGCGCTTCCTGTTTGCGACGACCGAAATTGAAAAAGTGCCGGTGACGGTGCGGTCGCGTTGCCAGCGTTTCGATCTGCGTCGCATCGAGAGCGACGTGCTGATCGATCATCTCGCCGGCATCTGCGGCAAGGAAAATGTCGGCGTGTCGCGCGAGGCGCTGGCGCTGGTGGCGCGCGCGGCGGAAGGCTCGGTGCGCGATGCGCTGTCGCTGCTCGATCAGGCGATCGCGCATGGCTCTTCGGCGGGCGCGGAGGAAATTGCCGCGTCCACGATTCGCGACATGCTCGGCGTGGCCGATCGCGCGCGCATTGTCGATCTGTTCGAGAATGTCATGCAGGGCGATATCGGCGCTGCGATGAACGCGCTGAAGGAGCAATACGACCAGGGCGCCGATCCGGCGCTGGTGCTCTCCGATCTCGCTGAATTCGTGCATTTCGTGACGCGCCTGCGCATCATTCCCGACGCGCGCAACGATGCGGCTGCGACGCCGGAAGAGGTGAAGCGCGGCAAGGAATTCGCCGCGGTGCTTGGCCCCGCCGTGCTGACGCGCGCGTGGCAAATCTTGTCGAAGGGCATTCAGGACGTGCGCCATTCGCCGCGTCCGCTCGCTGCCGCCGACATGGTGCTGGTGCGGCTGGGCTATGCGTCGGATCTGCCGACGCCCGAAGATCTCATCAAGCGCCTGCAGGATGCGCCCGCGCGCGGACCCGCGCCTGCGCCCGCACTCCCATCTGGCGGAAACGGCGGCGGCGCAACGGCTTATGCGCAGGGCGGCGGTTCGGCGTTGCGCGCCACGGCGCCGGCGCCGCTCAATGCGCCGCGCGCGCAGGCCGCAGCTGCGCCCGGCGTGCGGATTACGACCTTGCAAGAGATGATCGCGCTGGCGCAGACCAATCGCGACATCCAGATGAAGGTCGCGCTAGAGCGCGACGTGCGCCCGGTGCGCATCGAGGCGAACTCGTTCGAGTTCTCGCTCGCGCCCGGCGCCTCCCCGCAGATTGCGCAGACGCTCATGCGCAAGCTGTCCGAATGGACCGGCGAGCGCTGGATGGTCGCGGTCTCGACAGAGGCCGGCGCGCCGACGATCAAGGAAACGACCGAGGCCAAGGAAGCCGAGCGCATGCGCGGCGTGCGCGCCGAACCTTTGGTGCGCAGCGTGCTGGAGCGTTTCCCCGGCGCCGAGATTGTCGCCGTGCGCGGCCTCGACGATCCCGAGCCCGCGCCAGCCGCCAATGCGTTCCGTCCGGGCGCGAATGACGATGTCATCTACGCCGACACGGAAGTCGGCGAAGATTCAGAAGACGATTTGTGAGGAGCCTGCGATGAAAGACATGTTCGGACTGATGAAGCAGGCGCAAGCCATGCAGCAGAAGATGCAGGACCTGCAGGCGGAAGTTGAAAACATCGTTGTCGAAGGCCAGTCGGGGGGCGGCATGGTGCGCGTCACCATGACGGCGAAGGGCGCGTTGCGCGCGGTCGCCATCGACGATTCGTTACTGCAGCCGTCCGAGAAGGAAATTCTCGAGGACCTGCTCGTCACCGCGCATGAAGACGCGCGCCGCAAGGGCGAGACGCTTGTCGCTGAAAAGATGCAGGCGATCACCGCCGGCCTGCCGCTGCCTCCGGGCATGAAACTGCCGTTCTGATCATGGCTGAACGCGTCGCCGGCCCCGAGATCCAGCGTCTGATTCAATTGCTCGCCCGCTTGCCGGGGCTGGGCCCGCGTTCGGCGCGGCGCGCCGCGTTGCATCTCATCCGCAAGCGTGACGAATTGCTCGGGCCTTTGTCGGACGCCATGCAGGTCGCGCGCGAGCGCATCGTCACCTGCACCGCCTGCGGCAATGTCGATACGTGCGATCCCTGCACGGTGTGCCGCGACGAGCGGCGCGATCCGACCGTGCTGGTAGTGGTTGAGACCGTTGCGGACTTGTGGGCTCTGGAGCGCGCGGCGGCGATCCGCGCGCGCTACCACGTGCTCGGCGGCACGCTGTCGCCGCTCGATGGCGTCGGCCCGAAGGATCTCAATCTCGGCTCGCTGGTTGATCGCGTGCAGAGCAGCGGCGTGCGCGAGGTCATCCTCGCGGTGAATGCGACGGTCGATGGCCAGACCACGGCGCATTACGTCACCGACATGCTGGCTGCGCAGAATGTGCGCGTGACGCGACTCGCGCATGGCGTGCCGGTTGGTGGCGAGCTCGACTATCTCGACGATGGAACCTTGGCCGCGGCCATTCGCCAACGCACGGATTTTTAAAGCCTCGTCATTGCGAGCGAAAGCGAAGCAATCCATCTGACGATTGCCGTAGATGGATTGCCGCGTCGCTGCGCTCCTCGCAATGACGAAGCCAAGGTCGGCTTATAGTCACGAATAAGTTTCGATGGGAACGATTGCCCTACCCTGCTGGTTTGCCTGCCACAAACGGACAGGAGAGACTGCATGAGACCGATGATCAGGAAGGCCATGGGCGCGACGCTCGCCGCGGTGACGCTGGCCGGGACGATGGCATCCTTCTCGAGCGAAGCTTCGGCGCAGTATCGTCGCCACTACAACAACAATGGGGGCGCAGTCGCGGCTGGCGTTGTGGGCGGCCTCGCACTCGGCGCGCTGGCGGCGGGCGCTGCAAACGGCGGCTATGGCTATGGCCCCGGCTATGCGGCCCCCGTCTATGGCTCGGGCTATGAGGGCTGCGAAGTTCATTACCGCCGCGCGTGGGACGGCTATCGCTGGGTTCGCGAACGCGTCCGTGAGTGCTACTAGTCAATTCAAGTCGATCTGACCAAAAGCCCTGTCCGGCGAAAGCCGGGGAGGGTTTTTTTATTCGGCGATGCTCAGCAGCGGCGCAGCCGTGGAGTCGTTGGCGACGGCGCCCACCTCGACCTGCTCGATCCGCTCGCCGCGCTTGAGGATCTTGCCCGTCGAGGTGGTGATCTCCTCGACATCCTTCTGCGTCTGCCGGAAATGCTGATCGAGCCGCCCGACGCGCTCGCCGAGCCTGCGCACATCCTGCATCAGCACGCTCACTTCGCGCTGGATGACATCCGCCTGCTCGCGCATTTTCGCGTCGCGCACCAGAGCCTGCGTCACCTGCACGGCCATCATTAGAAGTGAGGGCGAGACGATAACGACGCGCAGGCGATGCGCGCGCTGCACGACATCATCGAAATGCTCCATCAGATCCGCGTAGATCGATTCTGACGGCACGAACAGCAGCGCCATATCCTGCGTTTCGCCGGGCAGCAGATAGCGTTCGGCAATATCCTTCACGTGCTTGCCGAGATCGTTGCGCACGCGGCCCATGGCAAACTGCCGGGCATCCTCGGCTGCGGCATCGCGCAGCGCCGTGAAGGCCTCAAGCGGAAATTTCGCGTCGACCACCATCACGCGCGGATCGCCGGGCAGGTGCAGCACGCAGTCCGGGCGCTTGCCGTTCGACAATGTGTACTGGAATTCATAGGCGCCTATCGGCAGCCCGTCGCGGATGATCGCTTCCATGCGCCCCTGGCCAAAGGCGCCGCGGCTTTGCTTGTTGGACAAGATGTCCTTCAGCGACACGACTTCCTGCGTCAGCCCGGAAATCTTCGCCTGCGCGGCATCAATCACCGCCAGCCGCTCGCCGAGCTTCGCCAGATTGTCGGACGTCGATTTGGCGCTGGCCTCCAGTCCCTGTCCGACGCGATGACCGACATGATCGAGCCGCTCGCCAAGCGTGCGCGCCAGCTCGGACTGGCGGTTGCTCAGCACCTCGGTCATGGATTGCAGGCGGCCCGACAATTCCGCGTTCATGCGGCTGAGGTCGGCCATCTTGTCGTCGAGCTCGTGCTGTCGCTCGCGTTCGGCGGCGAGCTCCTCGAGCCGGGCGGAATTCGTCTTCGCTATGGAGCGCGCCAGCACGAGCACGGCCAGCAGCGTCAGCGCCGCAAAGCCGACGGCGAGTTCGAGCAGCGAGACGGGAATGCCGCCGAGCTTGAAGAGAATCGTGTTCATCGTGAAAGCCTAGCTCAATTTGGCGGCGGAGGCGAACGAAAGATGAACATCGCGCCGCGATTGACCCCAAACCGTCGCGCCATTATCTCCTGCGCAGCGCTGAACTTTCAAACCGAGCATCCCATGGCCATCTTGCCCATCATCGAGATCCCCGATCCGCGCCTCAAGCTCGTGTCCGAGCCTGTGGTCGAGGTCGATGCTGGCGTTCGCAAGCTCATGGATGACCTGATGGAAACCATGTACGACGCGCCCGGCATCGGGCTTGCGGCGATCCAGGTGGCGGTGGCCAAGCGCGTGCTGGTGCTCGACGTCGCGCGCGAGGATGAAGAGCCGCAGCCGCTCTGCATCGCCAACCCCGAGATCGTCTGGGCGTCGGACGAGCTGAACGTTTATCAGGAAGGCTGCCTGTCGATCCCCGATTATTACGAGGATGTCGAGCGGCCCAAGAAGGTGCGCGTGCGCTACCTCGATCGCGACGGCAAGCTGCAGGAGCTGGACGCCGACGGCCTGCTCGCCACCTGCGTGCAGCACGAGATCGATCATCTCAACGGCGTGCTGTTCATCGATCATTTGTCGCGTCTCAAGCGCGACCGCGTCATGAAGAAATACACCAAGGCCGCGCGCCTGCGCTCCGAAGCCTGAGCGGGAAAAACCGATGCGCGTCGTCTTCATGGGTACGCCCGATTTCGCCGTCCCGGTGATGACGGAGATTTTGGGTCAGGGTCACGAGATCGTCGCCGTCTACACGCGCGCGCCCAAGCCCGCGGGCCGCGGCATGGATTTGCGCCTGTCGCCCGTGCATGCGCTGGCCGAGAAATTCGGCATTCCGGTTTTCACGCCCAAGACCCTGCGCGACGCAGACGAGCAGGCGCGCTTTGCCGAGCATGACGCCGATGTCGCGGTGGTCGTCGCCTATGGCCTGATCTTGCCGAAGCCCGTGCTCGATGCGCCGCATCTTGGCTGTCTCAACTTGCATGGTTCGCTGCTGCCGCGCTGGCGCGGCGCCGCGCCGATCCAGCGCGCCATCATGGCGGGCGACAAGGAAACCGGTGTGATGGTGATGAAGATGGAGGAGGGGCTCGACACCGGCCCCGTCGGCATGGCCGAACGCATCGCGATCACGCCCGAAATGACCGCCGGCGAATTGCACGACAAGCTGTGCGTTATCGGCGCGGACCTGATGGCGCGCGCGCTTGCCGCTCTATCGCGCGACTCGCTGCATTTCACGCCGCAAGCGGAAGAGGGCGTGACTTACGCGCACAAGATCGAGAAAGCCGAAGCGCGGATCGACTGGTCGCGCGATGCGCAAAGCCTGCACGATCATGTGCGTGGCTTGTCGCCTTTTCCCGGCGCGTTTTTCGAAGTCGATCTCGGCAAGGGGCCGGAGCGCGTCAAGGTCCTGCGCACGCGACTTGCAGAAGGCCACGGCCTCGCAGGCACTTTGTTGAATGATGCGCTCACCGTCGCTTGCGGGCAGGGCGCATTGCAACTGGTCGAAGTGCAGCGCGCCGGCAAGGCGCCCATGAAGGCGGATGAATTTCTGCGCGGCGCGCGGATCGCCAAGGGCGCCGTCTTGCCTGTGTACGCCTGACATGGCGCGCTACCGTCTCGAGATCGAATATGACGGCGCGCATTTTTGCGGCTGGCAGCGGCAGGCCGTGGGCCTCGTCACCGTGCAACAGGTGATCGAGGATGCGTTGACGCTTGTCGATGGCGCCAAGGCGATCATTCGCGGCGCGGGCCGCACCGACACCGGCGTACATGCGACCGCGCAGGTGGCGCATGTCGAGCTCACCAAGAACTGGCGGCCGGACCGCTTGCGCGATGCCGTCAACGCCAACATGCGCCCGCATCTCGTGGCGGTGCGCGACGCATCGATCGTGGCGGACGATTTCGATGCGCGCCATTCCGCCATTCGGCGGCACTATCTTTATCGCATCGTCAATCGCCGCGCCCCGCTCACCATCGACGCCGGACATGCGTGGCTCGTCAAGAAACCGCTCGACGTGCAAGCCATGCACGAGGCCGCGCAGCAACTCGTTGGCAAGTTCGATTTCACGACGTTTCGCGACGCCGACTGCCAGGCGGATAATCCCGTGCGTACGCTGGAGCGGCTCGACGTATCGCGCGTCGGCGACGAAGTGCACATCTACACATCGGCGCGCTCGTTCCTGCACAGGCAAGTGCGCTCGATGGTTGGCTCGGTCGAGCATGTGGGCTCAGGCAAGTGGCGCGCGCGCGATTTGCGCGAGGCGCTGCTGGCGAAAGACCGCGCGCGCTGCGGCACGGTCGCGCCAGCCGATGGTCTTTATCTGGTCGGCGTGGACTACTAGACGACAAGCCGCAGCAGCCCGACGCCGATGAGCGCGTCGCAGGCGGCGAGCAACGCCGCAGCGCCAGCCGTGACGCCCAGCGCAACCCGCGCCGCATACCAACGCATCTGCATGATCAGCAAGGCGGCGGCGACAGCAAACAAGGCGGCGAGCGCCGGCGTCGCCCAGCCGATGGCGAGCAGCAACGCCGGTACGGCGAGCATGGCTGCGGCCAGCACGCTCGACCAGTTGCAGATGATGATGAAAGGCGCGAGCTGCGCGCCGAGCCGGAGCCGGTCGGCCAGCGCAATGGACAGCAACGGCAACGTCAGCCACAGCGCCGCAAAGGTGAGGACCGTGTGCGCGAGCGCCTCGGGGTTGTCGAAGAGCGACCCGCTCTCCGCCCGCAGGCCATCCAGCGCGCGGTCGGCGGCCAGCCAGATGATGAAGACGGGGGCGGCAAGCAGCGGCGCGCGGAACGAGCGCCAGAACGCCTGTTCACCCACCTCGAAGCGGGCGGCGCCCTCGGCGCGGCGGTTCAGCAATTCCCATGAGCCAGAAAGCGAGCGAACAATTTCTTCGGCGGCAAGTATCATGGCGAGCTCCCGGACAGGGTCTCCTCCAACCATTCAACTTTCGTCGTGGTTCATTGGCAAGCATTATTTTGTGCAGTGCAGCATGAGCTGCGGCGCAGTCAGCCGAAATAGGCCGCGAGCACGCCTGCGTAAATTGACGCCAGCCGTTCGAGATCGGCGACCGGAGTGCGCTCGTCGACCGCGTGCATGGTCTGGCCGACGAGGCCGAACTCGACCACGGGGCAATAGGCCTGGATGAAGCGCGCGTCAGACGTGCCGCCGGTGGTCGACAGTACGGGCCGGCGTCCGGTCTGCGCCTCGACGGCGTTGGCGACGAGATCGACGAAGGGGCCAGGCGAGGTCAGGAAGGCCACCGCATTGGTCGGGTCGAAGGTCAGATCGAAGGACTTGGGCTCGGCGGCGCGCACGCGGGCGGTGATTTCGGCGGCGAGCGTCTGCGGCGTCCAGAGATCGTTGAAACGGATGTTGAAGACGGCGCTCGCGGCGCCGGGGATGACGTTGGTGGCGGGATTTCCGACATCGATCGTCGTGACTTCGAGATTGCTGGCGTCGAAATGCGCGGTCCCGGCATCGAGCGGCGTGGCCTTCAGGGCGCCCAGCACGCGCACCATCGTCGTCACGGGATTGTCCGCGAGGTGCGGATAGCCGACATGGCCCTGCTTGCCGTGGATGGTGAGACGACCGGTCAGCGAGCCGCGCCGGCCGATCTTGATCATGTCGCCGAGCGCATCGGGATTGGTCGGCTCGCCGAGGATGCAATGGTCGAAGTTCTCGCCCCGCGCCTTGGCCCATTCGAGCAGCTTCACCGTGCCGTTGACGGCAGGGCCTTCCTCGTCGCCGGTTATGAGGAAAGCGATCGAGCCCTTCGGCGCGCCATGGTCGCGCAGATAGGCGATCGCGCCAGCGATGCTGGCCGCAAGGCCGCCCTTCATGTCGACCGCGCCACGGCCCCAAAGGTGGCCATCGGCAAGCTCAGCCGAGAAGGGCGGAAACCGCCATTGCGCGGCGTCGCCCGGCGGCACCACATCGGTGTGGCCGGCGAACATCAGGCAGGGCGAAGCCGTGCCGATCCGCGCATAAAGATTGTCGATGTCGGGTGTGCCGGGGGCGGAGAAAGTCACGCGCTCGCACGCGAAACCGGCGGCCATGAGATAGCGCGCGACCACATCGAGCGCGCCTTCGTCCGCTGGCGTCACCGAGGCGCAGCGGATGAGGTCGCGGGCTATGTCGAGCGCGCTGGTCATGATCTGGACGAGGACCGAATCCCGAGTTCGTA
>JANXTB010000164.1 GCA_025356415.1 Hyphomicrobiales bacterium
CGTCGCGCCCATGCGGGACGAGTTGGCGCGCACCAGCGCGGCGCCCTCCTCCGTGGTGATGTGCTCCATCACGACGCGCAAGCCCGGCAGGCGCGCGAGCAGCGGCGCCAGCACCTCTTCGGCAAAGCGCGCCTCGCGATCGAAAATGTCGACCTCAGGACGCGTGACTTCGCCGTGCGTCAGCAGCGGAATGCCATTCTCCGCCATGGCTTCCAGCACCGGCATGATGTGGTCGACCGAGGTGACGCCATGCGCGGAATTGGTTGTTGCGTGCGCGGGATAGAGTTTGGCTGCGGTGAAGATCCCGGCCTTGTGCCCGGCGACGAGATCGGCCGCGTCTGTGTGATCGGTCAGGTAGCAGGTCATCAGCGGCGTGAAGCTCACGTCCGCCGGCACGCACTCCAGAATGCGCGCGCGATAGGCTTCCGCCATGGCCGCCGTGGTCACCGGCGGCGTGAGGTTGGGCATGATGATCGCGCGACCGAAAGCGCGCGCCGTGTAGGGCGCGACCGTCTTCATCATCGCGCCGTCACGGAAATGGACGTGCCAGTCATCGGGGCGGCGGAAGGTCAGGCTGCGCATGGGACGGCTCCGTAAGATCTCGCGCGCCTCTTCGCATGGGCGCGCAGCGGCGACAAGCGTCGCGCCTCAGCGATAATCCTCGCTGTTCAATTCGTGCCGCTTGAGCTTGTCGTAAAGCGTCTTTTTCGGCACCGCCAGCGCATCGGCCGCAGCCGCGACATTGCCATGATGGCGCCGCAACGCCTCGACGATCAGGCCACGCTCGAAATCGGCGACGAGTTCGTTCAGGCCGCGCACGCCCGCCGCCTCGCGGAACCGGCCCGGCAGCACACCGAGCACGAAACGGTCGGCGACATTGGCGAGCTCGCGCACATTGCCCGGCCAATCATAGGTCATGAGTTCGCGCATCAAGCTTTCGCTCAGCTCCGGCGGCTCGCGGCCATAGCGCTGCGCGGCTTGCGTGACGTGATGCTGGAAAATGAGTGGAATGTCCTCGCGCCGTTCCCGCAAAGGCGGGATGTCGAGCGACACGACATTGAGCCGGAAATAAAGATCGTCGCGAAACTTCTGCTCTTTCGAGAGCGCCGCGAGATCGACCTTGGTCGCCGCAACGACGCGCAGCACGACCGGCACCGGCTTGTTGGAGCCGAGCCGTTCGACCTGACGGAATTGCAGCACGCGCAGCAGCTTCACCTGCATGGCCATCGGCATCGACTCGACCTCGTCGAGAAACAGCGTGCCGCCGGATGCATATTCGATCTTGCCGATGCGCTGCATCTGCGCGCCCGTGAAAGCGCCGCGCTCATGCCCGAACAATTCGCTTTCGAACATGCTCTCCGGGATAGCGCCGCAATTGATCGCGACGAACGGCTTGTCGCGCGCCGGCGAGGCCTCATGCAGGCAACGCGCGACGAGCTCCTTGCCCGATCCCGTCTCGCCATGGATGAGCACGTCAGGCCCCGCTTGCGCGAGCTGCAGGATGTCGCGGCGCAAGTTTGCAATGCCGGCGGACTTGCCGATGAGAATGCGCTCGATGCCGTCCTTCTGCTGCAGCTGTCAGCGCAGGTCGGCCAGTTCGAACGCGAGTTGGCGGCGCTCCAGCGCGCGCTTCGCGGTGTTGACGAGAAGTTCCGATGGCGTCGGCTTTTCCAGAAAGTCATAGGCGCCAGCGCGCATCGCCTGCACGGCCATCGCGACATCGCCGTGGCCCGTGATGACGATCACCGGAAGCGCCGGCTCCATGCGCTGCACGCGCTCCAGCAGCGCGAGACCATCCATGCCGGGCAGCCGCACATCGACCAGCATGATGCCGGGAAACAGCGGATGCACTTTTTCAAGCGCCGCTTCCGCGGAAGCGCAGGCGATGACATCGAACCCCGCGAGTTTCAGCGTCTGCGCATTGGCGAAACGCACAGCCGGGTCATCCTCGACGAGGAGCACATGAAGAGCAGGCAGCATCTTTTTTCCGCTCTCCCTAGCCGGCCTCGGCGAAAGCCGCATCGGCTTGCGGCAATTGCAGAATGAACAAAGCCCCGCCGCCCGCAGCATTTTCAGCACGCAGCACGCCGCCGAAATCGCGCATGATGCGCTCCGAAATCGCCAGCCCGAGGCCAAGCCCCGAGCCTGCGAGCTTTGTGGTGAAGAAGGGCTCGAAAATGCGCTGCAGAATTTCAGGCGCAAACCCCGGCCCGTTGTCGCGGATCGAGATGCTGACGCCCGACGCCGTCACCAGCGTCACAATCTCGATGGAGGGCGATGGGTCGCCCGCCATTGCGTCAAGCGCATTCGACAGAACGTTGACGAATACCTGCCCCAGCCGGTCGCGATCGGCGCGAACATAGATTTCGCGGGGCCCGTAATCCTCGACGATATGCGCGCCGGTGCGACGGATTTTCTCGTCGAGCAGCATCAGGCTTTCAGCCATCGTCTGGCGCACGGGAACGGCTGCGAGCACCGAGGGCCGCTTGCGCGCGAAGAGTTTCAACTGCGTGGTGATGCCGCTCATGCGGTCTATGAGATCGGAGATCAGCCGCAAGTTTCCGGTAACGCCCTCGTTCTGGCCGCGCGCCAGAAACACATTCGCATTGTCGGCAAGGCTGCGGATTGCAGCCATCGGCTGGTTCAATTCATGCGACACGCCGGCGGCGATCTGGCCGATGGCGGCGAGCTTGGCGGAATGCACGAGCTCGTCCTGCGTGGTGCGCAGGCGGCTGTTGGATTCGATCAGATCCTGCGTGCGGCTTTGCACTTCGCTTTCCAGCGCGCTGTTGGCCACCGCGAGCGCGGCGCGCGCGGCCCGGTCGATTTGCGTGGCGCGGCGACGCTGCCAAAGATACAGCGCGAGAAACGCCAGCGTCGTCGCCATCAACGCCACGATCACCTGCACCCAGAAGCGAAACACCGCGACCTCGGCGAGATCGAGCAGCACGACGACTTTCCAGTCCGAGTCTGTCAGAGTGCGCTGCACCGCAAGCACATGATCGCCGCCATATTCCGCGGGCAGATCGAACACCGACGACGTGTTGTCGAGTTTTTCGACATGCGTCAGGCCGAGCGGCTTCAACGTCACGTTTTCATATTGCCTCTCGGCGCTGATGCGGGCGAGCGTGCTCGCCGGCAGTTCCGACAGCGTCCGATAACGCCAGCTGTCATCGGTCGCGAGCAGGATCACGCCATTGCCATCGACGATCATCATGCGCCCGGCGCCGGGCCACCCAGCGGCGTGCCATTTCTCGACCTTGACGACGCCCACGCCACGCACGCCCTCAGGACTTTGCAGCGCGCGGCCGAAGAAGTAACCGGGCACGCCGGTGGTGGTGCCGATGCCGAAGAAATGCTGCGAGCCGTTGCTCAGCGCATCGTGAAAATACGGCCGATAAGAAAGATCGACGCCGACGAAAGACGTGAGATCCCGCCAATTGCTGCTCGCGATGCAAAGACCGTCGCGGTCCAGCACGTAAAGCACGGCGGACCCGGCGGCGTTGTTGACGCGCTCAAGATAGCTATTGGCCGCGTCGACGAGCGGCGACGATGTCGGGTTGTCGAGAAGCGCCTGGATGGCGGGATGAAAGCGGATGATCTCGGGCAGATGATCGAAGCGGGCGAGTTCCGTTTCAAGCTGCGCCGCATGGCGTTCAGCTTGCAGCCCGGCGAGTTCGTTCAGCCTTTGCAGCCGGACTTGGCGCGCAGTGATTCCCGCAGTGACCACCACAATGACGATCAGGGCGACCAGCGCGAGAATCGCGAGGGCGGACCGCCCTGCACGCGCACGCTCGGCCCGGACCAACATGGCGCCATTCTCCAATAAAGTATCGCGGCGGCCCGAGGGACCGCCGCGCTTATTATGACAGGGCGCCGCGACGCGCGCCATAGAACCAGCTCAACCGGTGGTGATCGCCGTCTCAATATCAGACGGATCGATCTGCTTGTTGAGCGCGGCGTGGAGCTTCGAACGGTCAAGCTCACCCTCCCACCAGGAGACGACCACGGCGGCGACGCCATTGCCGGTCAGGTTGGTGAGTGCGCGGCATTCCGACATGAACTTGTCGATGCCGAGCACGATCGCCATGCCCGGAACCAGCTCCGGACGAATGGCGGCGAGCGTCGCCGCCAGCGTGATGAAGCCCGCGCCGGTGATGCCGCTCGCGCCCTTGGACGTGAGCATGGCGACCACCAGGATGGTCATCTGCTCGCCAAACGTCAGCGGCACGTTCAGCGCCTGCGCGATGAACAGCGTCGCCAGCGTCATGTAGATGTTGGTGCCATCGAGGTTGAACGAATAACCGGTCGGCACGACAAGGCCGACGACGGACTTCGAGCAGCCCAGACGTTCCAGCTTCTCCATCATCTGCGGCAGCGCGCTTTCCGACGACGAGGTGCCAAGCACGATCAGCAGTTCATCCTTGATGTAGACGACGAACTTGAAGATCGAGAAGCCGGCGATACGCGCCACGAGGCCGAGCACCACGAAGACGAAGATGAGCGCCGTCGCGTAGAAGGTCAGGATGAGTTCCGCGAGGTTGAACAGGGCTTGATGGCCATAGCGGCCAACCGTGTAGGCCATCGCGCCGAATGCGCCGATGGGCGCCGCTTTCACGATGATGGCGATCACGCCGAACATGGCGTGCGCCATGTCGTCTATGAACGAGCGCACGGTGTGGCCGCGTTCGCCCAGCGCCATCAGCGCGAAGCCGAACAGGATGGAGAACAGCAGAACCTGAAGGATGTCGCCGCGCGCGAAGGCGCCGACCACGCTGTCAGGAATGATGTGCAGCACGAAGTCCACCGGCTTCATGTCGCTAGCCTGCTTCGCATAAGTCGCGACCGCCGCCGCATCGCCCTTGCCGCCAGAGAAGCCGGCGCCCGGCTGCGTGAGATTGGCGACAAGCAAGCCAAGCAGCAGCGCGAAGGTCGAGATGATTTCAAAATAGAGAAGCGCCTTCACGGCGACGCGGCCGACTTTTTTCGCTTCATTGATATGCGCGATGCCCGACACGACCGTGCAGAAGATGATGGGCGCGATGACCATCTTGATCAGGCTGACGAAGCCGTCGCCCATCCCCTTGATCCAGTCGTTCTTGGCGAAGTCCGGCCAGATCCAGCCTACCGCGGCGCCGAGCACGATGGCGA
>JANXTB010000188.1 GCA_025356415.1 Hyphomicrobiales bacterium
CCCGGTGGCCACCGGGACAGGCCGTTTCTTCACGAAACGGAGCCATTGTGGCATGGATCGACGTTACAAGGTGTCACGCGCAGCGTGATGGATGAGGGCGTCTGGTGTTGCGCTCTTCTTCAAGGCTCGGAAGCGGCGGCGCCCTTACCCGACTTGCTTCGCAAGCCACCCTCTCCCGCCCGTGCGGGAGAGAGGAAAGACCCTCACTCTTCGCCCAGCAACTTCTCGACAAACGCGTTGATGCCCTGCGCCGAGCGTGCGCGCTTGAGGCGTTCTGCGATCAGGATCGACTTCACTTCCGCAAGCGCCGTCTGGATGTCTTCGTTGACGATCACATAATCATAAATAGGCCAGCGCGTGATTTCATTGCGCGCGTTCACCAGCCGCTTGGCGATCACCTCGGGCTCGTCCTCGGCGCGGCGCTCGAGACGCGCGCGCAATTCCTTCATTGAGGGCGGCAGGATGAAGATCGTCACCACATCCTGCGGCGCGCGCTTCTGCACTTGCTGCGTGCCCTGGTAATCAATGTCGAACAGCATGTCGCGGCCCTCGGTGAGGACCTTTTCGACGAGCTCGCGCGGCGTGCCGTAGGAATTGCCATGCACTTCGGCATATTCGAGCAGGTCGTCCTGCGCCTTCAGCCGATCGAAATCGCTCTTCGTCTTGAAGTAATAATGGATGCCATCGACCTCGCTGGTGCGGCGCGGGCGCGTCGTCACCGAAATCGAGAGCGTCAGGTCGAGCGACGTGTCCTGCAGGAGATCGCGCGTCAGCGTTGTCTTGCCCGCGCCCGACGGCGACGAGAGGATCAGCATCAGCCCGCGGCGCATGATAGGATCGCGTGAATTCGACATTTCGTGTGTCCGCCCGGCTTTCATTCGATGTTCTGGACCTGCTCGCGGAATTGCTCGATTTCGACGCGCAATTCCATGCCGATCCGGGTGAGCACGGGATCATTCGACTTGGCGCAAAGCGTGTTCGCCTCGCGGCCGAATTCCTGTGCGAGAAAATCAAGCCGGCGTCCCACCGGCTGGTCGGACGCGAGCAATTCGCGCGCGGCCTCGATATGCGTCTTCAGGCGATCGAGCTCTTCGCGCACGTCGGCCTTGGCCGCCAGCATGAGAGCTTCCTGATGCAGCCGTGCGGGATCGAGTGCGAGCGCTGACCCGGCCAGCGCCTCGATGGAGGCTTGCAAGCGGGCGCGGATCGCCTCGGCCTTGCGGCCCGGCGTGTCCTCGGCAGCCTGCGTCAGGCGGTCGACGGCGTCGATGCGCGTTGCGAGAACCACTTCAAGCGCGCCGCCCTCGACGCTGCGCGCGCTCACGAGAAGATCGAGCGCCTCGTCGAGACCTTTCAACACAGCGGCCGCGGCCGCAGCCAGCGCGGCTTCGTCGTCAACCGTCTCGGTCACCTCGACGACGCCGCGCACGGCGAGCAGGCCGTCGAGCGACGCCGGGCGCAGGTTTCCGTCGGCGGGCAATTGCGAGAGCGTTTCGATGAGCGAGCGGATCAGCGGCTCGTTGATGCGCACCTGTGTGGCAGGCGCATCGCGGTTCAGGGCAAGCGTCGCGTAGCATGTGCCGCGCCCGAGGCGCTTGGACATGCGGGCGCGGGCTTCCGGCTCGACGAGGTCGAAACCCGGCGGCACGCGGACGCGCACGTCGAGGCCCTTGGCGTTGACCGCCTTCACTTCCCACGTCCAGCGCCACTGGGCATGGAGGCCCGCGGTGCGGGCAAAACCGGTCATGCTTTTCAGCGCCATGGGCTCTTTCGCTCGACGCGCGCGACCCGAGATTCGGGGGCGGCTCAGAGGGCGCACCATAGAGCGGGCGCGTCAGGCTCTCAAGCCAGCGGGCGAGATCAATTCTGGAGCGTGTTCGTCGCGCTGCGCAGCGCAGAGGGAATGTCCTTCGGCGACGACAGATCCCACTTCTTGTCCTTGAGCGGATCGAGCGCCGTGCCCTCGGACGCATCGAAAATGGGGGCCCGGGCCTGGCGCGGCGGCAAGGGCTGAAGCGCCAATGCTTCCGGCGGCAAGCCGCTCGGCTCGACTGCGCCGGACTCGACGCCGTATTTCGCCGCGCGGGCTTGCTGGTCGGCCAGTCTCTTCGGGCTCACAGGATAGAGTTCGGCGTTCACGCCGCCCTCGACGCGGCCCATGTCGAAATCGCTCTCGTCGCCATCGAGCTGCGGGCGATCGGTCAGGCCACGGATAGCGACGCGCTCGGCGCCCGATTCGAAGGTGAAATTGGCGAAATCCCCCTTCTTGGCGGCCAGCTTGCGGTTCTCGGCGATCTGGCGGGCCAGCACGGTCGCGGGCGGCAAGCCGGTGGCGACGAGCCCCTTCAGGCCGAATTCTGCGGTGAGATTGAATCCAGCCATGCGCGGCAGCGCGTCGACGAGCGCGTGGCCGGGACCCGGCAATTCAAGCGCGCCGCGCTGCCCGCGTGGCGGGGCGACGCTGGGCGGCGTGACGTTGGGCACGCCGGGATCGCCCGGCACGACGGCGGGCGCACGATCGACATTCGCGGCGCCGGCCTTCTCGCGTTCCAGCGCACGCCAGCGCGCGACATTGCGGCTATGCTCGTCGAGCGTTTCAGCGAAGACGTGGCCGCCTGTGCCGTCCGCTACGAAGTAGAGATCCTTGGTCTTCATCGGATTGGCGACGGCCTCCATGGCCGCGCGGCCCGGATTGGCGATCGGACCCGGCGGAAGGCCCTCGATGACATAGGTGTTGTACGCGGAGGGCCGTGAAATCTCGTCGCGCGTGATGCCGCGCCCCAACGTGCCCTTGCCGCCGACGATGCCGTAAACGATCGTCGGGTCGGATTGCAGCTTCATGCGCTTCTGCAGCCGGTTGACGAACACGCCGGCTACCCGCGGACGCTCGTCCGCCTTGCCGGTTTCCTTCTCGACGATGGAGGCCAGCGTCACCATCTCGTAGGGCGTGCGCAGCGGCAGCGACGGATCCCGCTTCGCCCAGACCTGCTCGACGAGTTTGCGCTGGTCATCCTGCATCTTGCGGATGAGGTCCGAGCGCGACATGCCGCGCGCCACGCGATAGGTCTCGGGCAGGATCAGACCTTCTTTCGGCGCCTCGCGCAGGTCGCCGGCGAGCACATCGCTCTCGCGGAGGCGCTGCACGATCTGCTCGGAGGTCAGGCCTTCGGGAATGGTGATCGAATGCAGCACTTGCCGCCCCGACACGAGCAGGTCGATCACTTCGCGCAGGCTCGCCTCGCGCTTGAAGAGATATTCGCCCGCTTTGACATTGCCGCGATTGCCCTCGAGCCACAGCGACACGTTCATCAAGAGAGGCGAATCGATGACGCCTTCGCGCTCCAGCTGGGCGAGGATGTCGGGCACATCGGTGCGCGGCGGGAAGTAGAGAACCTTGTCTTCCGCCAGCGGCCCGGCGCTGCGGATTTTCTGCTGCGCGAACGACAGGCCGATGGCAGCGCCCAGGCAGGCGATCAACAAGAACGACAGGAAGCCGCTGATGATCGACAGCGTGCCCGTGCGACGGCGGCGCTTCTTGGTCGGTGGCGGCGGTGGCGGTGGCGACGCCGGATGAAGGGCTTCGCCGGGGGAGCGAAAAGATTGCCCGCGAAAAAGCCCAAAGCCCTTGGCAGGCCCGGCGGCCGCAGCGGGGGCGACTGGCTCAACCGGCGCAACAGGCTCGGCGGCAGCAGCAGGCTCTGCGGCAGCAGCAGCTTCCGTCGGCTTGGGATGTTCCGTCGGATCGGCCATAGGGTCGGTTACCACTCTTAAGGCGACGCAAATCAGTTGGTCAAGGCAAGGGTACTCTATTCCGCAATGTGGCGAAACAAGTGGCTGGCATCAGTTTTCCCAACAAGCGCGTTGGCTTAGCTTGCCCGGCCGAAAATCAGCGACGCATTTGTGCCGCCAAAGCCGAACGAGTTCGACAGGACCGTATTGATCTCGCGCTTGCGCGGCGTCTTCGGCACAAGGTCGATCTGCGTCTCGATGCTCGGATTGTCGAGATTGAGAGTCGCGGGCGCGATCCCGTCGCGCATGGCGAGGATCGAGAACACGGCTTCCACCGCGCCGGCGGCGCCGAGCAGATGACCGATGGACGATTTTGTCGAGGACATCATCAGCTTCGACGCGGACTCGCCAACAAGACGCGTCACGGCGCCGAGTTCGATTTCGTCGCCGAGCGGCGTCGAGGTGCCGTGCGCGTTGATGTAATCGAGATCGGCCGCCGAGATGCCGGCGCGCTTCAGCGCGGCCTGCATGCAGCGGAACGCGCCGTCGCCATCTTCCTTCGGAGCGGTGATGTGATAGGCGTCGCCCGACAGGCCGTAGCCGATCAGCTCGCCATAAATATGCGCCCCGCGCGCTTTCGCGTGCTCGTATTCTTCAAGCACCACGCAGCCGGCGCCCTCGCCCATGACGAAGCCGTCGCGGTCCTTGTCGTAAGGACGCGAGCCCGCCTTCGGATTGTCGTTGAAGCCGGTCGACAGCGCGCGGCAAGCCGCGAAGCCCGCAAGGCCGAGGCGATTGACCGCCGATTCGGCGCCGCCCGCCACCATCACGTCGGCGTCGCCGAGCATGATCA
>JANXTB010000232.1 GCA_025356415.1 Hyphomicrobiales bacterium
GTCAGGCGCTCGGCGCCGATCGAGCCGTCGAGGGCGCGCTTGACCAGCTTCGCCATCTCTTCCGGCTCGCCATAAAGCGCGGGCTGGTTGCGCTGCGCGAATTCGGCCAGGGCGTTGGGATCGTTCAGCACCTTGCGCGAGACGTCGCGCAGATAGGCGAGCCTCGCCTCGTCCATGCCAGGCGGCGAGACGAGCAGGCGGCCGATCTTGCGCAGGTCTTCGCGGAAGTCGATCCACCACGCGGCTTCCGCATCGAGTTTCAATTCTTCGAAGATGGTCGGCACGTCCGGCATCAAGGGCGCGCGCTCGCGCGAGATGACGGCGAGTGGGCGCAATTGATTGCCTTCCGAATAGCGGGAGGCGGAATCATCCACGAGGATCGTGCCATCAACTTCGCCACGGATCGCGGCCAGCGAGAAATCCTTCGATGACTGGTAGCCAATCATGATCTTGCACGGGATCTTCAGCGCATGACACAGCACGGCTGACGTGTCCGATGCGCCATCCGTCTTGCCGTTGGCGCCAATGAAGATCGGCTTCGCGGGATGTGCAAAGTCCTTCATGGTCTTGTAGGGACCATTCGGATTGACGATGAGCACGCGTGGCGCCGTGTTGACGCGCGCGAGGATGGGGAACTTGGTCAGGTCGAAGCGCAGCGCGGGGTCGTCTGTCAGCTTGGCGAAAACCGCGCCTTCGCCAGGCGCCAGCATGAGCGTCAGTCCGTCCGGCGGCGCGCCCCAAACGTGATTCATCGCCGTCATCATGCCGGCGCCAGGCCGAGATTCCACGATGACGTTCGCGCCGAGGTATTTTCCAAGCCAGGGCGCCAGCATGCGCGAATAAAGGTCATAACCGCTGCCGGCCGCGCCGCCATTCACGAGGCGGATGGTCTTGCCCTTGAAGAACTCGGCCTGTGTTTGTGTTTGCGCCGCAGCAGGGCCCGCCGCGAGGGCGAGGCAGAGACCGAGAGCGCCAAACAGGGCGCGCGGGCGAAACAGCATGACATCCTCCCCGAAGTCGGAGCTTCAGCGAGCCCCGTTTGACGAGAGGCTAGTCTGGGCCAAGCGGACCCGCAAGGGCAGGGGAGCTTTCGGGCGAAAGGCGCGTTGAAGCTGACCAGAACCGACAGGCGCCCGACCATGAATGACAAGAGCGACAATCCACTCTCTCGCGTCCTCGCCAGATGGGGCCTCGCACCCGATGATGCGGGCGCGATCGAGCCGGGGGAGGAGCAGGAGATCCTGCGCTGCCTCGGCGCCGCGGTGATCACCGGCTGGGCGGACCTGCCGCGGGATATCCAGCGCAGCCTGTTCGAGGCCGCAGTGGCGGTGGGGCGTCCAGGCCGCGAGGACATCGCGCTCTTCCTGCACGCCCACCACCGCGATACGGCGACCCGCTAGTTGTTCTTGAAGACAACGTCGCGGATGGTCTTCTTCTGCTCCGGCGTGACGCCACTCAGCACCTTGCGCGTCATTTCCAGCGCCTTCTCGGGCGGCTGGTAGGCGACGAAGCGCTGCGTCTTCTCGCCTTCGGCCATCAGTTCCGGGTTGGTCAGCGCCTTCTTTACGGCGGCGCGCAGGAACGCGATGCGCTCTGCCGGCACGCCGGGCGTGGTGATGAGGATGCGGCCAAGGTCATTGAGGTTTTCGCGGAAGCTGAACCACCATTCCTGATCGGGCGTCATCTTGATCTGCTCGAAGATGGTCGGCACGTCTGGCAGCAGCGCCGAGCGCTGGTGGCCCATGGCGGCAATGGCCTGAGCCTGCCCGTTCTTGACGTAATTGGCGGCCGACGAATCGGAGAGATAAAGGCCATCCATCTCGCCGCGCTCCATCGCCAGCGCGATGTCGCCGCTACTCTTGTAGCCGAGCACAATCTGGCAATCGAGTTTGAGCGCATGGCAGGTGAGGGCAGCGCCGTCCGCCGGGCCATCGCTGGGGCCAGTGCCGCCCCAGCGAATCTTCACGCCGGGCTTCATCGCGTCCGCGACAGTCTTCACATCCGTCTTGGGGCCCATCAGCCACATCCATGGATAGGCGCTGATGATGCCGAGATGATCGACCTTGGTGAGGTCGTAGCGAATGTTGTCCTGATCGAGCAGCTGGCCAAGAGCGGCGGGCGTGCCGTTGACGATGAGGACGCGCAGGCCGTCAGCCGGGCCGGTCGCGATCTGGTTCAGGGCGAGGAGGCCGCCGGCGCCCGGCAGGTTTTCGACGATCACCGTCGTGTCCAGTTCCTTAGACAGATAGGGCGCGATCATGCGCGCATAGGCGTCAAAGCCGCCGCCAACGCCGAGGCCGACCGTGAACCGCACAGTTTTGCCCTTGTAGAACGCCGCGCCGGCGTCCTGCGCCAAAGCCGCGCCGCCAGTGGCGAGTGCGACGCCCGCAACCAGAGCCGCTCGCAGAACCTGTTTCACACCCGTCATTTCGTTGCCTCCCGTTGGGGGCCTTATGGCCCCGGCGCCGCTCTCGAGGGCGGCGCATGTCGTCCCGATACTTAGAAGTTTCGGCGTAGGCGTTCAACTGTGGGACTTTGGGCGGCAGGGACTGGAAGGAGATTATTAAGCCTCGACAGCTAAGTTATGTCATATCGCAGTTGGAGTGCGCGTCGTGCTGATTTGGTGGGTCCAGGGAACGGGTGTGCGTCACCCTTGCAACGATCTTGAGGGCGCTCTTTGGATGGTCTCGGCCGTTCGCGCCTGGGATCCCGAAGCGTCGGTTTGCTGCGCTTACGCAGCGCTCGCCGAAAACGATGAAGACCTGTCGAACGATTGATTCGATTTGCTCTTTGAGCGTCGCGACATGCGAAACGGCCCGTTCTGCGGGCCTTTTCGTCAAGTCTCAGCTTTCAAAATAAATTTTTTGTGGGTTGTGCGTCGGATTCAGCCTCATTAACTTCTCGTGATCGACTTCGGCCGGGTTATTGGCCTAGCCCTCTCGGGGGCGCCGCTGTTCACCACATGAAATCGATAACCGAGCGGCGTGCGAAAGTGCGCTGGATATGTAGGCTTGTCTAAAAGGAAATTCCCATGGCTACGGGAACTGTAAAATGGTTCGACGCAACAAAGGGCTACGGATTCATCCAGCCTGATCAGGGTGGCAAGGACGTTTTCGTCCACATCAGCGCCGTCGAGCAGGCGGGCCTTCGCGGCCTCAATGAAGGCCAGAAGGTCAACTTCGAAGTCGTCGCCGACAAGCGCACCGGCAAGTCCGCTGCGGGCAACCTGACTGTCGCCGGCTGAGCGTCAAACCACACACGCACGCGGGCTCAGCTCCCGCCTGCCAGCTATTCGGAAAGGGCCCCCTCGCGGGGCCCTTTTTTGCTTGGCGCATGCCTCTGTAGGCTAGCCGACAAAAATTCCTAGCGGAACCAATGAGTTACTCGGCGAGTTTTGTACGCAAGCGGGCTTCGAGCTCGCGCGACAAATGAGGTTGCATGCTGTCCTTTTCCAATGCGCGAACAGATCGATCGTTTGTCATTCGTGGAAAAGAAACATCAGCGCATCGGAACGCGGAGCATGGCTCGCTTCGCCGACACCTCGCAACGTCTCGCAAAATTTAAATCCTGAAGAGCCGGATACCGGAGGCATTGTCATGCAGAAGAAAACGTTGGATCGTGCGGCGCTAGAAAAAGTCTGCCTCGACGAGCTGCGCAGCGCGCCCGGATATGAGACGCTGGAGCGGATCGAGGTGCGCGCGATCCCGCGTGATCGTCATGATCGGACCTGGCAGCTCGCGCGCGTTCACCCCGATCATTCGGTTGGGCGTAAATGGGCGCCGTTGAAGATGAAGCTGACCGAGCTTCAGCAGACGTTCGATCTCGTCGACGCCTAGTCGAGCGCGGCTTCGACCCCAGCGGCGGCCGCGAATAACGCGCGGTCATAGCCTCCGGGCGCCGCAAGCATCAAGCCCGCCGGAGCTTCCGGCGGGCGCGCCATCGGAAGAGAAATCGCGCAACCGTCGAGCATGTTGATCACGGACGGATTTCGCAGAATCAAAAGGTTCAGCCGCGTAAAATCCGCATCCGCATCGAACGCCGAAATTGCTGGCGGGACGATCGGAACAGTCGGATAGGCGAGCACATCATAGTCACGCATCCGCTCGTTAAACGCCGATATCAGGCGTGCGCGCGTGCGCGACAAAGCAATGTAATCAGACGCGCTCTGCTCGTGTCCGCGCTCGATGCGGCTGAGCACGCGCGTGTCGTAAAGCGCGCGATGCGCCTCGATGAGCGGCGCGTGCGTGGTGAGGCTTTCAGGTGCGGCAAAACCGCCCTTCGCATTTGCGCCAGGAATGGCGTCGATCTCGGGAAACTTCACTTCGCTAATGATGGCGCCAGCGCCTGCTAGGATCTTCAGCGTTTTCTCGAAGGCTGCGGCGACAAACGCATCCATGTCGTTCAGCACATAGGCTTGCGGCACGGCAATGCGCAGGCCGCGCACGCTGCGCGCCTTCAATTTTTCAACCGAGTCCCCGGCAAGAATGCTGTCGAGAATGGCGCAGCACGCAACGCTGCGTGCGAGTGGCCCCACGGAATCAAGCGTCGTTGAAAGCGGGAAGGCGCCGGTGGTTGGCACGCGCCGCGCTGTTGGCTTGTAGCCGACCAATCCGTTGAACGCCGCGGGAATGCGGCACGAGCCGCCAGTGTCGGTGCCGAGCGAGCCGTGCGCCATGCCGTCCGTCAGCGCAATCGCGCCTCCCGATGTCGAGCCGCCTGGGACTCGGCCAGTCGCGCGATCCCAGATGCTTTTTGGCGTGCCGTAATGTGGATTGACGCCGACGCCCGAGAAGGCGAACTCCGTCATGTTGGTGCGGCCGATCACGATGAAGCCCGCCGCCTTCAATCGCGCGACCGCGACAGCGTCCTGCGTTGCTGGCGCAGCATCCTTGAGAACAGTCGAGCCCGCGCGTGTCACTTGACCGGCAATATCGAAAAGGTCCTTGATGGACAATGGTATTCCGGCATAGCGCGAGGGCGCTGCGCCAGCGGCGCGCAGAGCGTCTATCGCCTGCGCGGCCTTGCGTGCTGACTCGTGCGCGACGGCGACGAAGGCGCGTGCGCCTTCACCAGCCGGATCATCGATGCGCGCGAGGCAATCTTCAACGAGCGCCACGCTAGTGGTTTTACCTCTGGCGAGGGCGTCAGCAAGCGCGTCGAGCGTGGCGTTCATGTGTTGTCTCAGGCCGGATCGAAATAGTGGATTTCAAGCAGGATGCAGCCCGTATCCGAGCGGAACGGCCCATGGTATGCGCCCGGCGGGCGGCAGGCGTAAGTGAACGGCGCGAAACTTTTGCCGCCCTTGCCCTGCGCGTCATTGCCGACAGTCAAGTCGCCCGTGACGAGGAACACTTCCTCCCAATATTCGTGCACGAACGGCACGGTGGTGTAGGTGCCCGGATCGAAGCGCAAAAGACGCGTGCGGCTGCCCTTGCGGCCTTCCTCATCGAGCCCGCCCGACAAGATTTTCTGCTGGATGCCGGACGGATAACCGGTCGGCACTTCCCAGCCGGTCGTCATGTCCAGCGTGCGGAATTCGTCATGCAGTTTGTTGATCGCCATGTCGCTCAGGCCTTCCAGTATTTAGAAACGCTCGTCGCAACGACATCCTCATAGGCGGGCTCGCCTTCGAGAATGCCGACTTCGCGACAGAATTGATTCATGCCCTTCACGAATTCCGGCGAGATCGACGCATCGTAATAAGGCAGGTCGCGTTCGATGAGGCGCGCGATGAGGCTCGTCTCCGTTTCCGGGAACAGGCGGCGCGCGGCTTCGGTCGCGAGCGACACGTCGGCCTTCAAGGCCTTCTGCGTCGCAACGATTGCGCGCGTGGCGGCGGCTGCGACTTCGGGCTCTTCATTGATGAGCTTGTCGGTCGCGGCGATGCTCGCCATCGTGTAGTTGAAGCAGCCCTTCGGCCCATCGCCGCGGCGAATGTCGAGCACCACCTTGCCGGCGCCGCGCGTGACGGCCACTTCCGTGCCCATGCCGTTGGCCCAGAAGCCGTCGATTTGTCCCGCTTCCAGCGCCTTTGCTGCGAACAGGCCGAAGTTGACGATGACGCCGGGCTGGATGACTGCGCCGGGCACTGGCCCGAGCGTGATGTTGTCGCGCTCAAGATCATAGCCGGCGTTGATCAGCAGGCGTTGCAGGCCCATGTTGACCCACGGCGCCGCGCCGATTTTCTTGCCCTTGAGAATGTCCAGATCGCCGCGCTTGGGATTGAGATCCGCGCGCATCACGAGGAACCAGTACATGCCCTGCGCTTGCGCGCATAGAAGCTTGACGCCCTTCCAGTTCGGGAAGGCCGCCAGCGCGGAATGGGCGGAGCCGCCGACGAAATCGACTTCGCCGTCGCGCAAAGCCGCGTAGCATTTATCGACCGGGAAGATCAGTTCCAGATCGACGTCGAGACCTTCTTTCTTGAAGAACCCGAGCTCCACGGCGGCGGCCGCCGGGAAGTAGGAATTCGAGATCAGGTCCGGAATGGCAATCTTGTATTTTCTCGACATGTTCAGCCCTCGTCTCGTCCCGAAATTTCGCTCTGCCAGGGCGCAACCTTCCGCTCGACAAAACCGACAAAAGAATTCAGCGCCGTCGCCAGCACCATCAGCACGATCACGGGCACGAACATGCGCGCTGTGTCAAATGAGTTGGCCGCGTTGATGATAATGGCGCCGAGTCCGGAAATCGCGGTGAAGAATTCCGCGATGACCATGGCGACAACGCCGCGTCCGACAGCAAGCTTGATGCCCGCCATGATGTAGGGGATCGTTGCCGGCAGAACGATGCGGCGCATGATCGTGAAATCCGATGCGACGAAGCTCTTGCCGACTTCGATCAGCGTTTTCGGCACGGCGCGCACGCCAAGCCATGTGTTGATGACAATCGGAAACACCGCCATCAGGAACACGACGCAGGCTTTCACCGTGAAGCCTAGGCCCATCCACAAAACAAGCAGCGGGACGAGCGCAACGAGCGGCATGGCGTAGGCGCCGGTGATGAACACGCCGAACGCAGCTTCAAGCACGCGCGAGCGTCCGATCAGAAGCCCGAGCGGCACACCGACGATGACAGCAAGGCCATAGCCGACGACAAACGCCTGCATGCTTTGCGCGAGCGCCGCGATCAATTGTCCGCTTTTCAGAAGCTGCCAGAAGGCGACCGCGATTGCCGAAGGATACGAGCCGAACACCGGATTGATGTCGCGCCCAAAGAACTCCCAGGCGAGAATGACAAAGGCCACCGACAGGCAGGTGATCGCCCATTTGGGAAATTCGCGCTTTAGCTTCGGTTCGTCTTCCGGCGCTGCGAGCGTAAGTCCGCTTTGTTGCGTCATGGTCTGCGCTTTCATGTCAGTGCACCGCCTCGAGCGCATGCAGCGCTTTCCAGACCTGATAACGGGCTTCCGCGAATTGCGACGTGCCGCGCAAGGCGCCGAGATCGCCACGCGGGCGGGGCAGGGGGACGCGAATTTCCTCCTGCACCGCGCCCGCGCGCATCACGATGATGCGGTCGGCGAGCAGCACGGCTTCGTCGAGATCATGCGTGACGAAGATGATCGTCTTCTTCGTGCGCGCCTGGATTTCCAGAAGCTCGCCCTGCAGGCTCTCGCGCGTCTGCGCATCGAGCGCGCCGAAAGGCTCGTCCATCAGCAGGACTTCAGGATCGATCGCCAGCGCGCGCGCAATGCCCACGCGCTGTTTCATGCCGCCTGACAATTGATACGGACGACGGTTCGCGGCGTCCTTCAGCCCGACCAATTCAAGATAGCGATACGCAGTGTCTTTCAACTCCGCGCCGCGCATGCCTTTCATTTCAAGCCCGAACATGACGTTCTGCAGCGCGGACAACCACGGCAGCAATTCGGCGTGCTGGAACACGAGGCCGCGGTCGTAACCGCAGCCTTTCACTTCCTTGCCGCCGACGCTCACGCGCCCACGGCTCGCCGTCTCCAGCCCCATCAGAATGCGCAAGGCCGTCGTCTTGCCGCAGCCCGACGGACCAATCAGCGTGACGATCTCGGATTGCTTGACGTCGAAGTTGACGGACTTCAACGCATGCACGGTCTGCACCTTGCCCTCGATCTTCAGCGTGAAGCTCTTGGATACATCGGTGAGGCTCACTTGCCCGACCGCATCACTCACAGCTTTTTCTTGCATGATCAGCTCTTGGGTCCGGCGAGTTTCAACGCCTTTTCGCGCACGCTCGTGTCGATGAATTTGCCGAGGTCAATCGGCTTCTCCAGCGTCTGCGTCTTGACGAACAGGTCCTGCATCCAGGTGAGCTTGCGCATGTCGATGGCCATTTCCGTGTCGATCGCGTTGAGGCGCACGACTTCATCGAAAACATATTCGGCGCGCTGATCGTCGTCCTTCGCATTGGTCATTTCGCGCGTCAGCTTTACTGCCTCGGCGCGGTGTGTCAGCGCGTAACGATAGGCCTGGATAGAAGCCGCAAGGAATTTCGCGGCGTCGTCTGCGCGCGTGCTGATCGACTTCGGGCTCATGTAAGTGCAGAAGCGAATGTAGTCCGGCGTCACGTCATGGGCGTGGACGAGAACTTTCAGGCCCATCTTGTCGACCATCGGCGTGAATTCGCTGGACGAGGCCGCGGCCTGAATGACGCCAGCCGTCACCGCGCGAAAGCGATCCGTATCGCTGCCCATGGCGGCAAATTGCACGTCCTTGCCTTCGAGCTTGTATTTTTCAAGCACGGCGCGTGCGAACAGATCGGGCAGGGCGCCTGGAGATGAAATGCCGAACGCCTTGCCCTTCAAATCGGCAACCGACTTCACATCGGCCTTGGTGAAAATAGCGTACGTGAGACCCGGCCAGTAGCAACCAACCAGGCGAATATCGACGCCGCGCGAAAAGGCGACCATCGGCGCGCCGGGGCTGCCTTCATAAGAGTCGAGTTCGCCGGCGATCAGCGCCTTCAGCGCAATCGCATCGCCCTTGAACTGCATGGTTTCGAGCTTGATGCCCTGCTTTTCCGCAAAGCCGCCCTTTTCCGCCATGAACACGAAACCGGCGTCGCTCTTGGCTTCGACCATGCCGTGCTTCCACACGCGTTGCGCGGTTGCAGCGTTGGGCAACAGCGCGGCGCTTGCAAATGCGACCGCGATCATCGTCATGCGTTTCATCATTTGCCTGTCTCCATTCGTGGGCGCGTGGCGCCATGCAACCGTAATGCCATTCATTTCTGATCCGCACGCAAAACCGGGTCGTTCATCATCACATCCGAGCGACGACCGGCGATGAGCTCATCGGAAAAATCAAAGTACTCGCTGCGTGTCGCCATTTCCGCCTGGCGCGCAAGATTGTCCGGCCAGACACCGAGATCGTAGCCGTGCCAAGGCGTTTCAGGCTTGAGCGCGGGAAGGCCGAGGCGTTCCCAGATCACCTTCGCATTCTCCATGAATTCGCGCTTTGGCAGCGCCACCGGCGCGAAGTCGCCCTTCAGCAGCGCGTTGATGAGCACGGAGGCGCTCTCGCCATTGTCGCGCGGACCGCGCGGACCGTGTCCCGCATCCTTGCGGTCGAGAACTTTCATGTCGTGCTGCGGCTGGCAGCGATAGGACATGGCCCAGAACAAAGCGTCGGCGTTTTCCGGATCGATGTCTTCATCGATGGCGATCACCCATTTGCCCGCGAAGCGATGCAATGTGGAGGCTGCATAAAGCGCCCGCCAAACTTCGGTTTCCAGCACATTCCGTTCGAACACGATGGCGATCACCGCGTAGAGCGATGTCAGCGGCTCGTGCATCGAGACGCGTTTGACGCCGCGAATGCCGAGCGCGTTGCGCAAATGGTTGAGATAGACGGGCTCCATCGCGGCCTTGCGAATGACGCTCGACTCGCTCGGCGTCACTTGGCTGATAAAGGACGGGATGATCGGATGCTTGCGACGCGTGATCGCGGTGACATCCATGAAGGCGTTATATTCCTGCAAGTTCACATACCCATGCGACTCACCGAAAGGCGCCTCGGGCTCCAGGAACTGCGTGTCGATGAAGCCCTCGATCACGATTTCGGCTTCGGCCGGCACAAGCAGATCGACGGTCTTTGCCTGAACGACATTGATCGGCGCGCCAGCGAGCCCGCCAGCGACAGCCATTTCATCGAGGCCTTCGGCGAGCTTCTGCACGGATGTGTAGGACACAGCCGGCGGACATCCGAGCACGACCGCGCAGGGCATGGGCTTGCCTAGCTTCTTGTACTTGAGCCAATGCGTGTAGATGCCGGCGCGCAATTCGACTGACGGATTCATGCCGAGACGCCGCGGAGCTTTCAATTGTCCCCGGTAATTGCCGATATTCTGGATTCCGGTTTCGGGATCCTTGGTGATGTAATGGCCAGCGGAGAGATAGGGCGCATTGTCCCAGCCCGGCGTCGAGATAGGCACCGGAATGCCATCAAGCGCGGCGCCCGGCGCATCGAGCGCATCGCCTTCGGTCACGATTTCCTGACAGGGCGCATCAGACACGACATGCGGTGCAATCGGGTTCGAGATGGCGTTTATCCATGTCTCGCCGATCTTTTCGAGCGGCTTGCCGAAGCCCACGCGATAGACGTCGGGCGTCGCGGCAAGGCCTGCGACCAGCACGGATGCGTCGTATTTGCGGCCCTTGCCATCCATTGCATTGGTGAACAGGAACGCCTTGCGATCCTTCTCCGGAATGCCGCCACGATACTGCCAGCGCACCAGCGGATGCATTTCCGTGTCTTTGTTGATCGGTTCGTCAACGACTACGAGCAGGCCCTTGCGATACAGCTCGATGACATGGGCGTGCAGATCGGGATAAGCGGCGCGGGACGCGCTCTCGTCTAGATAGCGCTGCAGTGAAGCGGGTATTTTCTCGTTATTGTTTGTCATGGCTTCCTCAATCAATCGCAATGCCGCCGACCGCACCTTGCACGAAGCTTGCTGCCGAGAAGAGCGCCGCGTCTTCGTTCCGGTAGCCGATCAACTGCATTCCAAGCGGCAGCCCGCCAATCGTGGCGAGCGGCAATGTCAGCGCGGGTACGCCGAGCAACGACGCTTGCACGGCGAAGATCGGATTGCCCGTTGACTCGATGCCAACAGGCGCGACGTCGGGCGCCGAGAGCGTGATGCAGGCCGCGGCCTCTGCGCTCACAGCCGCGAACAGCGCGCGAATCTCATCGCGGCGCACGATGCGCGCGCGGTAATCTTCGACGCTCATCGCCTCGGCTTCCTGCAGCCGATCCACCATGCCCTTGCTGAGCTTGGTCACGTCGCGATCGACATAGGTGTTCAACGGCCAGCGCGACTCCCATGCGTTGATCTGGCGCGTCAGCGGCAGCGTCTCATGCAGTGCGTCTTCGAGCGCGGCGACCGCCTTGCTGTCGCGGCGCGTGATGATGGTTACGCCGGCGCGACGCAGGCTTTCCAGCGTCTCGTCGAGGGCGGCGCGCGCGGAGGAGGTGGCGACCTCCAGGCCCGGAGTTTCAAGAAACGCCAGCGCAAAAGGCTTTTGTGCGTCGGGCGCGACCGGTGGGCCGATCAGTCCGGGATGACCGGGATCGCCGCCGGCGCGCATCACGATTTCTATCGCCATCTGCCACGCGTCTTCGAGCGTCGCCGCGAGTACGCCCTGGCAGGACTGGCTCATATAATCATGGCTGCCGCCGCGATTGATGCCGCCCAGCGACGGCTTGAAACCGACGACGCCGCAATAGCTCGCGGGGCGAATGATCGAGCCGACAACCTGCGTGCCAAGGCCGCCCGACAGCATGCCGCAACCAACCGCAGCCGCAGAACCGCTGCTGGAGCCGCCGGGCGTGCGCGTGAGGTCGTAAGGATTGCGCGTCGGGCCGGGGCGTGTTGCTGCGAATTCGGTTGTCACGGTCTTGCCGACGATGATCGCGCCAGCTTCGCGCAACGCATGCACGGAGGCGGAATCGAAACCGGGCGACCAGCCCTCGAACAAAGGCGAACCCATTTGGGTCGGCATGTCGGCGGTCTCGATGACATCCTTCACCCCGATCGGCATGCCGTCGATGGCCGACAATGGCGCGCCTTCTTCCCAGCGCTTCGTGCTCGCGTCCGCTGCCGCGCGCGCGGCATCAAGTTGCAACGCCGTGAAGGCCTGTATATCGCCCTCGCGCTCGTCGATTTCGTCGATGCAATCGTCGAGAAAATCACGCGGCGTATCGGCGCCTGAGGCGAAGGCGCCGAGCGCTTGTGCGAAGGAGCGGGGCTGGGGCTTTTCCATCAGGCTGCGGCCTCATTAAGCGTGATGGCTGCGGCGCGCGCCTGCAGCGCGAGCATGGAAGAGCGCAGCAGATATTGCCGGGCGCGCACCGGATCTGCGGCGGTGGCGGCGAGATCAGCGAGAACCTTGCGGCGTTCTCCCGGCTCGCGGGTTTCGAGCTGCTTCTTGTTGGCGATGGACTGCGCCTGCACGAATTCAATCGACACATTGCGACGCTGCAGCGAGTAGAGATCCATTAATTCGTCAGGCGCGCCGTTAATCACCTGCACGAGCTTTTCTGCAAGGTTCGCGGCATCCTGCAGACCTCCATTGAGGCCCATGCCGCCGATGGAATTGTTCACATGCGCGGAATCGCCGGCGAGCAGCACGCGGCTCTTGCGGAAGGTCGCCGCGACGCGCTGATGCACTGTGTAGATGTTGCGATGAACGATGTCGTAGGGCGTCTTGTTGGGGAAGAATTTCTGCATGCGCGCATGCACGGATTCGTCGCTGAGCAGCACTTCTTCGGGCGCTTCCGCATCGGCTGGGAACACCAGGCGCCACAGGCCCGGAGGACCATCGGCCGCGACCTTGAAGCAATTGCACCATTCATCCGGGTCGGCGAAATAGGAGCGGTGGCAATAGCCGAGTTCCTTGTTGAAATCGAACGGCGTGGTGAGGACAAGAAAGCGCTCGGCCCATGTGAAGCCTTCGAATGCAATGTCCGCCTGCTTACGCACGGTCGAACGTCCGCCATCCGCGCCGATGATCCATGCGCCTTTGTGCGTCTCGACGCCGGCCTTGGTTTCCACCTGCGCGATAATGCCGGCGCCGTTGTCTTCGAACGAGAGCACCTTGTGGCCGAACTTCACTTCGACATTTGGCAATTCAAGCACGCGCTTCAGGATGATCTTTGCGGTCTTGAACTGCTCGCACTGGATGACATACGGATATTTCGTGTCGTTCTTCAGGAGGTCGAGATCGAAGGTCGCGACAAGCTTGCCTGACGGGCGATCCCAGAATTGGAAGATCGGCGCGGTGAGGCCCACCGCCGCCATGTCCTCGACGAGGCCGGCTTTGCCCAGCACTTCGAGTGTGGCGGGGTGTGTCGTCGCCGCGCGCGGATCGGCCTGCAATTCATCGTTTACGTCGAAGACGGTGACGGGCACGCCTTCTCGGCCCAGCAGCAGCGCGCAGAAGAGGCCCACCGGTCCACCGCCTGCGATCAAAACTCTCTGGTCCGACTTCATGGCTTTATCCTCATCAGAAACGCAGGCTCAGATGCTGCGGATCAGGTTTTCACGGAAATCAAGAATATGCGCGCGCATGGCCTGTTCGGCGCCATCCGCATCGTGGTCGCGGATGGCCGCGAGAATGGCTTCGTGCTGTGCATGCACATTGTCATTGTGGCCGGGCCGGTTCAGCGAGATGAACCAGAACCGCAGCGAGCGGTCGTGCAATTTCGACAGGCCGTCCGCGAGGACGACATTCTTGGAGGCGCGCGCGAGCACGCCGTGGAATTCGCGATCGAGCAACATCAATTGCTCGCTGTTGCGCGCCTCAATCCATTGCGCGGCGCGTGCGAGAATGTCAGTCAGATGGCTCGTCTCGTCGCGCTCGGCGCGCTCTGCCGCCAGCCGCACGCAATAAGCTTCATTCAACAAACGCACCTCGACGATCTGCATGATCTCGTCGAGGCTGACCGGCTTCACGATCACGCCCTTGCGCGGCATGACATCGACCATGCCCTCCAGCATCAGGCGGTCGATCGCCTGATGCACGGGCGTGCGGCCGATGCCGAGCATCGCCGAGACATTTGCCTCGTTGATATATTCGCCGGGCCGGTACGCGCAGGTGATGATGCGATGCTTGATCGCCTCGTAAGCGGCATCGCGCAACGAAAGGGGCTCGCGCGCAGACGTGAAAGCCGGAGCGTCAGGGCCCCGCACTTCCTGTCCGACGGCGTTGACCCTGTGCTGGTTCATCCGAGCACCGGAAGTTTGGAAAGGCGGTAGCCGTGCCTGATGGTGCGTCCGAGCACCGGATCGTGGATTTCAAATTCGAAATTGTCCGCCGGCCGGATGCCGCCCTTGGCAGCGAAAGTGCCGCAGAACATCAGCGCGCCTTCATCGAGCGCGGGCTTGCCCTCGTAGCCGCTGACGAGCGTCATCGGATCGAGCATCGAGATCACCGAGCCCTCCTGGTAGAGAACGCGCTCGCCGTTCTCCTCGATCCAAGAACGCATGACGAGCTTGTCCCAATGCGGAGCGACATCGGCGTAGCGCCAGAACTCCGCGGCGACGGGCTTTTCGCACATCTGCTTTGAGACGGTGACGTTGTAGGTTTCAACCTGGCGGTCGGTGTGATCCGAGCCGACGCCGACCCACATTTCGCCGCCCCATTGGGCGAGCACGAACTCGACCTCGCCGCTGGAGGCGTCGCCGGTTGTCTCGATCAGCGGCTCGGGCGTGATGCGCGACGCCGACACGCGGTAGTAGATCGGCGTGGAGGCGGGGCGTGCGACGCCCAGCTCCTCCAGTTCCTTGATGTGCTTCTCCAGCGCGACGCGGTCACGGCCGGTCCATCCGGCGACGATCGCCTTGGAGACTGAAACGTCTTTCGTTTCAGTCGTGTTGCCGTTGTGGAGCTTAACTTTCATTCGCGGCCCGCCCAGCTGTACGTCCTGTGAAATATCACAGTACCGGGCAGGGTCAGGCTGTCAATGCCGGGGCGGAGGCAAGGCGCCGAAAGTTTGGGCAGGTCACTTTTTCTTCAAAAGCGACAGCCTTGGACGAAATGAGCCGGGCAGGGGGTCCAACGCGCGACGCGTGAGATAGGCTCGAACTGGCTCGTCAAAATAACGAAGACAAAGGTGGCTCACGCACAGCGTGACAATTAGCAGCGCCACGGTTTCGAGTGCGACGTTCTTGTCGCCATGCACCTTCTGATAGATGCCGTTGATCCAGCAGAAGATTGGGTAGTGCAGGGCATAAACGGGATACGAAATTTCGCCGAGGTAAGTTGAAGCCCTCAAGGCGACGCCCTGCAATTGAATTGCTGCCCCGCTGAGAACCAACAAGGGAGCAAGGATGAGCTTCCAGCCGATCCGCCCAAGCGATGAGAGTTCGAAGGGCAGGAAAAAGATGATGAGCATAATCGCCAGAACAGCCGGGAATACTACCGATCGAACGAAAGGCCGTTTGGAATGCTCGCGAAAGCGATAAGCGAGAACGCCGGCGAAGAAGGATGATCCGACGTGGAAAAAACCCAGTATGAAATTGTCAGCCGTATCCCCGCCGATCCCCCAGTAAAAGATAACGGCGGACGATACGACATAGACCGCGAGAGAGAGGCGCGTCTGATCCACAAATCTGAGTAGCCACCAGAAATAATTGGCGATGAGCTCGAAGAAGAGTGAAAATTGTGGCCCGTTGAGCGGAAAGATCTGGGGGCCGCCAATGGCGGCAGGAGGATTGAAGTAGGGGATATTGAGCGCTCCGAGCAGGACCGCAATGAGAACACTGTCCCACTGTGAATCCTGCCCTGTGACAAAAGCCTTCAGCAGCGCATAGGGCGCTGCAATTGCGATCGAGACAAAGATCATCGGCATCAATCTTATGAGCCTCATGATCATGAATTTGCCCATCGACCAGGTCTCGCGCCTCTGAGCATAGGCTAGGGCCAAGACAAAGCCGCTGAGGGTGAAGAAGGTGTCCACCGACAAACCGCCGTTCACCGCGAACTGGGGTGAGTTCAGCCAATGGCCTGAATGAAAGAGCAGGACGGATACCGCCGCAAGGCCTCGAATACCGTCTAGCGCTGCGCAATGCCTTGAAGCGGTCGGTCGTGACTGCATCTATAGACCTCCATTACAGGTCTGAAGTTGTATGGTCGGAATTGAGTACGGTCCCGGTCAAAATTGCCGATCATCCGCCATCCTAGCAGAAGCACGGACACTGAACTACAGTCATGAACATGACAAAATGATCAGTTCTTTTTCCGTTAGCCTTAAACAAGACAAGTCTCTGTGGCCCGTTGCAGCCGTGAGAGTTGGAGAATATCCATCAATTTAAACCGGATGCTTTCGGTCCGAGGTGCATGTGTGATGAGCGATAAGACAGTCTCGATC
>JANXTB010000286.1 GCA_025356415.1 Hyphomicrobiales bacterium
CTGGCTCGCCCTGGCGGCGGCCACCCTGATCGGCGCGTTAGGGGCGGCCACACAGGCCAGCGCGCAGGCGCCGACGAATTGTCCGACGATGCGGCCGATGAAGATCGGCGTCTCGGTTTCCCCGCCCAACGTCATTCACACCGTGCCATATGTCGCCAAGGCGCTGGGGCTTTTCGCCAAGCACTGCATCGACGCGAGCATCATCCAGTTCGACGGCGGCGCCGCCGGCACGGCGATCACAGCTGTCGCGCAGGGCACATCCATCAACAACCTCACCGCAGCCGCGGTGGCGCAAGGCATTCGCGCCAAGCAGATCTGGGGCATGGCGCCGCGTCCACCGCAGAGTTACGTCGTCTCCGAAAGCGTGAAGGATTTCGCTGACCTGAAAGGCAAGAGGCTGAGCGCGGCTGGCGGGATCGGCGGCTACAATTGGCTGATGGGTCGCGAGGTCCTGAAGAAAGGCGGCCTCAAGGTTGAGGACGCCATCTTCATTTCGCAGGGCACGGCGGGACGTTTGCCGGGCTTGCTGACAGGACAGCTCGATGGCGTCGTGCTGCATCCCGAGGATGTCTTCATCGCGCAGCAGAAGAAGCCGGGAACGCATGTCCTCATTTCGCTGAAAGAACTTCTGCCGATGGTGACTTTCAATTCCTACGGCGCCTCGACGGACTGGATCGCGCGCGATCGCGCCCTGCTGCGCGATGTCGTCGCCGCGATGATCGAGGCCAATCGCGCGATCTACCGCGAAAAGGAAAAAGTGATCCCCGTCATGATGCAGGCGACGGAGAAGCCGCGCGACGCCGTCGAGTTCGCCTATGACTTCCTGACGAAGAACTGCCTGTGGGCCGTGAACACCGGCTTCAACAAGGAGCGTATCAACTGGACGCTCGACAACGATGTCGCCAACGGCGACATCGAAGCCGCCAAGAAGCCGAACTTCGATCAAGTGGTCGACATCGCACTCGCTAACGAAGCTCTCGAGGCCGCTGGCGGCGAGACCACGATCAACGGTTGCAAGGATTGATCCCATGAACGTGCAGAGCAATCCCCGCAGCGGCGGAAACTGGGAACAGATCCGCGGCCGGCTCGATGAGAACGCCGCCTTCAACGGCATGCGCGGCACGCCTTATTACGCCGACGCCGTCTATGAGCAATTTTCGCGCGCGGAATACGACCGCCGCTATGCGGCGCTGCGCGGCAAGATGAAGGAATTGTCGCTCGACGCGGTGATCGTTCCCGGCGGACCGAGCCACTGGAGTTTCGGCGGCGGCATGCTCTGGCTGACCGGACATTGGGAGTGGCACGCGCTCGCAAGCTACGTGCTCGTGCCTCTCGAAGGCGAGCCGACGCTCGTCTATTCCATGGGCGGCACGCATTGCGAGGCGGTGCGGCGCGAAGTCTCCGGCGCCGTCACGGACGTGCGCAACAGCCGCAGCGGCAAATATGCCGAAGTCATGGTGGAGCGCCTGAAGGAGCTCGGCCTCGAGCGCGGGCGCATCGGGCTGCTCGAAGTGGATCCGCGACACCGCGACCACATGCCGGTCAATCAGCATCAAAGCCTGCGCGCCGGCCTGCCCGAAGCGGAGATCGTGCTGACCTACGGGATCATGCATGAGCTTCTCTCCATTCATTCGCCAGAAGAACTGGATTGCGTGCGAAAGGCCGGCAAGCTCTGCGAAGACGCGATGCATGCGCTCGTCGCCCGCGCGCGCCCGGGCATCCCCGAATACAAGCTGCGCGCGGCTGCGGGCGCCGCGATCATGGAAGGCGGCGGCGACGTAGATTTCCTGATCATCGGCACGACGCCGATGGCCAATCCCTCAATGGTATTCGGCAATCCGCGACCCTCGAACCGGATCATGCAGCAGGGCGACATCGTCAATATGGAAATCGCGGCGTCTTATCGCGGCTACACGGCGCAGATCGGATCGCCGGTTTGCATTGGCGAGCCGCCCGCCGACATTCGCCGGTTCTGGGACGACATCGCCAAGCCCGGTTTCGAGCTGATGGCGAAGACGATGCGTCCGGGAGCCACGGTCGAAGACATCCGCGTCGCGGGCGATTTCTTCCGGCAGAACGGCGCGCAGTCGCGGCCCATCCATGCGCACGGCATCGACATCGTCACCGACGGTCCGCACATCTTCAAGGAAGCAACGCACGCCGAACCGTTCGAGCGCGTATTGAAGCCCGGCATGGTGATCATGCCCGAACCCAATCCGATCCGCGCGGACGGAATGTTCGGCATGTTCGTCGGTCACACCTACATCATCACGAACACCGGAAGCGAATGCGTCGACAACTTCCCTCTTGAACTCGTGGTGGCGGGATAACGGCGCGCATCCTGTGCCGCTGACGAGACAAGAATTGCGAGCAAGGCGAGTCGTAAGCGGATTATCGCCTGGGAGGAGTATCGATTTGCTGGCTTGGCGCTCTGTAGCGAGGCTTCTCGCCCTTTGCCTGATATCCACTGCGGCCCCCCTGACTGGCGCTCGCGCTGAGGATGCGCTCGACCGCGAATTGAGCCAATGCTGGTCATGCCACGGGCAGACGGGCCGCCCGAGCGACAGCACGATGCCGGTGATCTGGGGACAGAACGCCGCTTACATCGCGAAGCAATTGAACGATTACCGTGACGGCAGTCGCGACAGCCAGATCATGTCATCCATGGCTGAAGGGATCCCGCGCGCCCGCTTTGCGGAAGCTGCCGAGCGGGTCGCGGCGAAACCCTGGCCCGATCCTGCAGAGCCGATTTCAAAAACGCATCTGTCCGATCTTGGGCAAGCCTGCACGGCTTGTCACGGCGCTGACCTGAAAGGCGGCCAGACCGACAAGGATCCGGCGCCGCGGCTTGCCGGACAGAATGAGCGTTACCTGGTGGAGCAAATGCAGGCTTTCGCCACGGAATTGCGCGTCAATCAACCAGCCATGACGGCCATGATGCGAGGCATTGATGCTGCGCAACGAGAAGCGCTTGCCCGGGAGCTCGCGCATTTAAAGCCATGACTTCAACAGAATCCGCACTCGCATGAAGCGATGCGTCGGATTCAAAAAAGCAAAATGGGGAGCAGAATGCGCAAAACAGCTTCAATCATCATTGTCGGGGCTTCGGCGCTTTATGCGCAATCCTTGATGGCCGCCGATGTTCGGACAGGAAGCGCAGCTTTCGGTGATTGGCGATCGGACGCCCCCGGCGTCCTGCGCAAGATCACGGCCGCTGATGTCGCGGCCCCCCTCGCCACGCAATCGGCCGCCAACCGGTCCAAGGTCGTGCCGCAACCTGAGGGCGCCAAGCTCTCGACAATGGAGGGGTTCGCCGTCGCGCCGTTTGCGACAGACCTTCCCGGAGCGCGCGTGCTGCGCGTCGCGCCGAACGGGGACATCTTCCTGTCGCAGTCGCGCCCCGAAGGCAAGGTGACAGTCCTGCGTCCATCAAAGGATGGGTCCAAGGCCGAGCAGACAACGGTATTCGCCGACGGCATGAAAGACCCTTACGGGATCGCGTTCTATCCGCCCGGTCCGAACCCCACCTGGGTCTATGTGGCGATGCAGGGCAAGGTCGTCCGCTTTCCCTACAAGGCCGGAGACATGAAGGCCACCGGACCAGCGCAGACCATCGTTGATGATCTGATTGTCGGTCCCTCCCATTGGACGCGCGATGTCGTGTTCTCGGAAGACGGCGCCACGATGTATGTCGCGGTGGGCTCGGGCAGCAATGTCGCTACCGACACACTGGGGCCACGGCCTGCCGACCTCCCGGCCTTCGAGGCCAGCCATGGTCCGGGTTCAACGTGGGGCAAGGAGGAGTGGCGAGCAAACGTCCTGACCTACACGCCGGAGGGGAAGGACAAGAAGGTGTTCGCCGCCGGCATTCGCAATTGTTCCGGCATGGCCATACAGCCGGGCACGGGATCGCTTTTCTGTGCGACGAACGAGCGGGACTTGCTCGGCGACAACACGCCTCCTGATTATGTCACCAGCGTCAAGAAAGGCGGCTTCTACGGCTGGCCTTGGTTCTACATCGGCGCCCATCAGGACGATCGTCCGGAAGGCGGCCCGCGTCCTGACCTGAAGGATAAATTGACGGTTCCGGATGTTCTGATTCAACCGCATTCCGCGCCGCTTGGACTGGCCTTTAACGCGGGTTCGATGTTTCCCGCATCCATGCGCGGGGACGCGTTCGTTGCTCTCCACGGATCATGGAACAGATCTCTGCACACGGGCTTCAAGATCGTGCGGCTGCCCTTCAAAGATAATGCGCCGACCGGCGAGTATCAGGATTTCGTCACCGGATTTACATCAGGCGACGAAAACGTGTGGGGCCGTCCTGTCGACGTGATCTTTGCGAAGGACGGGTCGCTGCTTTTTTCCGATGATGGAAACGGCAAGGTTTATCGCGTGACCGCAAATTCGGGGGCCAAGTAGTTTCGACCCAAGCGACAAGGCGGGCCTAACTGGCCCGCCTCTTCGACGCTCTGCGCCTGCCGCTCTTGACGCCAGGATGGACGAACTTATTGAAAAATGGTCGGAGTGGCGGGATTCGAACCCACGACCCCTTGTCCCCCAGACAAGTGCGCTAACCGGGCTGCGCTACACTCCGACGTCACGGCTTATAGAGAAGCAGGCGCCCGCGCGCAACCGCCGCCGCCTCAAGAAAGCCGGTTTCAGCCGAACAATTTCACCCACGCGCCGCATGCAGGATGCGCGCGCATTCGACGATTTCGGCCAAAGCGGCTTGCAGCACATGAATGTTTGCGGACGTCAGCGTATCGCCCGCAGCGGCGTCGCGCGGTTGCGCCTGCAGCAAGGGCTCTTCCTTGGACGCTGCGCCGGCAGGGAGCGTGGCTGGCGGCTCGCCATCGCGCGCAGCGGCGCTCGCGCGAACGAGCCCGATGACCGCCTTCACGCCCTGTTCCTTCAGGATGCGCTGCACCCCACGGATCGTGTAGCCCTCGCCGTAAAGAAGGTGGCGAATGGCCCGCAGGAGCTCGACGTCGTCGGGGCGGTAATACCGCCGCCCCCCGCCCCGTTTCAGCGGCTTGATCTGGGTAAAGCGAGTCTCCCAGAACCGCAGCACATGCTGCGGCAGGTCAAGATCGTCGGCCACTTCGCTGATCGTCCGGAAGGCGTCAGCTGGTCTTTCCATGGCCGGTTCTCCTATCCTAGTCGACGAGATCAGCGGCAGGGCCGCTGTTGATTCGTGACTTTAGGATATTCGAAGGTTTGAACACCATCACCTTCCGTGGGGTGATCGGCACTTCGACGCCGGTCTTCGGGTTGCGGCCGA
>JANXTB010000294.1 GCA_025356415.1 Hyphomicrobiales bacterium
CCGATCGCCATTTCGAAGCGCTTCATTTCGAGCCAGGCGGTGTTGATCGCCTGCCACATTTCAATCGTCAGCGCGGTGCGCACCGCGCGTGCATTGAAGCGCGCGGACTTGATGCAATTGCAGATCGAGGACGGATTTTTCGACTCGAACGCGAGGTAATGAATCGCCTGCGCCTCAGTCACTTCGCCGATCTGTTCGCGATAGCCCTCGAGCGCGCCGGCGGCGTTGAGCGTGCTTTCCCACTCGGTGCCGGTGCCGCCATAGGCTGTCGGCAGTGTGGCGAGACGTTGCGCGGCCTCGATGGTGCGCGCGAGAAAATCGGCGCGCTCCATGTAGCGCGAAAGCCAGTAGAGATTGTCAGCGGTGCGCGAGAGCATCAGGCCGCCCCCCCAACTTCGTCATCGATGACCCAGGTGTCCTTCGTGCCGCCGCCCTGGCTGGAATTGACCACGAGAGAACCTTCTTTCAACGCAACGCGGGTGAGCCCGCCCGGGATGACGCGCACGCCATCGGCGCCCGACAGCACGAAGGGCCGCAGGTCGACATGGCGCCCGCCGATGCCCGCGTCGAAAGACGCGGGGCAGGTGGAGAGCGAGAGAGTCGGCTGCGCGATGAAACCGTCAGGATCGTTGGCGACCTTCACGGCGAATTCCGCGATCTGTTCTTTCGTGGCGTGCGGGCCGACGAGCATGCCGTAGCCGCCCGAGCCGTTGACCTCTTTCACCACCAGTTCGTCGAGATGCGACAGCACATATTTGAGCGCTTCGGGCTCGCGGCAGCGCCATGTCGGCACGTTTTTCAAGAGCGGTTCTTCGCCGAGATAGAATTTGATGATCTCGGGCATGTAGGTGTAGACGGCCTTGTCGTCGGCGACGCCGGTGCCGACCGCATTGGCGAGCGTCACATTGCCGGCGAGATAGGCGCTCATCAGGCCCCGAACGCCGAGCGCGGAATCGGGACGGAAGGCGAGCGGATCGAGGAAGTCGTCGTCGAGACGGCGGTAGATGACATCCACGCGCTGCGGCCCCTGCGTCGTGCGCATGTAGACGACGTCGTTCTTCACCAGCAGGTCGCTGCCTTCCACGAGTTCGACGCCGAGTTTGTCGGCGAGGAAAGAATGCTCGTAATAGGCCGAATTGTAGATGCCGGGCGTCAGCAGCACGCATGTTGGGCTGGAGCCCGCGTTGCGCGGCGCGACCGAGCGCAGGCTGGAGAGCAGGGCGTCGGGATAATTTTCCACCGGCGCGACGCGGTGCTGCGCGAAGAGCTCGGGCAGCAGGCGCATCATCACTTCCCGGTTCTCGAGCATGTAGGACACGCCCGACGGCGTGCGCGCATTGTCCTCGAGCACGTAGAAATCATTTTCGTCGATGCGCACGATATCGATGCCGGAGATATGGACATAGACATCGTGCGGCACGCGAACGCCGCGCATTTCGGGACGGTAATGCTCGTTCTGATAGACGATGTCTTCCGGGATGATGCCGGCCTTGATGACCTCGCCTTTCCCGTAGACGTCGGCGAGAAACATGTTCAGCACTTTGACGCGCTGGATCAGGCCTGCTTCGAGGCGCGTCCATTCGGAGCGGCCGAGCACGCGGGGAATGATGTCGAACGGGATGAGGCGCTCGGTCGAATCCTTGTCGCCATAGACGGCGAAGGTGATGCCGATACGGCGGAACATCAGCTCCGCCTGCGTGCGCCGCGACGCCAGCAATTCCGGCGGCGCTGAGGACACCCAACGGTTCACCCGCTCGTAGACTGCGCGTGGTAGCCCGTCGGGCTGTGTCATCTCATCAAAAAAACGGCCCTGCGCCAATGCCCAACACTCCCTACGCCGACTCCGTCTATTTCATCAGGCAAGCAAGCGGGGCGCCATCAAAAACTGTGCAATGATAGCTTGGACACCATGACGAAGGTTTAACTTGCCCGCCAGTTAGGCAGGCGCACGGGCCGGCGCCGGTTTACTGGACGGCTTCAGCCTCTTTCGCGATCACTTGGAGAGGGCGTTTCGCGCCGGGCGGGGGCGGAAAGCGCGAGGCGATTCCCTTGCGCCAGCCCATCGGCATGCGCAGGTGGGCGACCACGAGCATGGCCGCGGTCGAGACCGCCGCGATTGGCCGGAGGCCGCGCTATTGCGGCGTCCCGCGACCGGATTGCCCTACCGGAATGCGTTGTCATAAACTTGAAGTACTAGGCGCCCCATATGTTTGGCGCCCCCACTTGCGTGCGGCGGGGTTTTGGTTCACTCGTGATCGTTCAGCCAAACATGGCGTAGAAAGCGCACGGGCCAAAGCTGGACCTTTGTCGCCCCTGTGTCTGCATCGATAGCCAGGCGGGTTCCAATCTTCAACATACGGCGGGCGCTCCGTCGATTCCGGTGATTTCCATGAAACGTTCGGCTGCCTTCATCATCGTTTTCATCCTGCTTGCGGGACTTGCAGGCGGGCTCGCCTATTTCCAGTTCAGCGTGAAGCCGCAGATGATCAAGGGCTTCATCGCCGGCGCGCCGCGCCCCGTGCCGGCCATCGCCGCCGCGGAAGCCAAGACCGAGACATGGCAAGCGCGCATCGCCGCTATCGGCACGTTCCGCGCGGTGCAGGGCATTGATGTTTCGCCGCAAGTTGGCGGCGTCGTGCGCTCGATCAATTTCGATTCCGGGCAGGATGCGCAGAAAGGCCAGCTGCTCGTGCAGATCGACGATTCCGTCGAGCAGGCCGATCTGAAATCCAATCTCGCGACGTTGCGCAACGCCGAACTCGCGCTTGATCGCCAGCGCCAGCTCGTGACCGGCGGCTCGACCGCCACCGCCAATGTCGACACCGCGCTCGCGCTGCGCGATTCCGCCGCCGCCGCCGCGGACCGCACGCGCGCGCTGATCGCCCAGAAGGCGCTGGCCGCGCCCTTCGCCGGACGCCTTGGCCTGCGCAAGATCGACGCCGGTCAATATGTGCAGCCGGGCACGTCGATCGTGACGCTGCAGCAGCTTGATCCCATCGATGTCGACTTCCCGGTGCCCGAGCAGGAGATCGCGCGCGTCACCGTCGGACAGCCCATCGAGATTGTTGTCGACGCCTTCGGCAACAAGACCTTCTCCGGCAAGGTGACGTCCATTGATGCGCGCGTCAGCATCGAGTCGCGCACCATCATTGTGCGCGCGCAGGTCGGCAATCCGAAGCGCGACTTGCGCCCCGGCATGTTCGCCAATGTTTCCGTGCTGGTCGGCGAGGGTCGTCAGGTTGTCACCTTGCCGCGCACCGCCGTGTCCTACTCGCTTTATGGCGACACTGTTTACGTCGTGAAGCCCGCCCCGCAGCAGCCCGGCGCCGCGCAAGCTGCGTCCGCGCCCGCCGATCAGGCGCTCATTGTCGAGCGTCGCGTCGTCAAGACAGGCGATTCGCGCGGCGACCGCGTGGCGATCGCCGATGGCGTCCAGTCGGGCGAGCGCATCGTCACCGAAGGCCAGTTGAAATTGCAGCCCAACGCGCGCGTGCGCATCGATGACAACGCCGGGCTCAAGGCCCCGCAAGAACTGCCGCGCCAGTAAGGAGCGCTGTTCACATGGGTTCCTTTACAGACCTTTTCATCCGCCGCCCCGTTCTGTCGACGGTGGTCAGCCTGCTCATCCTGCTGATCGGCCTGCAGGCCGCCTCGAAATTGCAGATCCGGCAATATCCGGAGCTGGCGCAGACGACGATCACCATCACGACGACTTATCCGGGCGCCAACGCGGACCTGATCAAGGGCTTCATCACGACGCCGCTCGAGCAGGCGGTGGCGAGCACGGAAGGCATCGACACGATCGTCTCCAACTCGCAGCAGAACACGTCGCTGATCACGCTGAACCTGCGCCTCAACGCCAACCCCGACCGCGCCGTCACGGACGTGCTGTCGAAGGTCAACCAGGTGCGCTCGTCGCTGCCGCGCGAGGCGAATGATCCGATCGTCGTCAAGCAGACGGGGCAGGGCTATGCGCTGATGTACATGTCCTTCAACTCGAAGGTCCTGACGCCCGCGCAGATCACCGACTATTTGACTCGCGTGGTGCAGCCGCGCCTGCAGACCATCGATGGCGTCGGCAATGCGCAGATCCTCGGCGGACAGACTTTCGCGATGCGCGTCTGGCTCGATCCCAACCGCATGGCCGCGCGCGGCGTGACGCCCATCAATGTGCGCGATGCGCTGGCCGCCAATAATTTCGTGTCCGCCGCCGGCCAGATCAAGGGCGACTTCACGCAGACGAGCATCAATGCGCTCACCTCGCTGTCGAGCCCTGAGGCGTTCGGCGATCTCGTGGTCGCGGCGCGCGGTGACAGCCTGATCCGTCTGTCGTCCATCGCGGACATCGAGCTTGGCCCGCAGTCGGTCGACTCGTCTTCCGTGTTCGACGGCTTGAAAGCCGTGTTTGTCGGCATCTACGCGACGCCGTCGGCCAATCCTTTGACGGTGATCGACAAGGTGCGCGCGGCGTTCCCGGATATCGAGGCGCAATTGCCGACGGGCATCGATGGCGCCATCGCCTATGACGCGACGGAATTCATCCGCGCCTCGATCTATGAAGTCGCCAAGACGCTCGGCGAGGCGGCGATCATCGTCGTCATCGTGATTTTCCTGTTCCTCGGCAACCTGCGCTCGACGTTGATCCCCATCGTCACGATTCCGCTGTCGCTTGTCGGCGTGATGATCGCGCTGCTGGCGATGGGATATTCGATCAATCTCCTGACTCTGCTCGCGCTGGTGCTCGCCATCGGCCTTGTCGTCGATGACGCGATTGTCGTGGTGGAGAACATCTATCGCCACATCGAAGACGGCATGACGCCGTTCGCCGCCTCGCTCAAGGGCGCGCAGGAAATCGCCCTGCCGGTGATCTCGATGACGATCACGCTGGCGGCGGTTTACGCGCCCATCGGCTTCGTCACCGGCGTCACCGGCGCGCTGTTTCGCGAATTCGCCTTCACGCTCGCCGGCGCCGTCGTGGTGTCGGGCGTGATCGCGCTGACGCTGACCCCAATGATGTGCTCGGTCCTTCTGCGCCCGCCGGTCGTGGGCCATGGCGGACTGGCCGCGCGTCTCGATCGCATTTTTGAATCTTTGCGCCAGCGTTATCAGCGCCGGCTGCACAAGACGCTGAACTTCCGCGCCATGACAATGCTGGTCCTCGTCGGCGTGCTGGCGCTCACGGGCATCATGTATGTCTCGACGCCGAAGGAGCTCGCGCCTGAAGAAGATCAGGGCATTCTCTTCCTGCTCGTGAAGACGCCGCAATACGCCAATCTCGATTATCTCGAGCAGACGACAGGCGCGCTTTACAAGGTGCTCGAGCAGATCCCCGAGAAAAGCCACGTCTTCACGATCAACGGTTCGGGCGGCGTGCATCAGGCCTTCGTGGGCCTGCTGCTGAAGCCGTGGGACCAGCGCAAGCGCACGCAGAAGCAGGTGCTGCAGGAATTGCAGGGCAAGATCTCCAACATCACCGGCGCGCAGGTGCTGGCCTTTGCGCCGCCGGCGCTGCCGGGCTCGACGGGCGGTCCGCCGCTGCAGTTCATCATTCGCTCGACGGGCGATTACCAGCAGCTGGCGGGTCTTCTCGAAACGATGCAGACGGCGGCGCGCGAAAGCGGCATGTTCATCTTCACCGACAGCGACCTGAAGTTCGACACGCCGCAGATCGAATTGGCGATCGACGCCAGCAAGGCGAATCGTCTCGGCATCAAGATGCAGGACATCGGCAATTCGCTGGCGACATTGCTCGGCGGCAATTACGTGAACCGCTTCAACCTGTATGGGCGCTCCTATCAGGTGATCCCGCAGGCGCCGCGCGAATTCCGTCTCACCGACGACTGGCTGACGCATTATCAGGTCAAGACCGGTACGGGCGAACTCGTGCCGCTCTCGACGGTGGCGAGCGTGTCCAGCACGGTGCAGCCGAACGCGCTGACGTCCTTCCAGCAGCTGAGTTCGGCGACCCTGTCGGGCGTGCCGTTCCCGGGCCGCACCTTGGGCGAGGTGATTGAATTCCTGCAGCAGAAGGCGAAGGAAGCTTTCCCGGAAGGCTACACGTATGACTTCAACGGCGACGCACGCCAATATGTGCAGGAGGGCAGCGCGCTTGCGGTGACCTTCGTGTTCGCGCTGATCGTCATCTTCCTCGTGCTCGCTGCGCAGTTTGAAAGCTTCCGCGATCCGCTCATCATTCTCATCGCGCTGCCAACATCGATCTTCGGCGCCATGCTGCCGTTGAACGTGCTGGGCGTGATGGGTGCGGGGTCGATCAACATCTACACGCAGATCGGACTTGTGACGCTCATCGGCCTCATCACGAAGCACGGCATTCTCATGGTCGAGTTCGCCAACAAGCTTCAGGAAGAGGAGCATTACTCGCGCCGCGAAGCGATCGAGCATGCCGCCGCCGTGCGTCTTCGCCCGATCCTGATGACCACCGCCGCCATGGTGGTGGGCATGATCCCGCTGATCCTGGCCTCGGGCGCGGGCGCGCGCAGCCGCTTCGACATCGGCCTCGTGATCGCCGCCGGCATGTCGATCGGCACGCTGTTCACGCTGTTCGTGACGCCGGCGGTCTACACGTTCATCGCCCGCGACCACAGCCACGATCGCGAGAAGGCGACAGGCGCCGAGCTCGAGGCTCCGGTGCAGGCCGAGCCCCGCGCGGCGGAGTAGGGTCAGCAAACATTGGATTTTTCAGCCGGGCCGGGTTAAACCCCGGCCCGGTTTCGTTTCGTTTTGGTTTCTTGGGGCTCCTTGCGGCCCCGCTTCCCGGTCAGGCCGTCATGTCCACTCCCGATCCCGTCAGCCGGCGGCGCACCTTCGCGATCATCTCGCATCCGGACGCGGGCAAGACCACGCTCACCGAAAAGCTGCTGTTGTTCGGCGGCGCGATCCAGCTCGCGGGCGAAGTGCGCGCCAAGGCCAACCGCCGCCAGACGCGCTCTGACTGGATGGGCATCGAGCGCGAACGCGGCATCTCGGTCGTCACCTCGGTGATGACGTTCGAATATGCCGGCAACGTCTTCAACCTGCTCGACACGCCGGGCCATGAAGACTTCTCGGAAGACACCTACCGCACGCTCACCGCGGTCGATTCCGCCATCATGGTGATCGACGCCGCGAAGGGTATCGAGGCGCGCACGCGCAAGCTGTTCGAAGTCTGCCGCCTGCGCGACATTCCCATCGTCACCTTTATCAACAAGCTCGACCGCGAGACGCGCGACCCGTTCGACCTGCTCGACGAAATCGAGAAGACGCTGGCGCTCGACACTGCGCCGATCACCTGGCCGATCGGTCGTGGCCGCGACTTCAAGGGCACCTACGATCTGCGCAAGAGCCAGATCCGCCTGATCGACGCCGAGGGCGGACCGCGCCCGGTCAACGGCCCGGACGATCCGGTGGTCGCCGGGCTTCTGCCCGAGCACGAGCGCGCGGCCTTCATCGAGGAGCTCAGTCTCGCCGTCGATGCGCTGAAACCGTTCGACGAGAAGGCTTTTCTTGAAGGTCATTTGACGCCGGTCTATTGGGGTTCGGCGCTGCGCACTTTCGGTGTGCAGGATCTCATCGATGGCTTGAGCGAGTTCGCGCCGCCGCCACGCGCGCTTGAAACCGCGACGCGCATTGTCGAACCGCGCGAGCCGAAGATGAGCGGCTTCGTGTTCAAGATCCAGGCGAACATGGATCCCAACCATCGCGACCGCATCGCCTTCATGCGCGTCTGCTCGGGCAAGCTGACGCGCGGCATGAAGGCCAAGCTGGTGCGCACTGGCAAGCCGATGGCGCTCAATGCGCCGCAATTCTTTTTCGCGCAGGAGCGCGCGATTGCCGATGAAGCTTACGCGGGCGATGTGGTGGGTATTCCCAACCACGGCACCTTGCGCATCGGCGACACGCTGACCGAGGGCGAGGACATCGTCTTCCGCGGCGTGCCAAGTTTCGCGCCCGAAATCCTGCGCCGCGTGAAGCTCGGCGACGCGATGAAGGCGAAGAAGCTGAAGGAAGCTTTGCAGCAGATGGCGGAAGAGGGCGTCGTGCAGGTGTTCACGCCGATGGACGGCTCGGGCGCCATCGTCGGCGTCGTCGGCGCGCTGCAACTCGACGTTCTGATCGAGCGCTTGCAGGCGGAATACGGCCTGCCGGTTTCTTTCGATCCCAGCCGTTTCGAATTGTGCCGCTGGGTCAGCTCAGACGATCCGCTCGAGCTTGATAAATTCCGCCGCGCATTTTCCGGTTCGCTCGCGGAAGACCTCGATGGCGCTCCCGTATTCCTCGCGGCTTCACCTTGGGCTTTGCGATACGAGGAAGAGAAGTGGCCGAAGATCACCTTCTCGGACATCAAGGATTATCAGAAAAAGGCTGCATAAGCGTAAGCTTTGCATATGCGCAGGCGCCACGCTCTCGCGTGAAACGCCATTCTGAAACTTGCTGAATCTTGACCCTGCTGCGCGCGAGGCACATCGTGCTCTTCAACGCAGCAGAAGGGCATTGCAATGAAAACGGCCGCCTCCGGTCTCGCTATCCTGAGCTTGGCTTTGTCGCTGGCGCAAGGATTTGTCAGCGTGGCCCACGCCCGCCCGTTGACGCCTGCCGAACAGCGCTACTCGCCTTTCTCCGGCGCAGTGCCTTTCTGCGACTATTCGAAAGTTCTCGACGAGATCAATTACGACTTCCGCGCGCGCGAGAATGAATATTGGAAGTCGGGTCTGACGATGGTCACGATCGATCATGTCCGCGAGATCGGCTATCGCGCCACCGGCGTCGATTACATTCCGCGCCGTTACTGCACGGCGATGGTGTACTTCAGCGACCAGAAGGTTCGCGAGATGAGCTATTCGATCGTCGAGGGCGGCGGGCCCATCGGCATCGGCTGGGGCACGAACTGGTGCATCTCCGGTCTCGACCGGAATTATGCTTATGGGCTGGATTGTCGCTCAGCCCGGCCCTAGCCTGACCGGATGACCGGCAAGCGAATCGTTCTTTTCAGTCTGCTGTTCGCGCTCGCGGCTTTCGCCGGGGCGGCCCCGTTCGGCGCTCGCGCGCTGGCGCAGGATTGCGTTCTCGACAAGTGCCTCGGCCAGAAGAGCGCGCCCCGCGTGGACAATCGCGCGCGCTCCACGGTCGCGCCGGGCGACTTCGATTATTACATTCTGGCGCTCTCGTGGTCGCCAGGCTTCTGTGCATTGGCGCGGGGTTCGCGCGATCGCGACCAGTGCGAGCCCGGCGCGCGGCTTGGTTTCGTCGTGCATGGGCTGTGGCCGCAGCGTGATGGCGAGTTGATCGCAGATTGCCAAGCGGGACTGCGCCCGCCGAGCCGGCTCGACATGGCCGCAGCGCGTGATCTTTTTCCAAGCGAAAGCCTCGCCCGTTACGAGTGGCGCAAGCACGGCGGCTGCACGGGGCTCGCGCCCTCCGCGTATTTCGCCGAGGTCCAGAGAGCGCGCGCCAGCGTCACTGTTCCGGCGTCGTTGACGGAAGCGCGGGAGGCGGCTCGTTACGCGCCGGAGGACATTCTGCGCGCGTTCCGCGAGGCCAATCCAAGGCTGCGGCCCGGCATGGCCGCGGTGTCCTGCCCCAAGGGCGTGCTGCAGGAAGTGCGGATATGCCTGTCGAAGGATCTGCGGGAGTTCACGCCCTGTCCCGAAGTCGTGACCCGCTCCTGCCGCGCGCGCCAGATTGAGGCGCCCCCGCCCTTGTGACTGCGCCGGGCGTGGCCGATAAGAGGCCATGAATTATCGCCACGCCTATCACGCCGGAAATTTCGCCGATGTCTTCAAGCACGCGCTGCTCGCGCGCATGCTCGACTATCTGAAGCGCAAGGAATCTGGCTTTCGCTACATCGACACTCATGCGGGGCCGGGGCTCTACGATCTCTCCGGCAATGAGGCGATGCGCACCGGCGAGTGGCGCGACGGCATTGGCCGTCTTGCGCAGGCAGACCTGTCCAAAGACGTGAAAGACCTGCTGCAGCCCTATCTTCAGGCGTTGGGCACGCCGCCGCGCGAGGGCGGTCCTTATGTTTATGCGGGCTCGCCCTGCATCGCCCAAAAGCTCCTGCGCAAGCAGGACCGCATGACGCTTTGCGAATTGCACCCCGACGACAGCCGCGCGCTGGAGCGCAACATCGGCCGTGACAATCGCGTGCGGCTGCTCCACGAGGACGGCTATCGCGCGCTGAAAGGTCTGGCGCCGCCGACCGAACGCCGCGGCCTCGTGCTGATCGATCCGCCATTTGAATCGCGCGACGAATTCGCCGCCATGGAGGCGGCGCTCGCGATGGCCTGGCGCAAATGGCCGACCGGCATGTTCGCGCTCTGGTATCCGGTGAAGGAAATCCGCCCCGTCGCGCAATTCATCGCGCGGCTGAAGGAGCGCGAGATCCCGCGCATCTTGCGGCTCGAGCTCACCGTCGAACTGATCCGCACCGATGGGCCGCTCGCCTCGACCGGGCTCATCCTCGTCAACCCGCCTTACGTGCTCGAAGCCGAAGCGCGGGCGCTGTTGCCGGTCTTCGCCAAACTGTTCGCGCGCGGACCCGGCGCCGGTTATGCGATTGAGGCGATTACCGGCGAGGCAACGTCCTAAGTCTCTTGCAAGTACTGGCTAAATTATTGTCAGGCTGACACTTTGCTTACGCTTGCCAATTTTTCCTCTTTGTCTCACCCTGTCTCTAGGTGGGCGGTTCCGGGGCCATCAACTCACGCAGGTGACGGCCCCAACTGCGCCGGGACATGTCCCGCAGCTCATTGAAGCCCGCACGGGGGTCCGAAAGCGGGGAGCGCGGACGAGTTTGCCCGGAGCATGAACCGGCTCTGGCCCGCACGGGGCTTGATCGGGGGCGTGACTTTCGAGGAATGGCGTCATGGCGCAGCAGCAGGGCACGGTGAAATTCTTCAACGCCGAAAAAGGGTATGGCTTCATCAAGCCGGACGATGGCGGCCGCGACATTTTCGTCCACATCACCGCTGTCGAGACCGCAGGCCTGAGGTCGCTCGCCGAAGGCCAGCGCATCACCTACGAGATCGAGCCGGACAAGAAGGGCAAGGGCCCCAAGGCCGTAGCCCTCCAGCTCGACTGAACTCCACCAACCAGCCTGTTTGATGCTTTGAGCCCGCGGAGATCCCGCGGGCCGCCCCACGCGCTTGCCCCACGCGCGTGCTTGCTGCACAAATCCCGCAGCTCAGAAAAGCTTGGGCAAAAAAGGTTGGGCAAAAAAGGTTGGGGAGGTCTCGCATGAAGCTTCGTTTTTCGCCTGCATCGCCGTTCGCGCGCAAATGCGCCATTGCCGGACACGTGCTGGGTCTCGCCGATCGTATCGAGCTGGTGGATAATTCTGCCGATCCCGGCGACGCGATCCGTTCGCGCAATCCGCTCAATAAGATTCCGCTGCTGATCACCGACGATGGCGAGGCGATCTTCGACAGCGTCGTGATCTCCGAATATCTCGATCATCTTGCCGGCGGCGGCCGCATCATCCCGACCGAAGGCAAGGCCCGCTTCCGCGCTCTCACCATGCAGGCGCTCGCCGACGGCGTGATGGAAGCCGCGATCCTGATCATGTACGAGGGCCGTTACCGCGAGCCCACGCAGCATTCGCCGCGCTGGATCGCCATGCAGCAGAAGAAGGCCGACACCGGCCTCGACGCGCTGGAAGCGCAGGTTCCGGGCACGGCCATTGACGTGGGCACGATCGCCGTGGCGGCGATGCTCGGCTATCTCGATTTCCGCTTCAAGGGCGAGTGGCGTGCGACCCGCCCGAAGCTCGCCGCATGGTTCGATGGTTTCGCCAAGAGCCTGCCCGGTTATCAGGCGACGCATCCCGGCGATTGAGCGCATAAAAAAGCCCGGCGGTTTCCCGCCGGGCTTTTCCGTTTCAGCAGTTTGCCGAGATCAGAACTTGTAGTTCACGCCCGTGCGGACCTGGTTCAGCTTGGCGCCAGCCGAGTCGACGGCGCCGAGGCCGTAGTTCTTCGGCTGCAGGTCCGTGTAGAGATATTCGGCCTTGGCGGAGATGTTGTCCGTGAAGGCATATTCGATGCCTGCGCCCACCGCGAAGCCGTTCTCCCACTTCGAGCCCGAGCCGGTCGCCGTCGAGACCTTGGTCTGGCCGCCAGCGTAGCCCGCCGTCGCGTAGACAAGCGCGCGGTCGGCGGCGTAGCCGGCGCGGGCGCGCAGCGTGCCGATCGAGCGGACCTTGGCCGAGTTGAGGCCGGTCGAGCCGCTCACGTTGGCGGCGGCGAGATCGCCTTCAACGCCGACAACGAGCTGCTGCTGGACCTGATAATTGTAGCCGACCGTGCCACCGAGCGAGCCGCCGTTGACCGAGCCGATAGCGCCCTTGGCCGAATTGGTCGTGTCGCCGAAATTGTAGCCGGCGTTCAGGCCGGCGTAGACGCCAGTCCACGAAAAGCCCTTGGAATAAACCGGCGAAGCAGCGAACGGGGCGGCCGAGCGGCGCGGCAGGTCGGCGGCCATGGCGGCGCCCGCAATGAGGGTGGCGAGGGCGCCGGCAAAAAGGGACTTGAACATGAAACTCTCCTGTCTCAACCGACGATACGCTGCCGGCCTGATGGAGACGGTTTAGAATTCAACCAGTTACTAAAATCTAACCGAGACGATTCTGAATCCGTTAGTGAATAGGGCAAGAAACGGGCGAAAGTCCTTTCAGCAAGTAACGCCAGAATGCGGCGCAGAAATTCTGTTAACCATTGGTCCCACGATGCAGATCTGCGCGAAAACACGTTAACCTTTGGCAGTACTGGTCCGATTAGCTTGGATAACAATTGGTTAAGGGGCGCGTGTCTGCTTGGCCCGAACCGTTTTTTTAAAGGCCAAGTCAGCGCTTGTGTTTGGGCGCCTTGTCAGACTCGGCATTGCGCGGCAGATAAACTTTACGTCGGCTTGAGCGAGGATGGACCGGATGGGTGTGGGCAAGGGCGGGCGCAACGCCCTGGTGACGGGCGCCGCGCGCAGGATCGGCGGCGCAATCGCGCTCCGTCTCGCGGCTGACGGTTTCGGTATCGCGCTCCACACCAGCGCGCGCTCGGCCGACGAGGCGCAGGCGCGTGCGGACGACATCCGTTCCGCAGGCGGCCGGGCCTGTGTCGTCGTCGCGGATCTGGGTTCGCCTGCGGAAGTCGCGCGGCTGATGGCGGCGGCGAGCGCGGCGCTTGGGCCTGTGCAGGCGCTGGTCAACAGCGCCTCGGTTTACGAGCCGGATGCGCCGGCGGCGTTCGATCCGGCATTTTTCGACAGGCTGATGGCCGTCAATCTGCGCGCGCCCTTGCAACTCGCGGCTGATCTGGCCGCGCAATTGCCGGAGGGCGATGCGGGCGCCATCGTCAACATCACCGACCAGAAGGTCTGGCGGCTGAACCCGCGCTATTTCACTTACACGATCGGCAAGTCGGCGCTGTGGACCGCGACGCAGACGATGGCGCAGGCCTACGCGCCGCGCATTCGCGTCAATGCGGTGGGGCCGGGGCCCGTCGCGCCCAATCAGGTCGAGGGCATGGCGGGATTTCTGCACGAGGCGGCGGCCATTCCGCTTGGCGCCAGCATCGAGCCTGAAGAAGTGGCTGAGGCTGTGTTGTATCTTGTGAATGCGCGCAGCGTGACCGGCCAGATGATCGCGGTCGATGGCGGCCAGCATCTTGCGTGGAAGACGCCGGATGTTCCCGTCTAGTCGGCGGTCGGCAGGCGACGCATGGTGAATTCGATGCGTCCGTCGCCGAGGTCACGCCAGGATTCGATCTCGG
>JANXTB010000320.1 GCA_025356415.1 Hyphomicrobiales bacterium
CGGCAGTCACGTTCGTTGCCCCGGCGCCGGATTCAAACGACCTTGACGTGCAACTCGCCGACCTTGTCGATGCCGCAGACCATCAGCTCGCCGGCGACCACCGGTCCGACATTTTCCGGCGTGCCGGAATAGATGATGTCGCCCGGCATCAGCTCGTTGGCTTCCGAGAGTTTCGCGATCTGCTCGGCCACGCTCCAGATCATGAAGGAGAGGTCGGCCTTCTGCTTCACGGCGCCATTGACGGTGAGCGTGATCGCGCCCTTCTGGAAATGGCCAATCTTGTCGACGGGATGAATCGGCCCGATCGGCGCGGACATATCGAAACTCTTGCCGATTTCCCACGGCTTCTTTTCGTCGCCCATCGCACGCTGCAGGTCGCGGCGGGTCATGTCGAGTCCGACCGCGTAGCCGTAGACATGCTCCAGCGCCTTATCGATCGGGATGTTCTTGCCGCCCGATTTCAGCGCCGCGACGAGTTCGACCTCGTAGTGATAATTCTTCGTCAGGCTCGGGTAGGGGTGATCCGCCACCTCGCCCACCTTCACGTTCTGAATCGCGTCCGTCGGCTTCTGGAAGAAGAACGGCGGCTCGCGTGTCGGGTCAGATCCCATCTCGCGCGAATGCGCCGCGTAATTGCGGCCAATGCAATAGACGCGGCGCACCGGAAACACGTCGGTCGTGCCGACAATCGGAATCGTCTTCTGTGCAACCGGGAAAATGGCCTTCGGGCCGGCCTGCGCCGCAGCCGGCGTCGCGCCCGCAGCCGCGGCCAGCGAGATGCCGCCGGCGGCCTTCATCAAATCGCGTCGTGAACTCTTCATGTACGTCTCCTCGCCTCAAGGCGTCTTGGCGCCCCGTGGCCGAATTGGGCGTTGAGAGGCATCGGAAGTCAAGCCGATCACGCCACCGTGAGCAAGCGTTGGCGGCCTTGCGCAACGGCCCGGCTCTGCCATGATCCGCGCCCAACAAACAACCACGCAAAAAATAACCACGGAGGAAACATCATGATCCGAGCCATTCTGCTCGCTGGCGTCGCATGCGCGCTCGCCATGCCCGCCAGCGCCGCCGAAATCCGCGTCTTCGGCACCGGCGCGGTCATGCATTCCGTGCAAGAAATCTCCGCCGCCTTCGAGAAAGAAACCGGTCACAAGATCGTCGCCACATACGGCACGGCGGGCGCCATCGGCAAGAAGCTCGAGGCCGGCGAAAAGGCCGATGTCGTGCTCTCGTCGTCGGGCGGTCTGCGCGACGCCAAGGCGCTGCTGGCTGATGGGGAGCCGGTGGTGGTGGGCCGCGTCCGCATGGGCATGGCCGGCAAGCCTGGCGCCCCGAAGATCGACATTTCCACCCCTGAGAAATTCAAGGCAGCGCTGCTCGCCGCGCCCGCGGTCGCTTACGCCGATCCCGCGCAGGGCTCCACCACGGGCGTGCATTTCGGCAAGGTGCTGGAACAGATCGGTGTCGCCGACCAGGTGAAGGCGAAGGCGGTGCTTGGCAAGGACGGGTTCGATGTCGGCAAGGCGATCGCCGACGGCAAGGCGCCGATCGGCTTCACGCAGGCCACCGAAATCATGGCCGTGCCGGGCGCGGAAGTGGCGGGCTATCTGCCGGACGCCTACCAGCTCGTGTCGAGCTACGCGATCGCGATGACCAAGGACGGCGAGAAGAGCGAAGCCGCCAAGGCGCTCTATGCCGCGATCACGGGGCCCAAGGGCGTGGATGTCTTCGCGCATCACGGTTTCGAGGTGAAGAAGTAACAACGCGAAACCGGCGCGATGATCTCGCGCCGGTTTCTCGTAAGTTAAAGCGCCAGTCGGCCTGTAAGCCGGGTTCTGTATGGCGCGGGCTTGCACCCGCACGTGACGGCCATTCCTCTGGGACCATCGTTACCGATGGCCTCAAGCAACCAACCCGGGTGACGGCCAGGAAGACAGGCCCGGCGCGGTTTCCCGCACCTCGTCACCCCTATTCGGTCTTGCTCCCGGCGGGGCTTGCCATGCGGCCTCCATTACTGGAAGCCCGGTGCGCTCTTACCGCACCTTTTCACCCTTACCTCGGACGGATCCAAGGCGGTTCGTTCTCTGTGGCGCTTTCCCTGGGGTCGCCCCCGCCGGACGTTATCCGGCGCCGTGTCTCCATGGAGCCCGGACTTTCCTCTCCCGTGAAGGAGCGGCCGTCCAGCCGACTGGCCTCAGCGGCTTAGAGGGCGGGGGTGGCGGGGTCAAGCGGCGTCGGTTATGAAGCCGACATGAGCCAGCCCAAGCCGGATTCCCGCATCGCCTCGAAAGTCTTTCCCTCGCCAAACCATGGCGAGCGCAAGGGCGGGGGGCCGGACATGATCCTCCTCCATTACACAGGCATGCCGACCGGCACGGAGGCGCTGATGCGGCTGACCAATCCGGTGAGCGAGGTCTCCGCGCATTATTTCATCTGGGAGGATGGCGGTGTGTTGCAGCTCGTGCCCGAAGCGCGTCGCGCCTGGCACGCCGGCGCCGCATGCTGGAAGGGCGAGAGTGACATCAACTCGCGCTCGATCGGCATCGAGATCGTCAATCCGGGCCACGAGGGCGGCTCGCCGCCGTTCGCGCCTGCGCAGATCGAGGCCACCATTTCGCTCTGCGCGGATATTTGCGCGCGCCACATCATCCGCCCCGAGCGCGTGCTGGCGCATTCCGATGTCGCGCCGGCGCGCAAATGCGATCCGGGCGAGCTGTTCCCGTGGGACGCGCTGCATGCGCGCGGCGTTGGTCATTTGGTTGCGCCAGCGCCCATCGCTGGCGGTCGCTTCTTTGCGCTGGGCGATGAAGGCCAACCGGTGCAGGCGCTGCAGGCGATGTTCGGGCTGTATGGTTATGACATCGCCGTGACGGGCGTTTTCGATGTCGCGACCGAGCAGGTGGTTCGCGCGTTCCAGCGCCATTTCCGTCCCGCGCGCGTCGATGGCATCGCCGACGCGTCGACCATCATGACGTTGCGCGACCTCATCGCGAGCACGCCAGCCTAGAACTTCATTTCGACGGAGAGCTTGTCTTTCTTCGGCCGCACGAAAACGCCGCCGGGCGCGAGATCGCTCACCCACACGCCCGCGCCGGGCTTGTGATAGACGGTGATCGTGTCGTTGGTGCCGGGCAGCGTCACTTCAATCGCCTTGCCTCTGTCGGCTGCGGATTTTTGCGGCGGCTGCGGAAGATCCAACGGCGCCACCGGATCGGCCGTGGTCACGCGATCGAGTTCCGTGCACGCGCCGCAATCCTCTGCATCCTGCGCGAGGGCAGGCGAGGCGATCAGCAGGACGAGAACGGCGGCGCGTAAAAACATGCCGCGACCTTAGCGGAAATCTGGGCGGAAATGGGGACGGGCGCGCCCTTCTCCCGCGCTGGCGGGAGAAGGTGTCATGCGCAGCATGACGGATGAGGGCGGTTCATGTTGCCGGCGCCCTCACCCGTCTGGCTGCGCCAGCCACCCTCTCCCGCCAGCGCGGGAGAGGGGAAGAAACGCCTCACTCTTTCCCCGGCGGAAGCACCGCTTTCTTCATCGCCTCGATCACCTCGTCGGGCTGCGTCGCGACATCGACCATCAGGGCCTGCAATTTCTCGCCACCCATCGGATCGACGCCGAGCTTGCGGCGCTTGGCGTCTTCGAGAAATGCCGCATCCGCAGTCATCTTGTCGAAACCCGCGCGCAAGGCCGCGAGTCTTTCCTTCGGCACGTCAGGCGTCGTGAGAAACGCGCGGCCGATGGAGGATGTGCTCGCCATCAGCTTCAGGACGTTGCGGTCTTTTTCCACGTCCGTGAGTTCGAGCACGGTCGGCACGTCGGGGATCTCCTGATAGCGCTCGAGCGCGATCGTGTAGAGAATCTTGATCTTCTTGTCGTCGAACCATTCCTGCTTCGTCTGCAGATAATCCCAGCTCGTCGAACCAATGCCGTCTGCCTCGCCGCGCTCCAGCGCCAGCCCCATCGCGGCGCTCGACGAATAGCCGAGGATGACCTTGAACTTCGTGCCGATGAGCCGGTTCAGCGCCCACGGAATCGTCGCCGATGTGCCGGCCGCCGCGTTGGCGGAAAGCACGGTCTCGGCGCGCTTGATCTCGTCGATGCTCTGCGCCTTCGAGGATTTGAAAACCAGTCCCACGAGCACGGCCTGATCGACGCGGCCGATCCAGCCGAACTTCTCCGGCTCGAACTTGCGCGCCTTGTCGGTGATTTTTTCCAGCACGAAGGTCGGCTGGAACAGCGCGATGGTGGCGCCGTCCTTTGGCGCGATATTGTAAACGTGCTCTGCCGCGGCGATAGAGCCCGCGCCCGGCATGTTGCGCGGCACGATGGTCGGCTTGCCGGGCAGGAATTCTCCGAGATGCTGCGCGACGAGGCGCGCGGAGAAATCATAACCGCCACCCTCGCCAAGGCCGATGATCATGTTGACCGTCCGGCCCTTGTAGAAATCTTCGACCGCGTCGGCTTGCGCGCCAGCAGAACAGGCCGCAACGCCCGCCATCGTCATTGCGAGGAGCAAAGCGACGCGGCAATCCATCTTGCAACGGCGGCCGAAGATGGATTGCTTCGTCGCTTTGCTCCTCG
>JANXTB010000336.1 GCA_025356415.1 Hyphomicrobiales bacterium
AATCGAGCGCGCGCAGAAGCGCCTCGGGTCATCGTTGGAAGCCGAGCCGCACCTGTGGCTCGAACCCCAACACGCCGACGTGCTGGCGGGCCTCGATCTGCCCGAACTGTTCATCACCAGCGCCGTCGTGATCGAGGCTGGCGCGGCGCCGGCGGATGGTTTCACGCTGCCCGAAACGCCGGGCGTGACGGTGAAAGTGGAACGCGCACGCGGCCGCAAATGCCTGCGCTCGTGGAAAATCTCGGAAGAGGTTGGCGCCGACCCTGAATATCCGGACGTCACGCCGCGCGACGCGCAAGCCTTGCGCGAACTGAAAAGCGCGGGCCTGCTTTGAGCGACGTTGCGATTTCCAACATGAAGCCGCGCATCGTTGGCCTCACGGCGGCGGCGCTGATGCTGCTTGCCGACCAAGCGCACAAGCTGTGGATGCTGAACGTCTTCGACATGCCCAATCGCCAGCCGGTGCGCCTTGCACCGTTCTTCGATCTGGTGATGGCGTGGAACAAAGGCGTTTCCTATTCGCTGCTCGAGGCCGACAGCGACCTTGGCCGCTACGGCCTGCTCGCGCTGACGCTTGGCGCGACCGTGCTCATGACGTGGTGGATGTGGCGCGCGACCCATGTCGTCTCGGGGCTGGGGCTCGGCCTCATCATCGGCGGGGCGCTGGGCAACGCCATCGATCGGGCGGCCTACGGCGCGGTCGCCGACTTCTTCCATTTCCACGTCGGCACATTTTCCTGGTACGTCTTCAACCTGGCCGACGTGGGCATCGTTGCGGGCGTAGCGCTTCTTCTGTATGAGTCCTTTTTTATCGCGGAGAAGAAGCTGGGCGCGTGAGTCTGTGCCGTGCGCCCCGAAATCGCCGCGATGACGCTGCACTTTCCCCCGGCTGGCGCTGCGCCGGCTCTCGAGCGACCCCGATTTGACGATGGGAATGGCCATGAAACTTGGAACTGACACGAGTTCTCGTATCGGCCTTCTTGGCGCCGCCGCGCTGACGCTGGCGCTTTCCGCCGCCGCGACGCGCCCCGCGCTGGCTCTCGAAGACGACGGACGCGAGAACATTTTCTCCTCCGTCATCGGCCTCATCATGCCGGGCGACAATGATCCCGGCGCCAGCATCGAATATCGCGAGCGCGCCCCGCTGGTGGTGCCCAAGAATCGCGCGGCCCTGCCGACGCCGCAGCCCAAGGCCGCCGAGCGTTCGAAGTCCTGGCCGAAGGATCAGGAAATTGCACGCCGCGAGGCTGACCGCGCCCGGTCGCTGGCGCCCCGCGTCGATGAAGTTCACAACCCCGTCAGCCGCACCGAGCTCGACCGAGTCCGCTCGGCTGGTGGTCCGCAAGGTCCGGGCCCCGACGCCTCCTGCAACGAGCCGCTGGGCCGCCCCTGCAATCAGGAATCCTTCTGGTCTTCGCTCAGGAACACCAGGTCGACGGCGGACGACACCAAGGATCTGGTGCCCGGCAGGGAGGCCTCGCGCCAGTTCCTGACCGATCCGCCGACGGGCTATCGCAAGCCGACGACGGTCCAAAAATATACCTTCGAAATCAAGAAGGAAGACGACATCACGGACGCCCGTTCGCAGGCGATCCAGGACAAGCGCAGTCGCGAAGATCGCTGAGCGTCGCAGGGGGTGAACTTCGCTCCCTTTGATCCTATATTGCCATAAGCCCGCCGCCCGGGGCCGCGCATCTCCATGCGCGCCCGGCGGTGGAAACCCTATTCAAACCTCGGGCGCTCATGGCACGCAATCCGGTTTCCGCATCACCCTCCGTGGCCGCATCGGCCGGCTTGACCCCGGGCGCCACGGGCGCCGCCGCCGCGACTGGCCCGGTCATCTCCCATTTCAAGCTCGAGAATGGCATGGCGGTCGTGGTCATCCCCGACCATCGCGCGCCGGTCGTGACCCACATGGTCTGGTATCGGAACGGCTCGGCTGATGATCCGGCGGGGAAATCCGGCATCGCGCATTTTCTCGAACACCTGATGTTCAAGGGCACGCAGAAGCATCCGAAAGGCGAGTTCTCGGAAATCGTCGCGGAGCTCGGCGGCCAGGAAAACGCCTTCACGTCCAACGATTACACCGCCTATTACCAGCGCATGCCCAAGGCCCATCTCCCCGTCGTGATGGAGTATGAGGCGGACCGCATGCGCAACCTCGTCCTCACCGACGATGTGGTTGCGCCCGAGCGTGACGTGGTGCTGGAAGAGCGCCGCATGCGCACCGACAGCGATCCCTCCGCGCAATTGCACGAGGCCGTGCAGGCCGCTCTCTATCCGCACCATCCCTATGGCAAGCCGATCATCGGCTGGCAGCACGAGATCGAAGACCTCGGTCGCGAGGATGCGCTCGCCTATTACCGCCGCTTCTACACGCCCGAAAACGCGATCCTGATCGTCGCGGGCGACGTGACGGAGGCGGAAGTGCGCGAACTGGCGGGCTCCATTTACGGCGCGATCCCCGCGCGTGGCGACACGCCGGACCGCAAGCGTCCGCGCGAGCCCGAGCCCCGCGCGCATCGCCGCGTGACGCTGACCGACGAAAAGGTCGAGCAGCCCTCGCATCAATGCGTCTATCTGGTGCCGTCCTACGCCACGGCTGAGCCCGGCGAGGCCGAGGCTCTGGAAGCTCTCGCGCATCTGCTGGGCGGCGGCCCGACCAGCCTTCTCTATCGCCGACTCGTGGTGGAGCAGAAAATCGCGGTCGTGTCCGAGTGCTATTACATGGGCACGGCGCTCGATGAGACGCGCTTCTGGCTCTACGCCATGCCGGCGGAGGGCGTGAGCCTCGAACAGCTCGACGAAGCTGTGGAAAAGATCGTGCGCGAAATCGCGCAGAAGGGCGTGGCGGAAACCGATCTCGCCCGCGCCAAGACGCGCCTCGTCGCCGACGCCATCTATGCGCAGGACAACCAGACCTCGCTCGCGCGCTGGTATGGCGCCGCGCTGACAACCGGCATGAGCGTCGAGGACGTGCGGGCTTGGCCCGAGCGCATGGACGCTGTGACGACGGAAGACGTGCGCAGGGCCGCAGCCAAATGGCTCGATCGCCGCCGCGCCGTCACCGGCTTCCTGCTGCCGAAGGAAGAAACAGAAAACGCCTAGGCGTTCTCCATCACCCTCGTCATTGCGAGGAGCAAAGCGACGAAGCAATCCATCTAGCGGCAGCCATCAGATGGATTGCTTCGTCGCCTTCGGCTCCTCGCAATGACGAAACGAAATTGCAATTGGAAACGCACATGAACGCGCCCCAGACGCCTGACCGCAAGCTCATCCCCGAAGCGACGCGCGCCGCGCGCGTGCAGAAGCTCGTTTCCAAGAACGGCGTCGAGGCCTGGCTGGTTGAAGATTACGCCGTCCCGCTCGTCGCGGTGGAATTCGCCTTTGGGGGCGGCTCGTCGCAGGACGCGCCCGGCCGCATGGGCACGTCCAGCATGCTCTCGGCCTTGATGGACGAGGGCGCGGGCGATCTCGACTCTGAGGCCTTCCACAATGCCATGGACGACAAGGCGATCGAGATTTCCTTCTCGTCCGACAGCGACACGTTTCATGGCCGCCTTAAGACCATGACGCGCAACATCGATGCGGCGTTCGGCCTGCTGAAGCTCGCCGTCAACCATCCGCGTTTCGATGCTGACGCCATCGAGCGCACGCGCGCGCAGATGCTGGCCGGACTGCGCAACGAGGCCAATGATCCCGATGCGCTGGCTGCAAAAGCTTTCCGCGAAGCCGCTTTTGAGGGGCATGTTTATGGCCGCCCCTCGCGCGGCACGCAGGAGAGCGTCGCGGCGATCACGCGCGACGACCTCGTGCATCTGCACCGCGCAGTGATGCAGCGCGACGGATTGAAAGTGGCCGTGGTGGGCGCGATCGATCGCGACCGTCTCGCGATCCTGCTCGATGATGTGTTCGGCGCACTGCCGGAAAAGACCACGCTCGCGAGCGTGCCCGATGTCGTGCTCGGCAATCTCGGCCAGCGCAAGATTATCGATGTCGATGTGCCGCAGGCCACGATCCGCTTCGGCCTGCCGGGCATTGCGCTGCATGACGCCGAGCATATTCCCGCGATGGTGCTGAATCATATTCTCGGCGGCGGCGTCTTCTCCGCGCGCCTGTTCAAGGAAGTGCGCGAGAAACGCGGACTTGCTTACTCGGTCCACTCGCAGCTTCTCAGCTATCGCCACACGGCGACGTTTGTGGGCGGCACATCGACCAAGAACGAGCGCGCGGCGGAATCTTTGCAGGTGATCGAGGATGAAATCCGCAAGCTGGCGGCTGAAGGCCCGACGCCGGACGAGCTCGACAAGGCGCAGAAATATCTGATCGGCAGCTACGATCTGCGTCTGGACACATCGACGAAAATCGCCGGCCAGCTGGTGCGCCTGCAGATCGAAAACCTGGCGCCATCCTATCTCGACGAGCGCAACAATCTGGTCGCCGCCGTGACGCTTGAGGCGACGCACAAGGCTGCAAGGCGCGTGTTCGACGGCAAGCAGATGCTAGTAGCGGTGGCCGGACGTCCGGTGGGGATGTAGGCCCGCGCTCCCCCCTCGTCATTGCGAGGAGCCGAAGGCGACGAAGCAATCCATCTGATTTTTGCCAAAGATGGATGGCGGCGTCGCTTCGCTCCTCGCAATGACGAGGTGATAGGATGCGACTTTCCCTGCCCAGAGCGAATCGCCCATGCCCGTCCGCCGCCTCGATCCCGTACTTATCGACCGCATCGCCGCGGGCGAAGTCGTCGAGCGTCCGGCGTCGGCGGTGAAGGAACTCGTCGAAAACGCGCTCGACGCCGGGGCCAAGCGCATCGAGATTGCGTTGCAGGAGGGCGGGCGCCGTCTCATCCGCGTTGTCGACGACGGCGAGGGCATGACGCCAGACGACCTCGCGCTCGCAGTCGATCGTCACGCCACCTCGAAACTTCCCGATGGCGACCTCTCCAACATCGCCACGCTCGGCTTTCGCGGCGAGGCCTTGCCGTCCATCGGCTCGGTCGCGCGGCTCGACATCACGACGCGGCGCGCGGGCGCCGATCACGCCTCGCACCTGCGCGTCGATTTCGGCCTGAAGCAGGAGGTTTCGCCAGCGTCCGGCCCGCAGGGCACGCGCGTGGAAATCGGCGACCTGTTTCTGGCGACGCCTGCACGACTGAAGTTTCTGAAAACCGATCGCGCCGAGGCGCAGGCTGTGGCCGATGTGGTCAAGCGCCTCGCCATGGCGCATCCGCGCGTTCGCTTTGCTTTGTCCGGCGACAATCTGTCGGGCTTCGATCATGTCGATTGCGGCGCCGGCGACGAGGGCCGTCTCGCGCGCATCAGCCAGATTCTGGGCGCGGATTTCACGCCGAATGCGCTCGCCGTCAACGCCGAGCGCGAAGGGTTTCGGCTCACCGGCTTTGCCGGCCTGCCGACGTTTCACCGCGCCAATGCTCAAGCGCAATATCTCTACGTCAACGGCCGCCCGGTGCGTGACAAGGTGCTGAACGGCGCTGTGCGCGCGGCCTATATGGACTATCTGCCGAGCGACCGGCACCCCGCGCTTGCGCTCTTTCTGGCGTGCGATCCGCGCTTCGTCGATGTGAATGTGCATCCTGCAAAAGCTGAAGTGCGTTTTCGCGATCCGGGCCTCGTGCGCGGGCTGATCATCGGCGCCTTGCGGCAAACACTCGCGGGCGCCCTGCATCGCGCGAGCACGACGGGCGGCGCGCGCACACTTGAAACGCTGGCGCGCGGCCCGCAGGGCTGGCGCCCGCCCGTACCGCAAAATGCGCAATGGGACTGGCGCAATTCACCATCGTCGCCGGGTTTCACTGAGTCCGCGCAGGCGTCTTTCGCCAGCGATGTCGCAACGCCCATGGCTGATGTGCGCGCGCATGACGCCGCGCCGATGACGGAAGCGCTCGACGCCCCGCTCGGCGCCGCGCGCACGCAGGTGCATGATACTTACATTGTTGCGCAGACGCGCGACGGCATCGTCATCGTCGATCAGCACGCCGCGCATGAGCGGCTGGTCTACGAGAAGTTGAAACGCCAGCGCGAGGAAACCGGCATTGCACGGCAACTTCTGCTGATTCCCGCCATCGTCGAAATGGACGAGGGCGACGTCGAGCGGTTGCTGTCGCATGCGGGCGAGCTCGAGGCGTCGGGCCTCGCGATCGAGAGTTTCGGACCCGGCGCGGTCGCGGTGCGCGAAGTGCCGGCGATCCTCGCCAAGGCCGATCCCATCCGCCTCGTGCGCGACGTCGCCGACACGCTGGCCGAGCACGGCTCCGCGACATCGCTGGCGAAGGGGCTGGACCACGTGCTGGCGACCATGGCCTGCCACCATTCAGTGCGCGCAGGCCGGCGCCTCACGGGCGACGAGATGAACGCGCTCTTGCGCGAGATGGAAGCGACGCCAGGCTCAGGCCAGTGCAACCACGGACGGCCGACGTATGTGGAGCTGAAATTGGCGGATGTGGAGAAGCTCTTCGGGCGAAGGTGAGGCGCCAACCCTCCCAACCATTCCTCGTCATTGCGAGGAGCGTAGCGACGCGGCAATCCATCTAACGGCGGGCGTCACCTGGATTGCTACGCTCCGCTCGCAATGACGGCGGGTGAGG
>JANXTB010000376.1 GCA_025356415.1 Hyphomicrobiales bacterium
ATCGTAGCCTTTGGACCCGGCGCCTTCGCCATCCCACCGGATCTCGATGCCGAGTTCTCTGGCTGCAGCGACGATGAAATCGCGCACGCTGTACTGGACGCCGGTGGCGATGACGAAATCTTCCGGCTTTTCCTGCTGCAGCATGAGCCATTGCATTTCGACGTAATCTTTCGCGTGGCCCCAGTCGCGGCGCGCGTCGAGATTGCCGAGATACAGGCACTCCTGCAGGCCGAGCTTGATGCGCGCCAGCGCGCGCGTGATCTTGCGCGTGACGAAGGTTTCGCCGCGGATCGGCGATTCATGATTGAAGAGGATTCCGTTGCAGGCGTAGATGCCATAGGCCTCGCGGTAATTCACCGTGATCCAGTAGGCGTAGAGTTTGGCGACGGCATAGGGGCTGCGTGGATAGAACGGCGTGGTCTCTTTCTGCGGCGTTTCCTGCACGAGCCCGTAAAGCTCCGACGTGCTCGCCTGATAGAAGCGGGTCTTCTTTTCCATGCCCAGAATGCGGATGGCCTCGAGCACGCGAAGCGCGCCGAGCGCATCCGAATTGGCGGTGTATTCGGGCTCCTCGAAACTCACGGCGACGTGGCTCTGCGCCGCAAGATTATAAATCTCGTCCGGCTGAACCTGCTGGATGATGCGCACGAGCGACGACGAATCCGTCATGTCGCCATGGTGCAGAATGAACCGGCGGCCCTTTTCGTGCGGGTCCTGATAGAGATGGTCGATGCGGTCGGTGTTGAACAGCGACGTCCGGCGCTTGACCCCGTGGACTTCGTAGCCCTTGGAAAGCAGAAGCTCGGCGAGGTAGGCGCCGTCCTGGCCGGTGACGCCGGTAATGAGCGCTATCTTCATTTCGCTGCGACCTGCTCCTTTCATAATCTGCCTTTCATCCCACTGTCGCCTTATAACAGCCCTCGAAAGGCATAGCGATGGCGCCCCGCCGCGCCCCTTTTCAGATAACGGAGTTATCGGCTCTGGCGCCTCCGCAGGCCTGCCGACGATCCGCCAACCAGATTCAACTAAATCAGAGTTGGTAAATATAGGCGGCGGATATGCCGTGTCTCTCCGCAAGCTCCGCGACCGGCACGCCACGCTTGCGTTCGGAGATCAACATTTTCCGGAACTCCGCCAATTCTTTGCCGGTGCGGCGACGACGCTTCGCTTCCGGCGCGACTTCAGAACGGGTGAGCGCCTTGCCGCCTTTGGTCGTGACAGATCTGCCGGCATCCGGATGAGCATTTGCGATCAGCGCCCCGGCGAGAGAGATGATCTGGCGAAGCATGTCAATTTCGCGGGTCGACAGCATTGGAGCGTCTCTACTCAGCGACTATCAGTTACTTTGTTAACATAAATCCAGAAGTCCATCAATTGTTCGCAACGAACGCTCGCCAAGACGTCGCACTTGCGATCTTGCGTCCAGGTTGCGTCCAAGGGCGCGTTATCGAAAACGAGCTGGTCGTCAGCCTTTGGCGCGAAAGCGCTCGCAGCTTGCACGCCAGATCGCCTGACCCGATTCTTCGAGTCCCAATGATCCGCGAATTGTCGGCCGCGCGCCCAGCTCTGTCTCTGGCGCAGCGGCAGGGTCGATGCTATGCGGGAAGTTCTGGGCCGCACTCCTGGCCGGGAGAGCAAGCCAACGAAAAGGATCGCCAGATGTCCGTCGAAGCGCTCGATACACGACACGAGGTTCCCGTGATCGGGGTGGTCAGCTTCGGACACCTGCTCAGCCATCTCTACATGCTCGCCATTCCGCCACTCTTCCCTCTCCTGCGGACGGATTTCAACGTCGGCTATATCGAGCTTGGCCTCACCATCACGGCCTATGCGGTGACGACCGGCCTGCTGCAGACGCCTGTTGGATTCCTCGTGAACCGGATCGGCGGACAGCGCGTGCTCGCCGGCGGGCTGTTCCTGAACGCGCTCGCCATCGCGCTGACCGGCGTCGCCACGCAATATTGGCAGCTGGTCGCGCTCATGCTTCTGGCCGGCGCGGGATCGAGCGTCTTCCACCCGGCCGATTATTCGATCCTCAACGCCCGCATTTCGACGAAGCGGCTCGGACGCGCGCTTTCCGCGCACACGCTGGCGGGCAATTTCGGTTTTCTCACCGCCCCGCCGCTGATGGTCTTGCTCGCGGCGCTCGCAGGCTGGCGGCCCGCCGTCCTCATCATCGGGGCTGTCGGCATGGCGATGGCGGTTTCCATGCTGTTCATGTCCTCGATCCTCTCAGGCGAGGGCAAGACGCGGAAAAAGCAGGCCGATTCCTGGCGCGAGCTGGTCACTTCGCCAAAAATCATGCTGCTCTTCACCTTCTATGTCCTCTCCTCGGCGGCCAATTCCGGCATGGTCCATTTCTCGGTCGTGGCGTTCAAGGACATCTACCACCTGCCGGTGACGGCCACCGCCGTGGCGCTGACCGCCTATCAGGGGTTGCAGATGCTGGCCGTGCTGCCGGGCGGCTGGCTTGCCGACAAGGTCGAGAACCACGAGCTGCTGCTGGCGCTATGCTTTGGCGTCTCGGGTCTCTTCGTCCTGCTCGCAGGAGCTGGCGGGCTGCCGTTCTGGATGGCTGTCGGGCTGCTTGGCGGCGCCGGCGCCCTGCGCGGGCTCGTCAACGCGTCGCGCGACGTCTCCGTGCGCCATGCCGCCACCGACCGCATCAGCGTCGGCACGCTGTTCGGGTTCGTCACCACGGGCTATAGCGGCGGGCAGATCATCGGGCCGGCGCTCTATGGCTGGATCATGGATTTCGGGCGGCCCGAACTCGTGTTCTGGATTTCGGCGGCCTTCTCGACGCTGGCCATCGGCACCATGCTGGTGAACAGGCTCGCGCCAAGACCTGCTTGAGCCCGGGGCTCGCAACGCCTAAATGAGGCGTCTAGGAACCGTCCGCCCCCAAGCTTGAAAGCATTGAAACCCGTATGCGCTCGCTCATGCGTTCCAAGATCCACAACGCCACCGTCACCGAGGCGAACCTCGCCTATATCGGCTCGATCACCATCGACACCGACCTGCTCGACCTCGTGAACCTGTGGCCGGGCGAGCGCGTGCTCGTGGTGTCCAACACGTCGGGCGCGCGGCTTGAAACTTATGTCATCGCCGGCGAGCGCGGTTCGGGCGCGATTTGCATGAATGGCGCCGCCGCCCACCTGATCAAGGCGGGCGAGCAGGTCATCATCATGGGCTTCGAGCTGTCAGATCGCCCGATCGAGCCGAAATGCGCGCTGGTCGATGGCAAGAACCGCTTCGTCCGCTTCCTGGCGGAAAAGGAAAAGACGGTTCTGGAGGACTAAACGCTTTAGAGCTTGTCCTCGCCGCGCCCTTTCGCCAGTTCCTTGGCTTGCGGCGTCTGCATGTAGAAATTCAGGAACTCGTAGCTCAGCGACGCATCGTGCACGAGGTTGAACTGCGCGAGCATCTGCTTGTTGAGCACGCGCTTGGTCATCGCCAACGCGTAGGCGTTGCGCTTCAACAGGCGTTGCGCGATCTCATCGGTCTTGGCGTCGAGTTCTGAGGCGGGCACTGCGTAATTCACCACGCCCATGCCGGCCAGTTCCTTCGCCGTGAAGGGCCGCGCCAGCATGAGATATTCCTTGGCCATGTTCATCGGCATTTTCAGCGGCGCGAAGACGGCGCCGCCGTCGCCTGTCACCATGCAATGGTCCGCAGAGCCAACCACCTTGCCGTCGATCTCCAGCTCGCCCGCGCTCATGTGATGATCGGCGATGATGGCGTCCTCGCGCGCCACGATGAAATCGCAGGCGAGCACGAGGTTTGCGCCGAAGCCCACCGCATGGCCGTTGACCTTGGCGATCACCGGTTTCTCGATCGTGCACATCACCTCGACCGCGCGCGTGACGCCGCTCAGGATGTCCCAGTCATTGCCCGGATTGCCGTGATGCCCGTAGGACGAGGGCGGAATCGTGAAGACGTCGTCCTTGCCGGTGATGATGATCACGCGGATGGAATCGTCGTTGCGCAATTCATTCAGCGCGCGCGCAACCTCGCTGGCGCGTTGCGCGCCGCCTTTCTTTTCCGTGCGCATGAGATCACGAATATGAGGTTCAAGCCGCTTCAGCTGGATGGTCGCGACCTGACCGTCGCGGAGGATGTCGAGCAGCACGTAATCGGACATTTCAAGCCTCACTTGTCGGCGAGCAGGCGCGCGAAGCGCTGGCGGATGGATTCGGGCGTCTGCGCGGCTTTTTCGAGCAACGCATGCACGGCGGCGCCGTCGATGGGGCTGGTCATGATGCCGGCTTTCAGCATCTCGGCGCGGAACGTCTCGTCCGTCGCCATGTCCATGAAGGCTTTTCGAAGGATCGCCATACGATCCTCAGGCACGCCAGGCGGCGCGACTACCGGCAGCGCCATGAAGAACGGCAGTTCGGCGAAATCGAGCAATGCGAAATCGTCGCCGCCCTTCACCAGTTCGCGCGCGATCGGCACATCGGGATAATCGGGCAGGCGCGTGGTACGGCCAAAAGCGATCAGCGGTTTCAATTTCTTCTGCGCCCAGAGCTGCGGTCGGCCGACCTGAATGGCGCTGATGTCGACGATCTGCCCATCGACCTCGCCGCGCTCCATCGCGAGCCAGATTTCATTGGCGCCGGGAAACCCGCGCACGACATCGACATTCATGCCGACCATGTCCTTGGCCAGCAGCGCGAAGGTGATGTTGGTCGAGCCGCCGCGCGTGCCACCGAGGATCGCGGGCTTCGGAAGCTTGGCGAGTTCCGCGATATTGCTGGCGGGAAACGTGTCGTTGACGACCAACAGATAGGCGTCGTCCTTGTAGGACGACAGCGAGCCCAGCCAGTTGAGTTTCAGCGGATCGAAACTCGCATTCGGATCGTTGAGAAACGCGAGCTGCGGCAGAGCGCGGCTCATCACCACGATGGACAATCCGTCGCGCTCCAGCGTGTTGCCGAGCTTGTTGGCGATGGCGAGCCCGCCGGCGCCAGGCTGGTTCTGCACGACGATATTTGGTTTGCCCGGAATGAAGCGTGCGAGATGGCGCGCGATGGTGCGCCCGGCGGTGTCGTAATAGCCGCCCGTCGACGAGCCGACGATGATGTTCAACGTGCGGCCTGAATAGAAACTCGTTTGCGCTGTCGCTTGCGTGGCGATGGCCGGCACGAATGCGCCGGCCATCGTTGCGAGTGCGTGTCTGCGTGTCAGCATTGGACCCTCCCCCAGAAAGTCGCTTGCCTTACATGCCGTTGAATTCTTGCATCGGCCGCTCTTCGCCCTCCTTGGGCTCCTCGTAGATCCAGTCTTCCATGCGGGACTTTGCGCCCTCGCGCGCAAGGGTTTCCTCGTATTCCTTGCGGATATACGGATCTTCCATGTCGTACGGAATGGCATTGCCGCCGTCACGCACATCGATGGCGCCGAGGTCGCGCTCCTTCTCGCCGGGACGGCCCGGACGGCGCCCGCGCGAGTTGTTGGGGCCGAACCACGCGGTCATGCGCAGCGGACCTTTGCTGATGCCGAAATGCTGGTGATACCAGTCGCCGCTCATCGGCGCGGCGGAGACCATGCCGACCGGCTCGTAATCGACCCGGAACACCTGATCGGCCTTGCCGTCCTTCCACGGCGTCGAGCCGATTTCGGAGGGCCAGGTGTAAGTGTAGCCCTTGCCATTGACGCAGATGAGCACGGCGGCGGACGCGTGCTTGTGGGCTTTCGAATAGCGGCCCGTTTCATGCTGGCCAATCCACATGTAGAAGCGCTGGCCAGCCATATGCGGCTCGATGCGGCGATAGCCGGGCGAGCGCCGGTTATCGAGCGGCAATTCGCAATTCATGATGTCGGGAATCATGTTCGTGCGGCGCATGGCCAGCCCACGCACGGGGTCGGACGCAATGTCTTCCTTAGGCTTGAAGTAATCGCTCTCGCCGGAGAACCGATCCTTGAATGCGTAAGGATTGTTGAAGATGAAATCCTCGTTGCCGTAGAGGTTCATGGCGTTGGGCGCCGACGTGCCCGCAAGCAGCAGGGCGGGCGACGACGACGCGTTGACGATACGGTGGAAGGCGTTCATCGGGATCGCAAAGAGCGAGCCCTTCTGCCATTCGAACACCTGCTTCTTGCCGCCCTCCTGCCAGACCTCGGTCGTGCCACGTCCCTCGATCACGAGGAACTGCTCTTCATAAAGATGCCGCTCGACATTGAGCGCGCCCGAACCCGGCACTTCGATGACGTAGGAGCCCCAGAGCCCTTCCGTTCCCCAAAGCTGGATGAAGGAACCCTTGCCGCCCATCCGGCTCCACGGCTTCAGCGGCAGGTTCTGCACCTTGCTGACGCCTACCGCGCGCACGATCGGAATGCCCTGCTCTTCCATGAAAGTATCGTAAGGCATGGGCGGCTTCTTGAACGTGCCCAGCCCCGCCTTCTTGGTGAGGCCTGTGGGTTCGTGCCAATGGTCCTGTGCGTCGTGCGGCATGTGTCGTCCTCCCTTTGGGTTTTGTTCTTGGTCAGGCCGAAAAATATTTATCCATGCCCGGTGTGATTCCGGCTTTCTTCATCTCGTCGAGCCAGATCGCGTGAATGCGCGGATCCTGATCTTCGAATTCGATCTGGTTGCCGCCCTGCTTGATGCTCATCGACGAGCGTTGCTTCTGGCCCTTGTCGCCGATCATCGTCTGGCGCTTCTGCATGGTGAAGGGATAGCGCACGTTGCCGATGCCCATGGCGAGATAGCGCGCGGGCTCAAAGCTGGTGTTGAAGTGCTGGTGGATCTGGCTTTGGCACGGCGGAAACACGACGCCATGCTTCCATTCGATGCGCGTGTAATCCGCGTCGCCCTCATACCAGAGCAGCGAATAGCCATGCCCGGTGACGCAGATGACATGCGTTCCAGGCCCGTGCCTGTGGGCTTTCTTGTAAGTGCCGACTGGCATTTCCGACATGTGGCCAGACATGATGCCATCCGCCAGCACGAATTTGATATTGCTCGAACCGCCGCCGCGATCGGCATATTCGTGCAGTTTGATATTGGCCATATCGGGCACGAAATTCGTTTCCCAGAGATGGTTGCCCGGACGGATCGGGATGAAGTCGCCCTCGCCGGTCCAGTAGTTTTCCTTGCCGACGCGCTCCTGAAAGCTGAACGGATTGTCGAAGATGAAACGCTCGTTGTGGAACGTGTTCATCAGGAGCGGCATGTTGGTGGTCGAGACGATCAGCGCGCGGTCGCGTCCGCCCGCGTTGAAATGGCGGTGCGGCATGTTGATCGGAATCGAGAACATCGATTTCGCCGACCATTCAAAACTGCGCTTGGCGCCGTCCGGCAGTTCGATCTGCGTCGAGCCCTCGCCTTCCAGCACATAATAAATATCCTCATAGAGATGGCGCAGCGGCGCGGTGGAGCCGCCCGGCGCGATCTCGAACAGGAACATATTGCAGAAATCGCCACGACCCTTCAGGTGCACGGCGGCGCCCTTCGCGCCGACCCGCGCCCAGGGCGACGTCTCCACTTCGAACAGGTCGATGGCGTAATCGCCTTCCACCACGGGAATGCCCTCGGCATTCACCCAGTCGAGATAGGCGTCAATTCCGTAACGTGCGGCGGCGACTTCGTCGCTCATCCTGTTTCCTCCCCTGGCGGGTCTTTTTTTGGCGGCTGGTGACAAGCCGCGAACCCTGTGCGTAAAATTAGCAGCAGAATGAGCGCCGTGACAACAAGGGCGCCGCAATGGGAGGGAACCGCGCGCATGTGGACGCCGCGTAGATTCACGTCGGGTACGATGGCCATGCTGGCTGGCTTGGCCGCCAGCCAACCTGCGCGCGCGCTCGACAATCCGCTCACCTATACGGGACCCGACCGTCAGGCGGCGCTTATCGAAGGCGCAAAAGCCGAGGGCGAAGTCGTTTTCTATTCGGCGATGATCGTCAATCAGGCGCTGCGCCCGGTGTCAGAAGCTTTCATGAAGAAATATCCCTTCGTGAAGGTGAATTACTGGCGCGCGGAATCGGCGGGCATTTTCACCAAGCTGTCCGCTGAAGTGCGCGCCGGCAAGGTGGTGGCCGATGTGGTCGAGGGTACGGGCGTGGGCGAATCGGTCATCCAGGCCGGCTTCGCGCAGCCCTATGCCACGCCCGCGATCGAGAATGTGCCCGAGCGCTACCGCGATCCCAATGGCCTGTGGACGCCGACGCGCCGCTCATTCTTCGGCGTCGGCTACAACACCAAGCTCGTGGCGGCGGGCGACGTGCCGAAGACCTACGACGACCTGCTCGACCCGCGCTTCAAGGGCCGCATGGCGTGGCATGCGGGCAGCGCGAGCGGCGCCGATCTCTTCGTCACCAACCTGCGCATGGCATGGGGCGATGCGAAGACCAGCGATTATCTGCGCCGTCTTGGGGAGCAGAAGGTGGCGTCGCTCAGCGGCGCCAGTGCGCGTGGCCTCGTCGATCGCGTGATCGCGGGCGAGATGATGCTGGCGCTCAATATTTTCGCTCATCACCCGCTGATCAGCCAGGCCAAGGGCGCGCCCGTCAGCACGGCCCTGCTCGATCCGGTGGCGAGCACGGTCGGCACGATGATCATCCCCAAGGGGCTGCGGCATCCGCATGCGGCCATGCTGCTCTCCGACTTCATCCTGTCGCGCGAGGGCCAGACGATCCTCTCGGAGGCCGGGTACTTTCCGACCCACAAGGACGTAGCGACGCGCGCCGACCTCGCCCCGATCGTCGAAGGTCTAGGGCGCGTGAGGGAACAATTCGTCCCGCCCGAGCGGCTGGTGAAGGACACCGCGGCGTCCGAGGACATGATCGCGCAGACGATGAAATAAGACGCATTGCGGGGCCGCGCTTGCCAGAGCGGCCCGCGCACCGAATAATACGAACTTGCGTCGCCCTTCGGGGCAACGCGCGAGCCACGCCAAAAGGCGGGCCGGATAAAAACATAAAAGGGAGGTCGCCCGTGCTGATCCGCGATTACGCTTCGCATCCAAATGTCATGCGCAAGGAAGATCCCACCTGGAAATTCGCGCTCGGCGCGAGCCCGGTGACGGAAGGCTCCATCCTGCGCATCGTGGACGAGGCCGGCAACGAGGGCTTCGGCTACGCTTCGGCCACACCGCATATGGGCGCGATTCCCGCCACGCTCGAAGCCGAGCTCGCTTACTTCAAGCCGCATCTCGTCGGCCATGACGCCGACAACATCGAGGCCATCGGGGCCGCGCTCGATCGCGCCATGCGCGGCGCGCCGCAGGCGAAAGCCGCCATCGATTGCGCGCTGCATGAACTTCTCGCCAAACGGCTCGGCGTGCCGCTCTGTCAATTGTTTGGCGGCAAGGTGCGCGACAGGCTGCCGATCCTGCGCATCCTCGCGATCAAGACGCCCGATGAAATGGCCGCGCAAGCGCGCAAGCTGGTCGATCAGGGTTATCGCTATTTGAAGATCAAGGTGCACGGCGAAGTCGATCTCGACGTCGCGCGCGTGCGCGCCATTCGCAAGATGGTCGGCGACGACGTGCATCTGACCATCGACGCCAACCAGTCCTACACGACCAAGAACGCGATCATCGCAATTGGCCGCATGGCCGATTACAACATCGACCTCGTGGAACAGCCTGTGCAGGCGGACGATTTCGAAGGGCTCGCGCTCGTCACCCGCACCGTGCCGGTGAAGGTCGAGGCCGACGAGGCGGCGGGCTCGCTTGCGGAAATCTACCAGCTCGTCACCAAGCGCGCGGTCGACGCCGTGTCGCTGAAAATCCCGAAGCTTGGCGGCCTGCGCAACACCATCGCGGCGGCGCGGCTCTGCGAGCAGGCGGGCGTCGCCTACCGCATGGGCGCGGCTGTGGGCTCGCGCCTCTTGTCCGCGCATGCGCTGCATCTCGCCTGCGCGCTGCCGGGCGTCGATTACGCCTGCGAACTGGGCGAATTCGCGCGCCTGCTCGACGATCCGTTCGACGGCATTGAAATCGAAAACGGCGAATTGCGGCTGACGGATGGGCCCGGCTCGGGCGTCCGCTGGAAAGGCCCCTGAGACCGGACCCGGCGCGCAAGGAGATCGACATGCCATCACTTCTGAACAAGACGTCGGCGCTCGCACTGGCGGGCGCCCTGCTGCTCTCCGCGCCCAGCGCCATGGCGCAGGAAATTCTGACGAGCCGCGCACCCGATCGCGACCAGCAATTGCTGGACGGCGCCAAGAAAGAAGGCCAGGTCGTTCTCTACTCGGCGGCCATCGTCAATCAGGCGCTGCGGCCGATGGCCGAAGCGTTCATGAAGAAATATCCCTTCGTGAAGGTGACTTACTGGCGCGCCGATACGGAAGAGATCATCTCGAAACTCTCAGCCGAAGTGCGCGCAAAAAATGTCGTCGCCGATCTGGTCGAGGGCACGGGCGTCGGCGAACTCGCGGTTGAGTCAGGGCTCACCGTGCCCTTCACGACGCCCGCAACCGACGCGCTTCCGGAAATGTACCGTGACCCGCGCGGCAATTGGGCCAGCACGCGCATCAGCTATTTCGGCCTCGCGTATAATACGAAGTTGGTGCCCGCCGATCAGGTTCCGAAAACCTACGAGGACCTGCTCGATCCCAAATGGAAAGGCAAGCTGTCGTGGCGCATCAACACGTCGAGCGGCACGCCTTTGTTCATCACCACCATTCGCCTGACGCTGGGTGAGGACAAGGCGAAGGAGTATTTCGACAAGCTGGCGCAGCAGAAGATCATCAACTTCGGCTCGGGCAGTGCGCGCACGCTGGTCGATCGCGTCATCGCCGGTGAAATACCGATTGCGCTGAACATTTTCGCGCATCATCCCCTGATCAGCAAAGCCAAGGGCGCGCCGGTCAACACGCAGCTGCTCGGCCCCGTGCCTTCCACCGCCGGAACAATGGTCGTGCCCAAAGGCGTGCGCCACCCTTATGCCGCCATGCTGCTCGCCGATTTCATCATCGCGAAGGAAGGCCAGAGCATTTTCGCGAAGGCGGAATATTTCCCCGTGCGCCCGGACGTCGCGCCGCTCGAGACGCTCGCGCCTGTGGTGCCGAAGGTCGCTGGCGTGCAGGAGCTTTTCGTCAGCTCCGAAAAGCTCAATCGTTATTACGAAAGCTCGCAGAAAATCTTCGAGGACAAGTTCCGGCAATAAGGAAAACAACAGCCCGTGACGACCCAGATCGAAGAACCCCGGCGTCCCACCCTGCCTTGGCCAGCGCTTCGCTGGCCCGAAAACCTGCGCGTGTCGCCGCTGGTTTTGCTCCTGATCGCCGTCCTGCTGATCGCAGTCGTGCCGCCGGCTCTCTTCCTCATCAACGCCAGCCTGCATGAAACCCTGCCCGACGGCGCCAATGGCGCCTTCACATGGCGCTTCTACCAGCAACTCGTGTCGGGCCGCTTCTTCCTGCCGAGCCTCGTCAACACGATGATCTACGCCTGCGGCTCAGCCGTGATTGCTATTTCCATCGGCACCGTGCAGGCGCTGATCGTCGAACGCACCAATACGCCCGGCCGCAAACTGGCGTTCCTGGCCGCCATCATCTCGCTCGGCGTACCGCATATTCTCTACACAGTCGCGTGGCTGCTGCTGCTCGGGCGTTCGGGTCCGGTGAACGATCTCCTCTCGAGCCTTTTCAACACCACGCAGGCGCTCGATGTCTATTCGCTCTGGGGCATGATGCTGATCGAGGGTATTGGCTTCGTGCCGCTGACCTTCCTGCTGATGTCCGCCGTGCTGCGCTCCACCGACGCCTCCTTCGAGGAAGCCGCGATGATGTCGGGCGCCAGCCCCGTGCGCGCCTTCGCCAGCGTCACCTTGCGGATGGCTCTGCCCGCGCTCGCCGGGCTCACGCTGCTGATTTTCGTGAAGGCCTTCGAATCCTTCGAAGTGCCTGCGCTGGTGGGCCTTGCCGGCAACGTCAATGTCATCACGACGATGATCTATCAAAGCTCGCGTCATGCAGGGTCGCCTAATTACGGCGAGGCGGGCGCCTATTCCGTCTGCCTCATCATCATCCTGCTCGGGCTGATGTTCTGGCAAAGCCAATTGTCGCGGCACGCCAAGCGCTACCAGACGATTACCGGCAAGGGGTTCCGGCCGCGCGTCATCGATCTCGGCGGGTGGCGTTATGGCGCGTCGGCGCTTCTCGTCGGTTTATTCCTGATGGTGACGGTGATCCCCGTCGCCATGCTCGCCTTCACGTCGTTCCAGCCTTTTTACGGCGGCGTGTCGCTTGAATCCTTCACACGGCTATCGCTGGAAAATTATCAGGCGCTGCTCGGCCCCGGCTCGTTCCGCGATTCGATTCTCAATACGCTGACGCTGGGCGCCATGACGGCGACGCTCGTCGTGCCCTTCACGGCGCTCTGCGCGTGGCTCGTCGTGCGCCGCGCGCCGGGCGCCTGGATCATCGACCAAATCGCCTCCGTGCCGCTGGTGTTTCCGGCGATCATCCTCAGCGTCGCGTTTCTCGATGTCTTCGTGAATTCATCGCTGCCGCTTTATGGCACGCTGTTGTCGGTGATCCTTGCCTCGTCGGTGCGCTACCTGCCGTACGGCATGCGCTACGCGGTCGCGGGCGCCATGCAGGTGCACACAGATCTGGAGGAAGCCGCGACCATCTCGGGCGCAAGCCGCGCGCGTGTGTTCTTCAAGATCCTCGCGCCGTTGCTCGCAGCAACGCTGATCTCGTCATGGCTGCTGATCTTCCTGCTCTCGGTGCAGGCCGTCTCGCTGCCGCTGCTGCTCGTTGGCCCCGGCTCGGAAGTGATGGCCGTGACACTGTTCGAGCTCTGGCAAAACGGACAGGTGACGGAACTCGCCGCCATGGGCGTGCTGTGGATCGCGCTGATGACCTGCGTTAGCGTGATGTTCCATATGCTGACGCGGCGCCACCAGCTGAGTGTCTGAGGCGCCGCGCGCTTCTTCTAACGCTTCATCGGCTCGCGCAATCCGGCGCGCTCCATGCGCGGCAGGAGTTCGTCGCGGATATGCGGGAAATCATCAATGTAGTTGATCATACCGCAAGCAAGGCCATCAAGGCCCATTTCGTTGAGCTTCAGGAAAGTCTCCACGGCATCGTCGTAAGATCCCACCATAGGATAACCGGCGCCGCTGATGAGGCGCGCCTTCAAATCCGTCTGCTCCTTCATCCACGTGTTCAGCCGATTGCCGCGGAAGTCGGCCGCATAGGCGGCGGCTTCCCAATCGCCTTTCTCGTGCACGATGTAATGGTGATAATCCTGCGCTTCCTTGCGGGTCTTGCGCACCATCAAATGGCAGCTCGCAAAAATGTTGCGTAATTGGCCCGGAGGCGCTGCAGCGCGGAAGCCGTCGATCTTCGGCTTGAGCTCGTCGAGGTTCGGGATCGACGTGAACAGGCAATCCGCATTGCCGGCCGCGAACTCGCGCCCAGTCGGCGAATTGCCGGCGCTTACGAGAATCGGCCGCGAGCCCCAATAGGGTTTCGGCTTGCCGAGCACGCCCTTCAGCTTGAAGATCTTGCCGTCGAAATCGAACGGCTCGTCCTCCGACCAGATGCGCTTGACGATCTCGATCCATTCCTGGCTGTAGGCGTAGCGATCGTCATGCTCGCGCAGTTCGACGCCCATCATGCCGAACTCGACCGGGTTCCAGCCCGACACGATGTTCAGCCCGAAACGCCCGTGCCCGATGTGGTCGGCAGTGACCATCTGCTTGGCCGAAAACACCGGATTGCAGAAGGCGACATGCAGCGTGCCGAAGGTCGTGATGTCCTGCGTGGAGGCGAGCAGGCCGCAGGCCCATGTCAACGTCTCGAACGTCGTGCCCTGCGTATCGCTCTGGCCCTGATAGCCATGCCAGCGGCCGATGGGCAGCAGGAATTCGAGGCCTGCTTCATCGGCGAGCCGAGCCGCGCGTACGTTATTGTCCCATGACGCATCCCAGCGCTCGGGGGCGAGCGTGAGGCTCAAACCGCCGGAACAATTCATGCCGAACAGTCCGAGCTTGAACTTGTTCTTGTTGTAGATACGGGTTTCGTCGCGATTGGCGGCCATGTCGCCCCTCCTCCCCTGATCCGGCGCTCTGGTGGCGCCTGTGTCGCGCATGATAGCCGCACCGTGGGCGATTGCAAAAACTTGCCGAGCGTCCAGCGTCATCCTAGTCTTGACCGATGTACGCCGCGCAAAGTTGGCGATGGCCCACGTGGGCCCGGGGAGGAACGCATGGATTTGATCGCCGATCGCGGACGCCGCGTCAGTGTCGATGAACTCAATACGTCGAAGCTGCTCGCCCATGCCGCCGAGCAGGCGCGCGAGCGCAAGTACGAAGACATGATGATCGTCGATTGCGACGCGCATCATTATGAGAACGAGAGCTTCAGCGAAATTTTCGAATTCATGGAGAACGACGTTTTCAAGCAGCTGACCACCGGCGGCCGCTTGAAGAACGGCGTGCAGGCGCTGCTGCCGACGCAAATCGGGTATCAGGACATGGGCGGGCGCGTGACGCGCTATCCACTGCGCGGCAGCGAGAAAACCGACGCCGGAAAAATCCGCGACGTACAGCTCGGCGAGCGCTGGATGGACGCGATGGGCGTCGACTATTCGTGCCTGTTCCCGACCGGCATGCTCAACGTCGGCTTGCATCCGCAGAAGGAAATGGAAGTCGAACTTTGCTGGGCCTACAATCGCTGGCTCACCGAAGTCGTGCTGCCGGAAAACCATGGCCGTTTTTACACGCAGCTCGCGCTGCCGCTGTCCGATCCCGATGCGTCGCTGCGGCAAGTGGAAACATTCGGACATCGCAAGGGCGTCACCGGCTTCATGGTGACGACCGTGCGCACGCTTCCCGTGCACGACAATTCGCTGATGAAAGTCTACCGCGCGATCGAAGAGCGCGGCCTGTCGCTGGCTTTCCACTCCGGTCCCAACTGGGGCGAGCCGGTGTTCAAGGGCTGCAACCGCTTCATCTCGGTTCATGCGCTCGGCTTCAGCTTCTACAACATCCTGCATTGCACGAACTGGGTCATCAACGGCATGGGCGAGCGCTTCCCCAAGCTGCCGGTGATCTGGATCGAGTCGGGTCTCGCATGGATCCCGTTCCTGATGCAGCGGCTCGACCACGAATACATGATGCGCCCGTCGGAAGCGCCGCTTCTGAAGAAGAAGCCGTCCGACTACATGCGTGACATGTTCTATTCGACGCAGCCGATGGAAATACAGGACATGGAAGCGCTGGAGACGACGTTCCGCATGATGAACGCGGAAACGCAGCTCATGTACGCCTCCGATTATCCGCACTGGGACTTCGACCTGCCGTCGACGATCTACGATCTGCCGTTCCTGTCGGAAAAGGCCAAACATAATATTCTGGGCGGCACCGCCGCGCGGCTGTTCAAGCTGCCGCCACGCAATGAGAAGCAAAAAGCCAATCTCATTAAATATGGAAACTACACGTCAGCCTGACGTGAAGCCTGCAGGAACGCGCGCGAGACGCGTCCGGCCATAGGGAGGGGATAATGGGCAAAGCCGCAGGCTGGCGTGCGTTCGTCTTTCTATGCGCCTGCGCAGCGGCGCTCAGTGCGCGGGCGCAGGACAGCGACTTCTACAAGGGCCGCACGATGGACATGTTCGTCGGCTCAGAAGCCGGCAGCGGCTATGATGCCTATGCGCGGCTTGTCGCAGCGCATCTGCCCAAGCAGATTCCCGGACGCCCGAATATTCTCGTAAAGCAAATGGTCGGCGCGGGCGGCATCGTCGCGACCAATTATCTCGCGCGCATCGCGCCGCGCGACGGCACCGCCATTGCGCAGGTGCAGAACACCGTTCCCTTCCAGCCGTTGATCGCGCCCGGCGGCGAACAGTTTGACGCGACAAAACTTGGCTACATCGGTTCGGCGAACAGTGAAGTAGCGCTGGCCTTCACCTGGGTCACCTCGCCGACCGCGACGCTCGAAGATCTGCGCAATCGCGAGACGATCATGGCCGGCGTCATCGGTTCGATCAGCGCCAATTACGCGCGTGCGCTCACCGATCTCGCGGGCGCGAAGATCCGGCTGATCACCGGCTACGCGAGCGCGGGCCAAGCGATGCTGGCGCTGGAGAAAGGCGAGATCGAGGGCTATCCGGCGTTGTTCTGGTCGACGTTCAAATCAACCAAGCCCGACTGGCTCGCGCAAAAGAAAGTGCATCTGCTCGTGCAGCTCGCGCTGAAGAAGCATCCCGAACTGCCCGACGTTCCGCTGATCTTCGACGTCCTGCACACGGATGCCGACCGCGCCGCCGCCGAACTGCTTCTCGCCCCGCAACTCGCGGGCCGCCCTTTCATTACACCGCCCGGATTGTCGCCCGAGCGTCTCGCGCTGCTGCAGCGCGCCTTCGCTCAGATGATGAGAGATTCGGAGTTTCGGGCCGAGGCCGCGCGACGCAACATGGAAGTACAATTCACCTCGGGTGAAGAAATCGCCGCCGTCGTAGCGCGCGCTTATGCGAGCCCTGCGGACGTCATCGCGCGCGTGCGCCGCATCAGTGCGCCCTGATCTGGAGGAAACAGCATGTCCTTTTCAACCTGGCGCGGCACTGTGGGAATTGTGCGCCCGACCTATCGTCCCGGCGGCATGGAGGAGCTGATCAAGATGCTTCCCGATGGCGTCGGCGTGATCCCGCTGTTCGCCGAAATCGAACGCGGCACGCAGGACGAGTTCAAGGAAGCCATCGTGCGCTATCGCAAGAAAGTCGCGAAGCTCGCGGAGATCGGCATCGATGTCATCAACCCCTCTGGCGCGCCGCCCTTCATGGTGCTGGGCTATGCGGGCGAGGCCGCGCTGATCAAGGAATGGGAGGCCGAGTACAAGGTGCCGGTTTTCACATCGGGCACCACGCATGTCGACGCCTTGCGCGCGCTGCAGGCGCAGCGCTTCGTCGGCTTCAGCTATTTCGGCGGCGCCATCAACGATATCTATGCGCAATATTTCCGCGACGCGGGACTCGATGTGCTCGACATGGTCGGCCTCGATGTGCCGTTCCAGAAGGTGCAGGAATATTCGAGCCACCTCATCTACAGCTGGATTCGCGAGCACATGCGCAAGCATCCAACGGCGCAGGCGATCTACATGCTGGGACCCGCGTGGCGCACGCTCGACATCATCGAGCATCTTGAGCGCGATTGCCGCGTGCCTGTTGTCCACGCGATTCCCTCGCAATGCTGGGATATCCAGCGCCACCTCGGCCTGCGTCAGCCGGTGCCGGGCTTTGGACGCTTGCTTGCGGAGATGGTGGAATGAAAGCGAAAACATTTCTTCGCGCGACGATTCTCGCCGTCATCGCGCTCGCCTCGCCTTCGCAAGCGGCTGATTTCTACGAGGGCAAGGTCGTCACCATCGTTGTCGGCTTCACGCCGGGCGGCACCTACGACCAGATGGCGCGGCTTTATGCGCGTCACATGCCGCGCTTCCTGCCCGGCAAGCCGACGATCATCGTGCAGAACATGCCCGGCGCCGGCAGCCTTGTCGCCACGACGCATCTCGCCAACAACGCGGCGCGCGATGGCACAGTGCTGGGCGTTGTCGGCGGCGGTACGGTTTGGGAATCGCTGCTGGGCAATCCGCAGGCGCGCTACGATCCCAAGACCTTCAACTGGATCGGCGGCAAGTCGCGCGACAACATCACCTGTCTCGTCTGGCACACGTCGCCGATCCGCACGATCGCTGACGCGATGAACAGCGAAGTCATCGTCGGCGCCACGGGGCCGGGCTCGCGCACCATGACCTTCCCCAAGGCGCTCAACGATATCGCGCATACGAAATTCAAGATCGTTTCGGGTTATCCCGGCGGCAATGAAATCACCATGGCGCTTGAGAAGGGCGAGGTCGGCGGCTATTGCGGCTGGGCGCTCGGCTCGCTGAAGCAACGCGCGCCGCAATGGTATGACGAGAAGAAGGTTCGCTTCCTCGTGCAATTCGCGACCGCGCGCGACAAAGATCTGCAGGACGTGCCGCTCGCCGTCGATCTCGCGAAAACTCAGGCCGACAAGGACATCATGGAATTCCTGACGTCGGACGCCGTCCTCGCCTGGACGCTGCTGGCGCCGCCCGGCGTTCCTGCCGAGCGGGTGACGCTGCTGCGCGGCGCTTTTGAGGCTATGCTGCGCGATTCCGCAGCGCTCGCTGAAGCCGATCGCGAGAAACTGGAGATCGACCCGGTGCCGGGCGCAGAATTGCAGGCGCTTGTCGAAAAGCTTGCGCGCACCCCGCCTGCGACTCTGGAGGCGATCAAGCAGATCAACAGCGGCAAGTAGATCAGGCGCGGGGCGCGAAGCTCTCTGCGTCGGCCATATCCCAGGCGCGCCGGAAGCGCGCCTCCAGCGTTCCCGCGAGCAGCTCTCCAGGCTCGAGACGCGGATAGAGATCAGCGAGCGTCGCGACTTCGCTTTGCGACACGCGGCGTGAAAAATGGACCGCGTGGAATGAGCCGGGATGTTCGAGCCCCGCAGCCGCCGTGATTTCGGCGAGCGCTTCCATGGTCGCATGATGATAATTGGCGACGCGCTGCGCCTTGTCGGGCACGACGAGCGCGCGCTGGCGCAGCGGATCTTGCGTGGCGACGCCCGTCGGGCATTTGTCGGTATGGCACGATTGCGACTGGATGCAGCCTAGCGCAAACATGAAACCGCGCGCCGAATTGCACCAGTCGGCGCCAAGCGCGAGCGCGCGTGCGATATCGAAGGCCGTGGCGATCTTGCCGCTGGCGCCGACCTTGATCCGCTCGCGCGCGTTGATGCCGATCAGCGCATTGTTGACGAAGCTCAGCCCCTCGCGCAAAGGCTTGCCGATGTGATCTATGAATTCGAGCGGCGCCGCGCCGGTGCCGCCTTCCTTGCCATCGACGACGATGAAATCGGGATAGACGCCGGTCGCCGTCATCGCCTTGCAGATGGCGAGAAATTCCCAATCGTGCCCGACGCAGAGTTTGAAACCGACAGGCTTGCCGCCCGAAAGCTCGCGCAATTGTGCGATGAAGCGCATCATTCCGGTCGGCGTGGAAAAAGCCGGATGGCTGGCGGGCGAAATGCAATCCTGCCCCATTTCAACGCCGCGCGTCGCGGCAATCTCGGCCGACACTTTGGCGGCGGGCAGTACGCCGCCATGGCCGGGCTTGGCGCCCTGGCTCAACTTCACTTCGATCATGCGAATTTGCGGATCGGCGGCGGTCTGCGCGAAGCGCTCGGGCGAGAACGAACCATCGACGTGACGCGCGCCGAAATAGCCGGAGCCGAGCTCCCAGATGATGTCGCCGCCGCCGGCGCGATGATAGGGGCTGAACCCGCCCTCGCCCGTGTCATGCGCGAAGCCGCCCTTGCGTGCGCCCTCGTTCAGCGCGTGGATCGCATTCGGGCTCAGGGCGCCGAAGCTCATGGCGGAAATGTTGAAGATCGAGGATTCGTAAGGCTGCGCGCAATCGGGCCCGCCGATGCTCACTTGAAACTTGGTGGATGCAATCGGCTTGGGCGCCAGCGAATGGTTCATCCATTCAAAGCCGTCGGCGTAGACGTCGTAGGCCGTGCCGAAGGGACGCTTGTCGAGTTCCAGTTTCGCACGCTGATAAACGATGGCGCGCTTGTCGCGGCTGAAGGGAAGGCCGTGCTTTTCGTCCTCGAAGAAATATTGCCGCATCTCGGGGCGGATCGATTCCAGCAAGAAACGCAGATGCGCGGCGATCGGATAATTTCGCAGGACCGCGTGCTTGGTCTGCAGCAAATCGTGCAAGCCGATCATCATGAGCCCGGCGCCGATCAGGAAGCCGAGCACCGGCACGAGAGACATCACTCCCGCCAGCAGCGCAACGAGGCTCGCGAGGCAGAGCGCGACCGACGCCGCGAGCGGCAGGAAGCGTGGATGCAGGAAAAGTATATAGGGCATCGCGCCGTCCTTGACGTATGGGCCGGCGAAACTGCCGGCCCAATGTCAAGCTAGGCCCCGCCTCCCGGCGCGTCCAGCAAAGGATGGCGCGGGTGCGGGGGGTGCGGCGATGTCACTCGACGAAGGGCTGCATGCCCATCTGGCGCAGGAAGGGCTCTGACGAGGGAGCCACCAGAAACTTCACGAGCTTGCGCGCGGTCTCCGGGTCTTTTGCGCTGGTGCTGACGCCGGCGGCGAATCCGATCCATGTCTGCAGTTCGTCAGGCAGAAGGCCTGCCATATCGACGCCCTTGACGCCCCACATGCGCGAGGCGACGACGACCACCATGTCGGCTTCGCCGGTCGCCACCACTTCGACATTATATTCGCCCGGCATGGGCATGAGACGCGACTTCATTTCATTTTCAATGCCGAGGCGCTTCACGAGATTGGCGAAATAAATGCCGCTCGCGCCCTCTTCCGGATAAGCGACTTTCTTGGCTGACAGCAGCGCTTTCTTGAAACCGTCGGCGGTCGACAGGTCGGGACGCGGTGCCCCTTGCTTGATGCCAACGCCGACGCCGATGCGGCCGATCACGGCGCGCGTGTCGGGCACGACCTTGCCGGCTTTAATCAATTCGTCGAGCACCGGAGGATTGAGCACCGTCACATCGAACGCTTCGCCATCCAGCACGCGCTTGCGGATTTGCGGGTTCACCGCGACATCGAGGATGATCCTAGTTCCGGTCTCGCGCTCGAAGCGCCCGCTCAATTCCGCGACCGCGGCCTTGCCGCCATTGCCGCTGAGGATTTTCAATTCAGCCGCCTGCGCGCCGCACGACAGGAACAGCGCGGCGACGGCCGCCAGCGCGATACGAGATTTCATGTTTCCACCCATTTTGTGTTTTTGAAATGCGCCGCATGGAACTCTGGATCGGCGCGCGCTGCAAGCTGCGATCGCGCTGCATCGCAACATCGAATCCTTTTGCGCTTCGTGAACAACGTGACGTAAGCTTCTACATTGCTTGTGTGCCGGCATGGAGAGACTCCATGAATTTGAACATGACTGAATTTGTCATCGACGGTGTGATCGCCTCCTCGCGCGAGGCGATGGCCGTCTCGAATGCATTGCGAGAGAAGGGCGAGGACGAACTCGCAGCCCTTTGGGCGCAGTATGCGCAATACCTCGTCGCATCGGAGCTTTACGTCGGGCCGCCCACATCGGGCCTGAATTGAGCGCGCTCTAGCGCCCGGCGAACTGCTGATAGATGTAATAGATGAGCGCGAGCCCGGCGACGCCCAGCATCGCGAGCGCCAGATATCCGACCTGCCGATTGAAATCATCGCTCGCCTGCCGGAGTGCGCGCGAGCGCTTGAACATGAGTGACCGCACGAAAGCCAGGACCGGAAGAGCGGCCGCGCAGTAGAGAAGGAACTTGATCAAGGCTAACCTTTCGCGGGCGCATGCTGATGCGCCACGTGATGCGGCGAAAAGGGCGGTTTGTCCATGGCGTCATGCGCGGCGCCGGCGGAAGGCGTCACTTTGTGAACCATGCGAAGACCTCCTGAAAGGTCATCGGGCGTGGCGAGCCATACGCCATGCCGAGCACCGCCAGCAGCGTGATGAGCATCATGTAGAGCGTGATCTGACCCTTCGTCATGCCGCGATGTTAGCTGCGAAACTGAAGCCCGTCTCGGGAGCAACGCGTATGGCCAAGTCAGCGCTGTCACGGCCAGCATGATCGGAAACGTGCCTCGGGAGATAGATTTTTAAAATGCAGTCTCCCGCTCGACTTACGATCTTGTAAAGTTCAGCTTCCACACTCTCCTCAACGACAGGAACGCAAGGATGATCGACCGCACGAAGAGTCTGCTGACGGCTGTTGTTCTGGGCCTTGCCTGCGCGCCAGCCCTCGCCGAGACGCCGCTGGAGCGGGGCTCTTATCTCGTGAACGGGATCATTGGCTGTGGCGATTGTCACACGCCGCGCGGCAAGCCGCCGGGGCCATTCCTGTCGGGCGGCAACAAGCAGATGGGCGGCCAGGCTGTCACGGCGAACATCACGCCCGACGTGGAAACGGGCATCGGCGGCTGGACCGACGAGCAGATCATCACGGCCCTGCGCGAAGGCAAGCGCCCGGACGGCTCGACGATCGGCCCGCCCATGCCGGTGCGGGATTACCGCGCCATGTCGGATGACGACGTAAAAGCGGTCGTCGCCTATCTGCGCACGGTTCCGCCGGTGAAGAACGTCGTCGCCAAGTCGCAATACAAGAACCCGCTGCCCGCGAGCTACGGGCCGCCGGTCGGGCACGTGCCGAACCCGCCCGCCGACGATCAGATTGCGCAAGGCGCCTATCTCGCCGGGCCGCTCGGACATTGCATGGAGTGCCACACGCCGATGGGCCCCGAGGGCCGCGCCGATATGGAAAACCGTCTGGGCGCGGGCGGCCAGGACTTCCGCCTGCCAAACGGCGTGGTGACATCCGCCAACCTGACGCCGACGGGCCTGTCGCGCTACACGGATGCGCAGTTGAAAACGATCATCACTACGGGCAAGCGTCCGGACGGAACGGAAATCACCGGCCCGATGGAAGTGTCGCTCTACGCCAAACTGACGCCGAAAGATCTCGACGCCATCGTCGCCTATCTGCGCAGCCTTCCGCCCAAGGGCTGAAACTAGTTGCTGCCGATCAGCTGTTTCGCCAGCGTAACCGCTGATGCTGGCGAGGCGATGATTTCGCGCGCTGTCTTGTCGAGCGAGGCGCCATCGGTGGGCTCGATTTCCATCTTCAGCTTTTGCGCTTCGGCCAGAAAATCCTTGTCCTGCATGGTTTCGTCGAAAGCTTTGCGCAGGATCGCGACGCGATCGGCAGGCACGCCCGGCGGGAAGAAGAAGGCGCGCGCAAACTGGCCCGAGGCGGAGATCAGTCGCACCGCGGCTTTCTCGTTTTCGCCTTGCGCGAGTTCAAGCAGCGTGGGCACATCCGGCAGCGTGGGATCGCGCGTCAGGCCATCGACGACCAGCGGCTTGAATTTTTTCTCGGCGATATATTGCGGGGCGGCGATGACGACACTGATCCAGTTGGCGCCGCGACCCTGGATTTCGCCGCGCTCCATGGCGAGGTTGAGATCCGCCGTGCCGTTGTAGCCCAGCACGATCTTGTATTTCGTGCCTATCAGCTGATTGAGCGCGGCCGGCACCGTATAGGTCGGTGAATTGCGCCCGGTGGCGCCGATGATCGTCTCGATCTTCTTCGCATCCTCGAGCGTCTGCGCGGGCGCCGTGTGCCAGACGCCGAGCATATTGCGGAGCGGCGCCATATTGCCAATCCACTGCCACTTGGTGACGTCATACTTGCCGGCCACTTCGGTTTCGGTGATCTGGCTGGTGACGTTGGTCTGCTGCACAATGCCGATCGTCAACCCGTCGCGCGGCGCGGCATGCTCCATCTGGATCGCCGTGGCGACGCCGCCGCCGACACCCCCCGCGATCTTGACGACCATGGTCGGCGCGCCGGGGATATGCTTGCCGATGTGATTGGCGAGCGTGCGCGCATAAACGTCATAGGATCCGCCAGCGCCGGCCCCGACCAGAATGGAAATGTTTTTGCCGGCGTAAAAATCGGCCGCGGACGCAGGCGCTCCGGCGATCAGGAGAGACGCGGTCAGCGCGCCGAGGATCCGGTTCATGTTTCCACCCTTCGAATTTCTTATCTTGGCTATCGAGCAGATTTCTCGAGGTGAAATCCAGCCTTCGACATGGCTTTTGAATGAGCCTGCGCCGCTTTTGAATTAGGCGGCAGGCTCTCGCAAATTCCAAGCTGCATCAACGATAAAGACTTATCCCAGGAGGAAGAAATGGCTCGACTCGCGCCGATCCGCGCCGCTGCCCTGCTCGCGACCGCATTCACGGCTGCCGCCCTCCTCGCCCCGGCCGCCGAGGCGCAGAGCGAACAGGAGCTCTACGCGAAGGCCAAACAGGAAGGCACACTGATCTTCTTCGGCTCAGGCCAGGCTGAAACCAACGAGCGCCTGATCCGCGAATTCGAGGCGAAATATCCGGGCATCAAGGTCGTCTACACGGGCGGTTTCAGCAATGTCTTCAATCAGGAGGTCAACAAGCAACTCGCTGCGAAAGACCTCAAGGTCGATCTGATCAGCTTGCAGACTGTGCAGGATTTCCACGAATGGAAAAAGCGCGGCGTACTGCTGAATTTCAAGCACGAGGGCTTCGATCAGATCAATCCCGCCTACCGTGACCCGGACGGCGCCTTCACGACCATCCAGGTCAATTACATGAGCTACGGCTATAATCCGAAGCTCTTGAAGCCTGAGGATGTGCCGAAGTCCGCGCTCGATTTTCTCAAACCCCAGTTCAAGGGCCGCATCACGCTCACCTATCCGCACGATGACGACACGACCTTGTTCTTGTTCGAACTGCTGTCGGACAAATATGGCCCGACTTTCGTCCCCGACCTGTTGAAACAGGAACCGAAATTCGTGCAGGGGCATCTGGGCGTGTCGCGCAGCATCGCGTCTGGCGAATCTCTCGCGTCCTTTGACGTGACGAGTTCCGCCGACAATCTGAAGCGCGCCGGCCAGCCGATCGAGCGCGCCTTTTCGCAGGAAGACGCCACGCCCATCACCACGCTGACGATGGGCATCTTCAAGGATGCGCCTCACGTCAATGCGGCGAAGCTTTATGAAAATTGGCTGATGTCGAAGGATGTGCAGAGCCGCTCGCAGACCTATTCGGCGCGCACTGATGTGCCGCCGCCCGCAGGGCTGCCTGATTTGAAGACGCTGAAAGTGGCTTTTAATTATATCGAGTTTCTCGACAGCGAAGAGCATCTGAAAGTGCGCCGCGCCAAATATGAGAAGCTCATCGGTCCGGTTGTCGCCACCGGCTTCGCGCGCTGATCAGACCGGACGCCAACAAAAAGCCCGGCGCTGGAAACAGCGCCGGGTTTTTATTTTGGAAACATCCTAGATCAACCGTGCTTGCGGCACCAGTCGATGACGATGCGGTTGAACTGCTCCGGATCTTCGATGTTCGGCAAGTGCCGCGCCTTCGGGATCATGAGGAATTCGCCCCGTTGTACAGTCCTGGCGATCATGGCGTTTTCTTCCGGGTTGGCGCCGGGATCATCCTCGCCGCACAGCACATAAGTTGGCGCCGCAATCTTCGAAAGCTGATCCGTCCATTTGAAATTCTGGATCGCCGCCGCGCAGCCGATGTAGCCGGTCGGCGTGCAGGCCGCGACCGTCTCGCGAATCTGTTTCCAGCGGCCGGGATTACGCGCCTTGAACTCCGGGCTCAGCCAGCGCCCGAGCGTCGTGTCGGCGATCGGCTCCAGCGAATTGTCGCGGCGGATCTGCACGATGCGCGCGCCCCAGCGCTCCTGCGCGTCGGCCGGCGACTGGCTCTGCGTGTCGCACAGGATGAGCGAGCGCAGGCGCGAGGCATGGTTGATCCCCAGCCCCTGCCCGATCATGCCGCCGATCGACAAGCCCCAATAAATCGCCTTGTCGATGCCCAGTTGGTCCATCACCTCGACGGCGTCGCCGACGAGATCGTCCATCGCATAGAGGCCCGGCGCCGGATCGCTGCCGCCGTGGCCGCGCAGATCCGCGCGCAGCACGCGGAAACCGGCCGCCGTGAAAGCGGGAACCTGTTCCGCCCACATGCCCATGTCGGATGCGAGCGCGTGGCCGAAAAAAACCACGGGCGCATCTTCACGGCCCACGATGTCGTAGGCGATGCGAAGGCCATTCTTTTTTCTGTAGAGCATGTGCGCGTCCCCGTTCAGGCCTGATGCGCGCGCACGGGCACGTCCATGCGTCCGATCAGCGGGCACTCGAGCGTGATCACATCGCCGGGCTTCACCGGGCCGACGCCCGAGCAGGTGCCGGTGTAGATCACATCGCCCGGATAAAGCGTGTAGAAGGACGTGGCGAATTCGATGAGGCGGCGGACGTTGTAGATCAGATAGGCCGTGTTGGTCTTCTGCCGCGTCTCGCCATTGACCTTGAGTTCGAGGGTAACGTCGGTCACATCCGGAATTTCATCCGCCGTCACCATCCAGGGGCCGAGCACCGCATAACCGTCCGGCGACTTGCGGAACGAGCGGTCTTCCGGACCGCGGATCGTCATGTCGAGGCCCAGCGTATAGCCCGCGACGCAATCGAGCGCGTTGTCCATGGTGAGGTTAGTGGCCTGCTTGCCGATGACGACGACGAGTTCGAGCTCATGATCTGTGCGGCGCTCGGGGAAGCGCACCGGCACGCCCTCTGAGGGACCGACGATGGAGGTCGCCGCTTTCAGGAAGAGCCCGTCAGTGCCGATCTTCGCCGTGTGCTTGGAGCCGCCCGCCTGACGCGCCGCCTCCATTTCGATGATATGGTCCTGATAATTGGTCGGCGCCGCGACGGCCTTGGGCACGCGCGCGATCGGCGAGAGCAGTTTCACCGACGACACATCGACGCCCGGCGCCTTCTTGGCGGCCTCCATCAACTGATCCTTGATCTGCGGCAGCGCCGCGACCACGGCGTCGCATTTCGCGGCGTAGGGCGTGCGCGCGCGAACCTCGGTCTGCACGTCGGTCACATCGTGAATCTTGTCACCGATGACGACGCCGAGACGGTCATCTCCAAAACGACAGATACGCATGTTCTTCTCCTTGAATCAGATCAGGCGCGCAGCGCCGCGACAATGTCCTGCGCCGATGCGAGGCGCTCGGCGTTGAGCACGAGATCGACCACGCGATCGACCTTGTCGTTGCTGAATTGCGTCGACGCCAGCTTCCGGAACTTGGAAACGACATCCGCCTCAGTCGCAAACTTCGCCTCGCTGCCGCGCGGCGCCTCGACGGTTTCCATTTCGACATCGCCGTTCTTGAAGCGAATCTCGACACGCACCTTGTGGCGGAAGCGCGAACCCAGCGCGGTGATCGCCGGATCCTCGACCACGTCGACAAGACGCGACACCGCGATGCGGTCCGGATCGGCGACCTTGTCCTGCGTGAATTGCGCGACGAAGACATCGCCTTCCAGCAGATAGGTCGCGATGCAATAGGGCAGGTTCAGTTGCGCGGAGGTCAGGCCCTCGGGCTTGTAGGGCCAGCCGACGTGATCTGCGGTGACCTGCGAACCATGCACGATGATCTTCTCGATATCGGCGAGCTTGAAAGGATGGCGCGCCTCAATCTCGCGAATGCCGTCGAGCGTCGTGTGATTGCTGCCGACGCAGGAATAGAATTTCAGCGCGATCTGCATGGTCTCGAAACGTTCGCCGAGTCCGGCCGACAGAGCCTCGAGATTGTAGCGATCATGCGAACGCGAGAAGGTCGAGCAGAACCCGCCATATTCGCTCTCGAACACATCCTGAATGCCGGTGTATCCGCGCCGCGCCAGCATGGCGCCGTAATAGCCGCTCTGCGCGGAACGCCCCGCATGCATGCGCTTGACCATCGAGCCATATTGCGCGGCCATGAGGCCGGCGGCCTGCGTGCCGGCGATGCCGAGCGCGTTCACGGTCTGGCCAACATCAAGCCGCATCGCCGCGGCGGCGCCCGCGGCCGCGGAATAGACGCCGAGCGTCGCGCCCGAGTGCCAGCCCTGGCCGATATGCTCTTGCCCCATGCAGATGCCCACACGCGGGCCGATCTCGTAGCCCGCAACCGTCGCTGCAAGAAAATCCTTGCCGGTGATGGCGGCGTTCTTTTCAAGCACCGCGAGGACCGGCGGCAACGTCACCGCGCCGACATGCAGCACGCCGACGCGATGCACGTCGTCGAGCTCGAAGCTCTGCACCAGCGCGCCGTTGATCAGCACGGCGTGCGGCGCGGACAGCTTTTCCTTCGTGCCCCAGACCGATGTCGTCGTGCTGGAGTCCTCGTCGCCCAGCGCCTCGCGCAGGATCTTGCTCCACGGCAGATCGACGCCATAAATCGCGCAGCCGAGGGAATCCAGAACCAGCAGCTTGATGCGCGCGAGCACCTCCGCGGGAATGCGATCATAGGTGAAACCGCTCACGAATTCCGCGATCGCCTGCGTGTGCGGGTTGCCCCCGGCTCCATGTGACTTGGCCATTTTTCTTTCCCTGCCCTTAATGTATCCAGTCGATGCGGCTCGCCTGCTCGAGGCTGCAGAGCCGTTCGAAAAGTTTTTCCGGATCTGCGTCCGGGTCCTGCCCTGTCATGATCGTGAACCGGGCGCGCAAATCATCCATACTCAATGGACACGACGGTGTCCCCGGAAAGTCGCTGACTTCGCGCTCGAAAACCCGTCCGTCCGTACATGTCAGCACGGAGCGGGTCATCCAGTCGGAATGGCTCTTGCGGCCATCGCTGACCACGTCGATCTTGGCGCAGAGCTGCCGCACGGCCTTGTTGTGGAGTTTTGCAGGATCGAAGCTCGCGGGGTCCGCCGCCTTGCCGGTCAGCGCGCAGGCGACCGAAAACGGGATGCTGTAGTTCGCCATGGCGAGATCGGCCGGCGACTTGTTGCCGTTCAGCTCGGCCATGCGCGACGTGCCGTAAATGATGATCGATTGCACGTCCTGCGGCTTCAGTCCTAGCTCGGTTTGCCAGCATTCGATCGCGTAGATCGGCGTGTGCGCGGTGATGTGGCAGGGGTAGCGCTTGAGGCAGAGATTGAGCGTCTCGTAGTCAACTCCGAGCCCCTCGGTCAGCGTCTCGACGCGATACTTTTCACAATAGGTTGCGAGAAATCCCTTCTGGCCTTCGAGGATCTGATGCGGGCCCGAAAAGCCGCGCTCGGCGAGACGCGCGGCGAACAGACCATTTTGCGCGGCGCGCCCGATGTGTAAGCGCTTCACCATCGCGCCCTGTCCCTCGAATGCGAATTGCATGAGGCCGGCCGACATGGAGCCTGCAATGCCGAAAGCCGAATTCATGGTCGCGGCATTGAATTTGTAGATCCGGCCCACGGCGGCTGCGGCGCCGAATGGCCCGGTGAGACCTGGCGCATGAAAGCCGCGCGGCTCGGCGGAATGCAGGGTCGCGGCGCCGATGCGCATCAGCACTTCGAAACCGGCGATCACGCCCGCGAGAAAGTCGCGCCCGCTGGCCTGCCTGTCCTGCGCAGCAGCCAGCGCCGCCGCAACCACGATGGCGCCGGGATGCACGCCGGCGCCGGGCTTGCGCAGGCTGTCGAGTTCCAGCGCATGGGAGAGCAGGCCATTGGCGAAGGCTGCCTGCTCGGGGGCGAGAGACACTTCGCCGGGACCGATCAGGCGCGAGAGGCCGAGACCGCCTTCGCTGGCATGCGCCATGGCGATCTGTCCCCATTGCGTCGTGCGACCGCGACGGCCGATGGCGATCGTGTCGATAATGCATTCGCGCGCTCGCGCGATGACGTTGTCGGGAACGTCCTCAAGTTGCAGACCGGCCGCGTAGGCCGCCAGCTCCGCGCTATAGGCCTTGGTCGAAGCGCTCATTTTTGCGCATCCGGCGCGCGAACGACGACTTCATTGCCTTCGCGGTCGAGCCGCGCGCCGAGTTCGAGGCTGCGCTTCTGCAGGTCGCGTAGCTCTTCGGTCTCGTCCGCGAGATCGCAGATGTAGGTTTCGTTGATGTCGTTGTGACGGACGAATTCGAAAGCGGCGCGAGTCAATGTGCTCCCGTCGAAATCGAGCTTCGCCATCATGCCGATCCAGTTTCCATGCGTGTGGCCGCCATGCCCGGTGTGAAACGAGAAACTGCCGAGGCCGTAGAAAATAGGCTTGCCGCGATAGACTTCGACGCCGAGCGAGTAATGCGGGCCGTGGCCGATGACAGCATCCGCGCCCATGTCGATCGCGTGATGCGCGATCTCCTTCATGTATTCGAGCACATCCTTGTTGAGGCCCCAGTGGAACGACGCAATGACGATGTCGGCGTTTTCACGCGCCGCCTTGATGTCGTCTTCGAGACGCTTCAGGTGATCCTTGTCGGCCCAGGTCACGATATAGGGCGGTATTCCGGGCCGGTTCATCGGCGGAATTTCACGCTTCATTTTATACATCGGTACTTGGTACGCGGTATGCCCGCGCAGCACCGCGATCCCCGCCGCATGTTTTGTGGCTTCATGATTGGTCGCCCAGAACACCGAGCTTTTCTGGATGAACCCGATGCGCTGGCCCTTGCGCGTCACGATGGCGGGCGCGCGCGCTTTCACATCAGACGCGCCGGCGCCCGTATGCGCAATGCCGGCGGCGTCAAGATAAGCAATGGATTCGTTGATCGCCTGCTCGCCGTAATTGACGTTGTTGGCCAGTCCGACAACGTCGATCCCGTAGCGCTTCAAAGCGGTCTGCGCGACATCCGGATTGGCGAAGAAGCCTTCAACGCTCGTCGAGCCTTCGTTGATCCTGTCAGACAGGCAGCATTCGAGATTCGAAAACACGAGATCGGCGGATTCGAAGGTCTTGCGCATCCGGCGGAATGGAACGTCGGGGTCGTCGACGTTCATCAAGTTGACGTCGCCTGTGAGCATCAGACTGAAAGACATGGCGCGTTCCTTATTCAACGATTTCATTGAGGCCCGGAACGACAAGAGAGGCCGTCGGAATCACTGACGACATATCCTTCAACGCCACCATGTCCTTCATCATGTTCGCGAGCGGAGCCGTATGAATGGCGCTCGTGTGGGCGAAGAAGTCGATGGACGCCAGGAAGTCGTAACTCTCGGCGATTTCCTCGCGATTACCCTTTGATGCTTCCACGAGAATATCGATGGCCTCGTTGCGATTGTCCTTGTTGTAGAACCACGCTATGGCCTCGTCCACGGCGGCGTTGATCTCGCGCGCTTCCTTCATGTTCGCCTTGGCCCAGCGCTGCGACACCTGCATGCCGGTCTGCGGCAGGTCCTGCGCGTAATCCTTGACGAGACCCAGCGATGTAAACCCTCGTTTCACCGCGGCAAAATTGAACGGCGGCACGAGCATGGTCGCATCGATGGCGCCCGACTGCAGGGCCGCGAAACGCGCGCCGGTCGCGCCAATGACGATGATGTCGTAATCACCGTCCTTGAGGCCAGTCGAGTTCATCACGCGATCGAGAAAGATCTTGTTGATGTCGCGCAGGCCGCCGATGGAGATCTTCTTGCCCTTCAGGTCTTTCAGGCTCTTGATCGCGGGCTGGCCGATCATCACGTAATTCGGCGTCTGCCCGATGATGCGCATGATCGCGACGGGCGCGCCTTTCTCGACCGCATGAAGCGGCTCGGCGAGTCCGTTGACCGCCACAAGATCGAGCGATCCAGCCGCGAGCTGCTGTACGAGGCCCGGCGCCGTCGGCACGAAGACGACATCGGGCTTGATGCCATGACGCGCAAAGAAGCCTTTCTTCATCGCGATGAGAAACGGCCAGACGCCAGACGTATACGAGCCCAGCACGCCGGTCACGACGACCTTTTCGGCCGCGACCGAAGCCTGCGGCTGGACGAAAGCCATTACACAGAGCGCCGCGCCGAGAAGACCGGCGCGAATGCTTTTGCCTCCGGCATATTCGCCATCTCGTGTCATCTTTCCCCTCCCGCTTTTTTTTAGATTTTTTATCAGCCGTGTTCGACAAGCACGTTTCCGTCAGACCGTAGCTTTTGGGTGGCGCGATGGTAGGAGCTGTCGACATAATCAGAAGGCTTGCCCGGTGTGACGCCAGCGCCGAAATGGCGCCTCAGCTCAAGGGTATTTACGAACCCCGCTTCATCGATGGTCGCTGTCGGCTCGAGGCCATAGCGATCGAGCCGCAGCAAGCGAACGCATTCGCTCGCCACATCCGGTTCCGTGCCAAGTTGGCCGGTGAGGATCGCGACGCAAGCCTCGTGATTGGCCTCATCGAGCACGAAGTCGAGGCAATCAATGTAGGCGGCGATGTAGCGCGTCACGAGATCGCGGTTGGCTTCCGCCCAGGCGCGCAGGGCGAAAGCTGACCCGGCCTGATACGGACCGATGAAATCCGTCGTGTCGCCGAAGCTTTTCAGGCCGAGCTTTTTGGCCTCCAGCGTGTAAGGCAGATTGAGTACGGAGGCCGTGTTGGCGCGATCATCCAGCATCGCCTTGATGCGCAATTCGCCACGCCCCACCGCCACAACCGCATAATCCTCGCCGCGCTTCAGGCCGGCGTCTTCGAACATGCGGTACGCCTGAAACGCGAAAGCCGTGTCGGGCGCATCGACGACGAGGCGGCCGCCGCGCATCTGCGCGAGGTCGTCGATCTCCGGCTGCACGATCAACTCGTTCATGCCGGCGTCGCCGCCCATAAAGACGACGATGTCGACCCCATCGACGTCGCGCAGCGCTACCGCATTGTCGATCGCGACATGCACGATGTGAAAGTCGCCGCGCGCGAGACCATCACGCTGAGCACGTGAATTGTCGGTCGACACGACTTCAAGCGCAATGCCGCGCTTTACGAATACGCCTAGATCGAGACCCACGCGCAGCGGCAGGGACTTGGCGGTCGGATTGCAATTGACGACGAGATGGTCAGCCATGGCCTCAGCTCGCCGGCGGCGCGACGAACGCCTCGGACGAAAACGGCACGCTGTGTTCCGCGTCCTTCATTTCCTTCGAGGGCGGGCCCGCCGCGCCCCATTGATCGTTGCGCCCGGGCTGCGGAACCCATTTCTCGACCGCGCCCGGCGCATAGGTTTCATCGATCTGCTGCACTTCCGCGGTGTATTCGAGCGGCAGGCCCTCGAAGCCGGAAAAATAAGCGAAGATGTTGTTGCCCGGCCCATGGCGGCCGACGCCCCAGCCGATGCTGAAGCCGGCGTCACGCATCCGTCCGATGCCGCGCATGACCGCGTCAAAGCCGCTCATCTCGAACGCGAGATGATGCAGCGTGGAGACGTCCGAGGGCACGACGGCGATCGTGTGGTGATCGGAATTGCAGTTCAGGAAAAACATCTTCCGCGTCCGGTCGACGACGCGAAAGCCGAGCGCGCCGGCGTAGAATTTTTCGAGCACGTCAGGTTGCGGCGTGTTCAACACGAGATGCGACAGCTTGAGCGGAGCATCATTGCGCGTCGCCTCCGCGGCGTCGCGCGCATCATCGGCGACCAGCATGATGAGGCGCCCCTCGGGATCGCGGAACGACAGGCCGTAGCCGCCGCCGGGCTCCGACAGGACCTCGACGTCGCCGACATGCACGCCTTGCGCCTGCAGCACGGCCCGCCTTTCCTCCAGCGCAGCACGGGACGCCGCGCGGAAATCCGCCCTCAGGACCTCGGTCTTGTCGCGCTTGTGCAGGCCAATCAAGTAGCCGCTGGCGCCAACCGCACGCAGATAGACGGACGAGGGCGTGCGCGCCATCACCTCGAGCCCCCATGGGCCGGCAAAGAAATCCACCGCGGCGGCAAGGTCCATGACGCCGAACTGGACGCTCCGGAGCGCGTAGACGAAGGCGCGCTGGGCGCTCTCCTGCAAGCTTTTCATCGTTACACCTGAGTTATTCATCATGGACGCCACGAGGGCGTTCCTCTAGCGTTGGGTTTGGGAGGAATTCTCGATTTTTCGGAGGCCGCTGGCCAATCTGAAAAACGGGAAATCTGATAGCTTTTTCGGATCAAAGAACTCGAGCCATAACTTGAGCGACCACACATGAACCATCTCAAACGCCTACCGAGTTTCCGGCATCTGCGCGTCTTCGAGGCGATCGCCGAATGCCGGAATTTCAGCCGTGGCGCGGCGTCTGTTCATTTGTCACAACCAGCTGCGACGCAGGCGGTTTTCAATCTCGAGAAATGGGTCGAGGCGTCGCTTTTTTATCGCAACAAGGGCGGCACTTATCTGACGACCGAAGGCGATATTTTCCGGCTCGGCGTGAGGCGCCTGTTTGAGGCCGTCGAGCAAAGTCTGGCGCATGATTTGTTCGACGGGTCGAGCGAGCGCGCCAAGCAACTCGCGCCCCGCATCAAATCCTCGCACGTCAACGTGCTGCGGGCGATTTCCGAATTCTCGTCCCTGGAGCTCGCCGCGAACTTCCTCGGCCTGTCGCGTGCTGCGGTGCAGCGTATCGCGCGCGATCTTGAGGCTACGCTCTCGTCCACGCTGTTCGAGCGGACGCCGCGCGGCGTATCGGCCAATGCGCTGGGCATGCGCGTCAGCGCCTCGTTCCAAAAAGCCTTTCTGGTGATCGACAACGCTGTCGAAGAGATCGCCTCGCTGCAAAAGCAGTTCTCGACGCATCTCTACATTGGCGCACAACCGCTCGCCTCCACCTCATTGCTCGCCGCGGCCGTCAACGATCTGCTTGCGCAGCACCCGCAAACGCAGGTGCGCATCATCGAGGGCTCGTACCAATATCTACTGCAGGAGCTGCAGTCAGGCCGGCTCGACATGATGTTCGGCGCGCTGAAGTGCCCGAAATCCCTGGACAATGTAAACGAGATCGCGCTGTTCCAGGAGCCCTATTGCGTCGCCGCGCGCGCCGGTCATCCGCTGACCAAGAAGGCAAGGGTGACGTTGCGCGATCTGGCCGAGGTCGACTGGGTTCTGCCGGGCGCCGGAACGCAACGCCGTCTCGCATTCGAGATGATGTTCAAGGATCATCCCAAAACGCCGACCTCGCAGATCGACGCGACATCCGTCTCCGCGCAGATCGCGTTTCTCACATCGAGCGATCGTCTCGCCTTGCTGACGCCGCTTGAATTGGCGCTGGATCCGCATATGGGGAGCCTCGCGCAGATCAATTTCGACACCAAGATCGCGCGCAAGCCGGATGGCGTCACGGTGCGCTCGGACTGGCGGCCCAATGTCGTGCAGACGGCTTTTCTCGAGGGCCTGCGCAAGCGTGTTGCGACATCGACCTTGAGCCCCTCGGCGAAGATGCCGACGGGCTTCCCCGCGCTCGATCGCGCCGGCTGAAGGCGCCCCGCACAAGCGATAAGCGGGGCACGAAAACCAATAGCAGCGGCGCCGCGCCTTGCCCTAAGATGCGGGCGAATATCCAATGAGGGCTTGTCATGTATCTGCTGGGAGACTCCATCCCCGCTTCGCCTCCGGGGCTGCGGTTTCGTGAACTTTTGACCAAGGCCGGGATCCTCGGCATTCCCGGCGCCCATAACGGGATGGCGGCGCTGCAAGCCAAGCGCGCTGGGTTCGAAGCGCTCTATCTGTCGGGCGCCGCCGTGTCGGCCTCCATGGGCCTGCCCGATCTTGGCATCCTCACTATCGAGGACATGGCCTTCTACATCCGCCAGGTGTCGCGCGCCTCCGGCCTGCCCGTGCTCGTAGATGGCGACACCGGCTATGGCGAAGCGCTCAATGTCATGAACATGGTGCGCTCCTTCGAGGACGCCGGCGCCGGCGCCGTGCATCTGGAAGACCAGATTCTGCCCAAGAAATGCGGTCATCTCAGCGACAAGAAGATCGCCAGCCGCGACGACATGGCGGCCAAGGTCGCCGCAGCGGCGCGCGCGCGCCGCCACCTCTACATCGTCGCCCGCACGGATGCTGCCGCGAGCGAGGGGCTGGATGGCGCCGTCGAACGCGCCAAGGCCTATCTGGCGGCGGGCGCCGACGCCATCTTCCCGGAGGCGCTGACGGATGAGGGTATGTTCCGCGAATTCGCGCGCCGCATCGACGCGCCGCTGCTCGCCAACATGACCGAGTTCGGCCGCACGCCGTTTTTCACCAAGGACCAGTTCCGCGACATGGGCTACCGCATGATGATCTGGCCGGTGAGCTCGCTGCGCGTCGCCAACAAGGCGCAGGAAAATCTGTACCAGACGATCAAGGCGAAGGGCTCGACGGAATCCCTGTTGCCCGTCATGCAGACGCGCGCCGAGCTTTACGAGACGATCGGCTATCACGAATTCGAGTCGCTCGATCAGTCGATCGCCCGCTCAATTATCCCGTAGCGAATAACTTCAAGCCGGGCTCGGAAGCACCGGCTTGAAGACGCCCGTCGCCTTGGCGACGATGCGGCCCGCCTCGTTGCGCACTTCGCCTTCGCAAAAGACGATGTTACGCCCGCCGCCGGTGGCGCGGCCCTCAGTCACGAGGCGACCTTCGCCGGGCGCCAGAAACGCCGTCTGCAGGTCGATGGTGATGAAGCCGGTCGCGCCCTCGACGCTGTCGCGCGCGGCGCGGCCGAGCGCCACGTCGAGCATGGTCATCAGCAGCCCGCCATGCGCATGGCCGCGCGTGTTGGAAATCGGCGACGCCACCACGACGGACAGGCGAGAAACGCCTGCGGGCGCCTCCTCCGTTACAACACCGCAATGCTGCAGGAACGGTATCGTCTGCTCGCTCATCGCGGCGCCAGTTTCAAGATCTCGCGGGCTTCCGCGGGCGAGGCGATATTGCCGCCGATGTGCTGCACGAGCCGCACGGCGCGGCGCACCAGTTCCGCATTGTCGCGCGCCTGTACGCCGCGCTCCATGTAAAGATTGTCCTCGAGCCCAACCCGAACATGCCCGCCCAGCACGACCGCCTGCGCGAGCATCGGGAATTCATGACGGCCGATGCCGAAGGCCGCCCATGTGGCGCCTTGCGGCATGAGGGTCTTGAACAGCATCATGGTTTCGGGCGTCGCAGGCGCCCCCCACGGCACGCCGAGCACGGCCTGGAACAGCGGATGTGGGCCAAACATGCCCTTTTCCGCGAGATGTCGCGCCAGCGCCATGTGCCCTGTGTCAAAGACCTCCAGCTCGGGCTTGACGCCGAGACGCGCAATCTCTGTCGCCATCATTTCGATGTGGCGCTGCACGTTGACCAGCGTCACGCCGGCGAAATTCAGCGTGCCCATGTCGAGGGTGCAGATCTCCGGCCGCAAGGCCGCAACGTGCGCGATGCGCTCCATCGGCGTGCGCAGGTTCGAGCCCGCTGCCGCTGTGTTATGCGCCTCGTCGGAGGGGTTGAAGCGCGCGCCCGGCCCCGTTGTCAGGTTGATGATCACCTCGCTGCCGCTTTCGCAGATGCGCTCCACGACGTCGCGATAAAGCGCGCCATCCATGCTCGGCTTGCCGGTCACAGGATCGCGAACATGGATATGCGCCACCGCCGCGCCGGCGCGACACGCTTCGATGCACGCGTTGGCGATCTGCTCGGGCGTGACGGGCACGGCCGGAAAACGGAAGGCGGTGTCGTCGCCGCCCGTCACCGCGCAGGTGATGATGGTTTTCGCGTTCACGCTGCTTCGCCCCTCATGCCACGGCCCGGACAGGCTGGGCGCCGATGGCCGCATTGACGCGCGGCAGGACTTCCGTCGCCATCAGCTCCATCGAGCGCTTGGTCAGATACGGATCGACCCAGTCCATCCCCGCATAGACGAGTTCGCCGAAGTCGCCGACCTCCTCGCGCAGCGCGAGGATCTTGTCGACGACCTTGTTCACCGTTCCGTAGAGCACGAGATTGTCGAGGACGTAATCGACCGTGATTTCCGAGTCCGGCTGATCGCGGTCGTTCTTGAAAATGATGTGACGGTTGGCGCGCATCATCTTCTGCAGCATCTGGTGATAATAGGCGCGATAAGGGCTCTTCGCGTCTTCTATCGCGTAGCGGCGCGCGGTCGCCTCGTCATCGGCAACGAACACCGTGCGGGCGATGCGCCAGTCTTCGGGATTGGCGACGGCGCCAACCTCTTCCTTGCCCTTCACATAATTGGGCCAATGCGTCTTGACCCACTTGGAGAGCAGGAAGTTGGCCGACAGCGGATGGAAGTCGCGACGGCCCATGGCGATGACGCCCTTCGAGAAAGGCGCCACGACCGTGCCGACGATCTCTGGCCGGGGCTGCTGATAGGGCTTCGCCAGATATCCGACGCCAAGATCGAGCTTGCCGGTCTTGCGCGTCGACACCTTGAACTGGTTGCCGGGCAGATCGATGTCGTAGGGCGGGTCGCGTTTCCAGATTTCGAGGATCACGTCGATCGAATCCTCGAACATTTTCTGGCGGTCGAAATCCAGCGTCTGCAGCGCCTCGGCGTCGGTTGGCAGCGCGCCCGCGCTGATGCCGAAAATGAAGCGGCCCCTCGTCAGATGATCCATCATCGCGGCGTTGGAGGCGATCAGCGTCGGGTGCATCTGCGAGAGGTTGGACGTGCCGGTCGCGAGCTTGATGGTTTTCGTCTCGGAGATCAGGCTCGACAGGAAGATCATGCTGTTGGTGACGTTTTCCAACTTGTCGGTCAGGTGCTCGCCGACAAACGCGTCATGAAAGCCAAGCTTGTCGGCGAGGATGATCGCCTCGCGATCCTCCTTGAGCGTCTCGGCCCAGTTCCGCTCGATTGGATGCATCGGCATGGTGAAATAGCCCAGACGCATGTCTGTCCTCCATGTAAATCCGTGCGGCGCTTGAGGGCCGCCCTTCTGGAGTCAAGTCTAAGAGCCGCGAGCCGTCCGCCGGAACCGCCATTTACGAAATAGACCTGTTCCTCAAAACACTTCATCCGAGCGCCCCTTGACCGACCGGAGGGCGTGGCCGATGCTGCGCGCGGTTTGTTTTCCGGGGAGGAATGCGCCTTGGACAAGTTTCAGGCGATGCTTGTCTTCAAGGCCGTGGTCGATCACGGCGGCTTCACCGCCGCCGCGCGCAAGCTCAACATCTCGCCCTCCGCCGCGACCAAGAACATCACGAGCCTCGAAGACAGCCTCGGCGCGCAATTGCTCAGCCGCTCGACGCGACGCATCAACCTCACCGACTACGGGCGCGACTTCTACCATTCCTGCGTCACTATTCTCGATGCGCTGGAGGAGGCGGAATCCTCCGTGCGGGCCAAGAACAAGGCCGCCAAGGGGCTCGTGCGGATCGTCATGCCGTACTCATTCGGGCGCGTGACGTTCACGCCCGAGCTGCCGTCCTTCTTCGCGGAAAACCCTGAAATCAGCCTCGATGTGCACTTCAGCGACGATCCGCTCGACATCATCAAGGAAGGATTCGACCTCGCCGTGCGCTCGCGCGAGCTGGAGGATTCGCAGCTCATTCAGCGCGTCCTGCACAAGGGGCCGATTATCACCGTGGCCTCGCCGGAGCACCTCGCCCGGCACGGCGCTCCACAGACGCCGCAAGACCTTGCAAGCCGGCCCTGCATCGTCGGCAATTACGGCGCGGAATGGCGGTTCAAGGACCCGGACGGGACGGACCTGCGCGTGCCCGTGCAGAGCGTACTGACGCTTCGCAATGGCGACGCCGTGCGCGAGGCCGCCGTCGCCGGGCTCGGCTTCGCGCAATCGACCTGGTGGCTGTTCCGCAAGGACCTGCAGAACGGCAATCTCGTTGCGGTGCTGGAGGATTTCGAGCGCGAAGCGGTGCCGATCTCGGTCTGTTACCCGGCCAAAAAGCATGTGCCGCACAAAGTGGCGCGCGTGCTGGATTTCCTGACGCGCATCACCGATGCGCGGCCCTCCCGGCGACCGCGCCTCGCTGCGGCGCAATAAAACCTATTGGCCGACTTTCGGAAAATATGAATTCTCAATTTTGCGCTGGCCCCAAGGCTGGGCTCTAATAGGCTCGCAGCCGGACCGAGAGAGTTCAGTCAAAAGAGCGAAACATGCACATGCCGGGAGGAAATGCGATCGGGGGCGTCGGTCCGCAGCTTGCTGCGGATGCCGCGGCCTTCATCAGCGTGTCCGGCTTGTCGAAATCCTATGGCGCGTTTCAGGCTCTGGCCGATGTGAGCTTTTCCATTGATGCGGGCCAGGGACTCGCGTTGCTCGGCCCCAGCGGCTGCGGCAAGACCACCATCCTGCGCTGCATCGCGGGGCTTGAGACTCCAGATACGGGCCGCATCGAGATCGGCGGCGTCACGGTTTTCGACGCGCAGAAAAAGATCGACCTCGCCCCCGAGCGTCGAGAACTCGGCATTGTCTTCCAGTCCTATGCGATCTGGCCGCATATGAGCGTCGGCGAGAATGTCGGCCTGCCGCTAAAGGTGCGGCGTGTGGCGGGCGCAGAGATTACGCGCCGTATCGATGAGGCGCTGGCGTTGGTCGGCCTGAAGGGCTGGCATGAACGCTCTGCCATGGCGCTGAGCGGCGGGCAGCAACAGCGCATCGCGCTGGCGCGCGCCATCGTGCACCAGCCGCGCCTCGTGCTCTTCGACGAGCCTATGTCGAATCTCGATACGCAATTGCGCGAAGACATGCGCGTCGATCTTCGCTTGATGCAAGAGCGCATCGGCTTCACCAGTGTGTATGTCACCCACGACCACGGCGAGGCCTTTTCGCTCGCCCGCGACGTGCTGGTGATGAACCACGGCAAGGTCGAGATGAAAGGCGAACCGCATCAGGTCTATTTTAATCCTGCCACACCGTTCGTCGCGAAATTCTTTGGCTATAATGTCGTGGAGGGCGTCGTCGCCTCCGCGCAGGAGATCGAACTCGCGCCGGGACTTCGCCTCGCCGTCGGCCCGCATCTTCTGCCGCCGGGCGCGCCTGTCACGTTGTGCGTGCGCAAGGAAGACATCTCGCTCGTCGATGGCGACAGCGGACTTGCCTGCGAGATCGAGACGCAGCTTTTCCAGGGCGGACATGACGAACTGGTCGTCGCCTGCGGGCCGCTTCGCCTGCGCGTCATCCAGCCGCCACGCCGCATACCCCACAAAGACATCCGGCTGACCATTCCGCCGGAGCGATGCATCGTTCTCGCCAGACCGGCGCAATAATAACAAAACTAACTTATCAGGGAGGAACGCATGAAGGCTCTCAGGACTGTTCTCTCGCTAGTCTGTCTCGGGCTCGCGGCGACGCAGTCGCACGCGCAGACTCCAGCTTTGTCGGCCGCGACGGGGGCTGAAAAGGAGCGTATCGCCGGCCTCGTCACTGAGGCGACGAAGGAAGGCAAGCTGACCTATTGGGACACTGTCATGCAGCCAGCGACGAAGAACGCGCTGCAAGCGGCCTTCGTTGCGCATTACGGACTGCCGAAAAACTTTCAGATCGAGTTCAGCGAAATCGCGCCGAGCAACATGATCACGCGCCTCGAGCAGGAGGCAAAAGCCGGCCGCGCGACAGTCGACGCCGCCGCTGTCGCGTCGCCGATTTGGGTCGCGGCGCAAGCGCGGGCAGGCGCGTTGATGAAATATGATTCACCCGAATATGCAAACTACAGTCTCGTCGCGCAGGCGGGATTGATCGAGCCGGGCTCTTACGCTTTCAACGGCGCCTACGTCTTCGTGCCGCTCTGGGATCCCGAGAAGCTGAAGGTCGCAGGAGATTCCTGGAACGACGTGATTGCGGCGGCGCAGGAAGGCCGCGTCAGCGTCGGCAATGGCGCGGCGTCGGACGCCACGATCATGACCTACATCGGCCTGCGAACCGCGATGGGTAAGGATTACGTGGCCAAGCTCGCGGCGAAGAAGCCGGTGTTTATTCCCAAATCCGAAACCATTGCCTCGCGCGTGGTGTCGGGCGAGGACACGATGGCTTTCATGGGCATGCCAACGCGCGCCTATCAACTTAACGCCAAGGGCGCCAAGCTCTCTTACCTGATGCCCAAGGAAGGCGTGACGCTGCTGCCGCAGAATTTCTTCATCCTCGCCAATGCGACGCATCCGGCGGCGGCGAAACTCTGGTTTGATTTCATTCTCTCCGAGCAGGGCCAGAAGATTATCGTCGAGAAGGAAGCGATGATCTCGGGCCGCAATCATTTCATCAGTCCGATCCCCGAATACGCGCCGCAGATCGACAAACTCAAGCTCGTACGCATCGACTGGAACAAGATGACGCCGGACGATCTGCAAGCGGCGCGCCGCGAGTGGATGGACCTGTTCAAGCAATGAGGCAGACGCGCGCACGTGGCTGATTACATGGTTTCGACAAGCGGGCGCGCGCACATCGACGCGCCCGCGCCCGCAACCGACAAAGACTCGCGCTGGCTCGAAAGGCTTGCGCCGCTGGCTGCTGTCTGGATCGGCCTGCTGCTGGCGCTGGGCCCCGTGTTCGCAACTTTGCTGCGCAGCCTCATGGTGGATGGCGCGCCCGACGGGTTGGCGTTCGACAATTTCACGCGGCTGTTCGCCGATCCGCGCGCGCGGCAGGCCGCTCTCAACACGCTGATCATCGGCGTCGGCGTCACGCTGGCCTCTTCGTTGCTCGGGTTCATGCTGGCCTGGATCGTGTCGCGCACCGATATCCCGGGACGCAGGAGCTTCGAGATTCTCAATCTCGTGCCGTTCTTCACATCGCCCTATGTCGGCGCCATGGCGTGGCAATATCTCACCGCGCCGCATAGCGGCATTCTGCCCAATCTCGCGCGCAGCTGGTTCGGCATCGACCTCTCCTTCATCCGCATCAATTCGATCAGCGGCGTGATCTGGGTGCTCGTGCTGTTCTACACGCCCTTCATCTATCTCTTTGTCATCGGGCCCATGCGCAATCTCAACGGCGCGCTCGAAGACGCCGCGCGCGTGCATGGGCTGAGCTTCTTCCAGACGATGCGGCGCGTGACCTTGCCGCTGCTCGCGCCCGCGCTGCTGTCGGGCGCCATCGTCGTCTTCGTCACCAGCGCCGGCCTGTTCGACGTGCCGGTCATTCTGGCGACGCCCTATTCGATCCCAACCGTCCCGGCGCTCATCTATGAATCCATCGGCTATCCGTCCGACTTTGGCCGCGCCGCCGCGCTTGGCGCCATGATGATGGGCGTCATCATCATGCTCGTCGTCGCGCAGCGCCAATATCTCGGGTCACGCCGCTTCGAGACTGTGAGCGGAAAAGGCTACAGCCCGCGCGTCACGAAGCTGCGGCCCGCTGCGCGCAATGCGGCGCTTGCCCTGGAGCTCGTCTACATCGGCTGCGGCGCGGTGCTGCCGCTGATTTCTATAATTATGGTGTCGCTTTCGCCCTTGTGGCGCGGCTATTTCGAGCCTTCGAAAATCACGCTCGCTAATTTCATTTATGTGCTCGACGAATTCGAGCTGACGCGCGGCGCCATCGTCAACAGCGCGATCCTGTCGATTGCGGGCGCGAGCCTGATTGTCGCGCTCGGTTTCCTGCAGGCCTATAGTTTGCAAACGCGCAAGAACCGTTGGGCCAACGCACTACAGCCGCTGCTCTCGCTGCCTAATGGCATTCCGGGAATTATCTTCGGACTTGGCATTCTCATCATCCTCATCCGCACGCCCCTCTACGGCACCTACTGGATCATTCTTTCCGCCTATGTGGCGCATTACTTTCCCTTCGCGCTTCGCTCGATCGGCGCGGTGCTGATGTCGCTCAGCCCCGAGCTCGAACAAAGCGCGCGTTCATCGGGCGCAAGCTGGCTGCAGACAATGCGGCTTGTCGTCATTCCGCTGGCGCGTCCGGGCCTCGTCGCAACGTGGCTGATGGTGTTCATCATCCTCGTTCGTGAACTGGGCTCGACGATCCTGCTTTATGCGCAAGGGACGGAGACAATCAGCGTCGCCATGCTGATCCTGAGCGAGCAGAATTTTTTGTATGTCGCAGCGCTCGCCGTCGTTCAGGTGGCGCTGCTGGGTGGCGCCTTCATCCTGATGAGCCGCAACAGCAAGTCGCTGTTCGACTGAGCGACGCAAAAACTCGCCCTGTTGGGGGGCGAGTTTTGTCGTTGTCCTTTTGACGGTTTAGCCGCTGACAAATTCGTCGATGATGCGCGACAGTTCCGCCGGATCGTCCAGCATCGGGAAATGCCCGCAATCGGCCATCTTGAACCTTGGCGCGGTCGGCAGGAGTTTCGCGAAGAGATCCAGCGCATGCGGATGCGGAGACCTGTCGCCGTAGATCACCGCGGTTTGCGCCTTGATGGCGGGGATATTCGCAAAGACATCATATTCGCGAAGCGACCACATGACATCCATCATCGACCAGGTGCCAGCCTTGCTGCGATCGATGTTCCAGCGCTCCAGCATGGGATCGGTGAGATTGCGCAGGCGCGGTCGGACCTGCTCCTTGCTCTGCATCACCATGCCGTAGCCAACCTCGGTCGGATACCAGCGCTCGACCCATTGCTCAGGCGTGCGCATCGGCGATTCCACCACGAATAATTTGTCGATCCGTGCGGCGTGCCGCACGCCAAGATCGATCGCCACGGCGCCGCCTATGGAGGAACCAAGCACGCTGGCTTTGCTCATGCCCAAGGCATCCATGAAGGCAACAATAAAATCCGCGTAATCACCGACGCTGTAATGGCGCCGCAACTGCTCGGAATCGCCATGGCCTGGATAATCGACCGCGATGGCGCGATATTTCTTCGCCAGGATCGGCAGCACGTCCTCATATTCGTAAGCCGAATGGCCATTCGAATGCATCAGAATGATCGGCGCGCCAGACCCG
>JANXTB010000196.1 GCA_025356415.1 Hyphomicrobiales bacterium
CAACGGAGCCGATATCGCCCGCGCCGGCGACTACGTTGATTCGAGTCTGTTGCAGGACTTGCGCAAACAGGGATTCTTCGACGAACTCGCCAGAAAATATCGGCTGTAAGGCAATCGAAAAAACGAAAATTGCGCGATTTATGTTCGTTTTGGCTCTCACATTGCCGTGTGCCGCCTTCATCTGTTGCAGCCGCGCCGCAGGGGCGGGTTCAATGACGAGGCAAGCGGCAAAAAGGCTCGCGCGAGCGGCTTCGCATTGTTAGGGGTCAAACATGTCTGGACGGGCGCAAGCTCGAACACAAAAGGTGCTCAACGGATGAATGTGAAGCCCAAGCTTGAGATGACTCGTCGTCTGTTCGTCTTCGCGGCCCCGATCGGCCTCGCCGGTTGCGCCACCACCGGTGGAGTTCCCAACCTGAGCGCCGCGTTCAGCGGAACCTACGGCGACCTCGAGGATAATGGCGTCATCATCCCGGGGATCGACGTCAGCCAGATCGATGGGCGCTTCCTGCGGCAGGACGTCGAATATTCTGGCCGCCAGCCCGCGGGCACCATCGTCATCGATACGCCCAACCGGAACGTCTACCTGGTCCGCTCCAACCGTAGGGCGACCCGTTACGGCTGCGGCGTCGGCCGCGCCGGCTGGGAGTTCAAGGGCGGCGGCTTTATCGGCCGCACGGCCGTGTGGCCGCATTGGGCGCCGACCTCCAATATGATCGCCGCCATGCCCGAGCGTTACGGCCCGGTGCGCGGCGGCATGGCCGGCGGCATCAACAATCCGCTCGGCGCCCGCGCGCTCTACCTCTACCGTGATGGTCACGAGACCAATTACCGGATCCACGGCACCAACGAGCCCCATACGATCGGGACCGCCGTGTCCAGCGGCTGCATCCGCATGTTCAACCATGATGTGATCGATCTTCACAAGCGGGTTGCACCCGGGGCCCGGGTGGTCGTGATTCAGTCAGGTTCAGTCATGTCTGCCTGAAATGAGGGCAAGTATTGCGAAAGTATGACTGCAAGGCTCTGGTAAAGGCACTGTAAAATCCTCTAGGCTGACATTGATATAAAAGATCGATGTGCCAGGCCTAGGGGGTTAAAGTGCTGCCATTGGGCAGGTTCTCCGTACTACGTTCAGGGACGTGCGAGGATGCTTATGCGAGCATTCGGACGCGTCATCCTGGCGTGCACGGATTTGCGACCAAAGGCCCAGAGGCGAAGTGGCGGATCAACGTCAATGTTCTCAATCTGGAACGCGCCAGCGTCATCGCGTCCCACACTTCGGCGTTTTCGATCGCTAATCAAGACGACGGCATCGTCCGGCTTTACCTGCCGCTCAGTCAGAACGCAGAGATCCGCACGCGGGGTCGCCGGCACGCTTTGACGCCGGGCTCCGTGACCTTTGCGCCGGTAGGGAATTACGGCTGCGATTTCAGCGACGGTTTTCGCGGGTTGATCGCGACATTCCCGCGCTCTCTCGTCGAGGAAACGATGACCTCCCTGGGAGTCGAGACCAATTTCGCCTCGCAGCTCGACGCGGTTTTCAGCCATGGCGCCTGGCTCGCCCCCGTCAAACGCCAGATATTGTCTTTGGTCCGCGCCGTCGATGTGACGCCGCAGGAGATCATCCACGAGCAGCGGTTCCGGCAAGCGCATCAGGAACTGCTTTTGCTGCATCTTGCGCAGGCGCTCGTGTCATCAGGCAAGGCGGGCGATGCGCAAAGAATATCGTCGCAATATCTCTCCCGCGCCACCGAGTATATTCGAGCGAACTTGTCTGACGAGATTGGCCCCATCGCCATTGCGACGGCGGCCGGTTGCAGCTTACGCAATCTGCAATTGCTCTTCCGGCGCGAATACGGCCAGACGATCACCGAGGTCGTGCGCGACATGCGTCTGCGCGCGGCTCGGGACCGGATCATGCGCAGCAAGGGACGCCACTCCGTCACCACCGTTGCGCTCGAGAGCGGCTTTTCACACCTGAGCGACTTCGCGCGGCATTACCGCGACACCTTTGGCGAGCGCCCGTCGGATACGATAGCCAATGCGCGTTCGCGCGGCTTGGTCTAGCCGCCGGGCAGGGTGCGACGTACGCCTGACGCGGCTTCGGTGGCGTCTTCCTGCAATTGATCGAACTGCGAGGGCAGGTTGCGCCTTGTGTCAGGATCGATAATCGCGATCGGCGCCGATATCGTGATGGCGGCCGCGCGACCCACCGCGGAAGCCGCGCCGGTGGTGAACACGCCGATCTTCTCGCCCAGGCCCGTGTTGGAATCCGACAGGGTCTGACCCGACGCCAGGCGTCCGCCGATCAGCCGCACGATCTCCGGGCTCTCGGCGAACTTGCCATGGTTGAGACTGTCGGGGGATTTGATGTCGGTAAGATCGATGATCTGCAATCCCGAAGTCGACATCAGGCCGCTGTAGCGTGGATCATTGGGATTGATGGAGCCGAGGCGCGGGTTGCTGCCCCAGATCCGCGACGAGATCGCCAGCGCCTTGTCGTCGCGAGACACGAACAGCACGAAGGGCGTGTGCTTTGTTCCGATCTGCGCGATTTGCCGTCGGAACACGTCGACATCCACATCCGGCGAAGCGAGCATGATGTTCTTGATCTTGGGATGAATGGCGCCATTGCGGATCGCCATCTGGCGCAGCGCCTCAAGCGTCACCCAATTGCCCATGGAATGCGCCAGCACGGTGATTTCGCCGACAGCGCTGTCGCGTGACAGCGTTTGCAGCAGCGATTCCAGCGCATCTCGCGAGTAGTTCGCGCTCTCACGGTCATAGGTGTAGGAGAGCAGCTGGCCGCGCGACGGCCATGTGAAAAGCACTGGCACCGCCGGCGCCTGCGAGTCATGGGCGATTTGCGCGAAGCGGAAGACAGCCTCTTCGAAGCGCGTGTTGAAACCGTGGATGAACAGCAGAACGCGGTGCTGCTTGACGGCCGCGACCCGCTTGTGGAAGCGCTGAAGAGCTGTGGCAGGGTCGAGCTTCTGCGCTGAAAGGGTCGCAAATTCCGTCGCCGGATTGGCGGGCAAGTTGGCGGGCCACTGGACCTCGCCGATGGTGCGTCCGGCGTCCGGCGGAATCGAGATCGAGATCTCGGCGTAGTTCGCCTCCGCGCCCCTGGCGCCGCCGTACATCTCCGAAGTCGCAATCCCCGTGTCGCTACGCGTCGTGACAACGAACATGTCGACTCGGCTGGACGCCGGATCCGCGGCGGCGACCGGGTTGAGCACGCCAACGGGCTTTCCGGCGCAAGCTGCGAGTGCAAGCGCAAACAAGATGCAGACAAGTTGCGCGCGCACGTCAAGCTCCAGACCCATAAAGGTAAGTCCCTGATAATGGCTTGGCTGCAGGGGGGCAAGCGTGTGCTGACGCACTATTCGTTCCAGCGTCGACTTTGCGCGTAAACGATATTCTATCGTCAGCGATCAATCTAGAACGGAGCACTTAGACCCTAGGGGCAACCGTGGCGATGAGCTCTCGAAAAGACTGAACAATTACCCGCCAGACCCTGGCAGACGCTGTCTGCCGGGCGAGCGGTCTGCCGCGCTCGGAAGCCGCTGACCTCGTCACGCAAATGTTTGGCGTCATCACCGAGACCTTGCTCGTCACCGAGCCAGTTCTGCTCTCGGGATTTGGCAAGTTTCAGGTCGTGGATCGCGCGCCGCGCCGGGCCCGCAACGTCCGCGCGGGGCATGAAGTGACCATCGGGGCGCGCAAGGCGCTGGTTTTCAAGCCTGCCATCGGCCTTGTCGAGCGTCTCAGCGTGGCGGGCACGGTCGTCATTCATGCCGAGACCTCCCAGCCAATGGCCGATTTCATTTGATCTCGACCAAGGCCTGAAAATCTTTTCTGGCGTTGTAGTGATTCTTGAAAGAGGATCGACGCCATGTATGACACAGCTTCCGCTTCCCATCTCACCGCCCGACGTTACGATCCCGTCGCCATGTTCCTGCATTGGACCGTGGCGGCCTTCGTGGTTTTCATCGGCGCTCTAGGACTGTCCTTCGACCTGATTCCGCGCGCGACGCGGCCGTTCTGGATCAACATCCACACGACCGTCGGGCTGGTCATGTTCGGTTTCATACTGATGCGCCTGTTGTGGCGGATGGCTCATCCCGCGCCGGCGCCCAACCCCGGCTGGAGCCGGCCCGTGGTCCTGCTGTCGCATGCGACGCATATGGCGCTCTACGCGCTGATGATCATTCTGCCGATCATCGGCATCGTCGCCTATGTCTGGCACGGACGGGTATTCGACTTCGGGCTCTTCAAGCTCGATTTCGGGGTGGCCTCGCAGAAGGGGATCTACGATCCCGCCGAGGAGATCCACGGGTTTCTGGCCTACACGCTGATGGGGCTGGTCGGGCTGCATGTTGTCGGCGCGCTTTGGCATCATTTCATCGCCCGCGACGGAATTTTTGCCCGGATTCTCCCGATACGCGAACGAGGCCTTGAATTGCCGTGATTTCTCCGTAAGTCATGGCCGCTGGTTTTAGTCTGGACAGCCCGAAATCTCGGGCCGCCAGACTTGAGCCGGTAGCTGGACAAACCCCGCTTGAACGGGGTCAGCGGAGGGAGAACGGCATGCCGGATGGGCAGGCGCTTGTCGAAACGCGAGCGTTGATCAAAAAATTCGGGTCGGTCACGGCTGTCGACAATGTCAGCTTCACGGTCGAGCGGGGCGAAGTGATCGGCTTTCTGGGGCCAAACGGCGCCGGCAAGTCGACGACGATGAAGATCATCGCTGGCTTTCTCGAGCCGACGTCGGGCGACGCCTTTGTCGCCGGTCACGACAGCCGCCGCGATCCGATCGCCGCCCGCCGCCATCTCGGCTATCTGCCCGAGGGCGCGCCCGCCTATCCCGACATGACGGTTGCGGACTTTCTCGGCTTCGTCGCCGGATTGCGCGGCCTGTCGCCCCGCCAGACAAGCCGGCGCTTGGCCGAACTCGTCGAGAGCATCGATCTCGCCGAAGTCTGGAATCGCCGCATCGAGGCTTTGTCCAAGGGTTACAAGCGCCGCGTCGGCATTGCGCAGGCGCTGGTGCATGATCCTGACGTGCTGATCCTCGACGAGCCGACCGACGGGCTCGATCCCAACCAGAAGCACGAAATGCGCGCGCTGATCCGCACGCTCGCGCCCTCCAAGGCGATCATCGTCTCCACGCATATTCTTGAAGAAGTCGAGGCGATCTGCACGCGCGCCATTGTCATTGCGCGTGGCCGCAAGCTGGCCGACACGACGCCCGCCGCGCTGCTCGCCATGGCGCCGCCGCGCGATCCGCATGTGCCGCAGCTGGTGAAGACGACTCCGCTGGAGGACGCTTTCCGCCACATCACGCTCGAACAGACCGGGGTCTGACCGCGATGAGAAGCCTGCTGATGATCTTCCGCCGTGAGTTCGCGGCCTATTTCGCAACGCCACTCGCGGCTGTCTTCCTCGCCGTCTTCGTCGCCGTATCGGCGGGCATGACGTTCTTCGTCTCAAGCTTCTTCGAGCGGTCGCAGGCGGATCTTTCGACCTTCTTCACCTGGCAGCCGTGGCTGTTTCTTGTGCTGATGCCGGCTATCGGCATGCGGCTGTGGGCGGAAGAGCGGCGCCTGGGCACTATCGAGCTCTTGATGACGCTGCCGGTTTCGCCTTGGAAATTCGTGTTCGGCAAATGGCTCGCGGCTTTTGCATTCGCCGGCCTCGCACTGGTCTTCACCATGCCGCTCTGGATTACCGTGAACGTGCTCGGTTCGCCCGACAATGGCGTGATCTTCGCGTCTTACATTGGCGCGTGGCTGATGGCGGGCGCGTTTCTGGCGATTGCGTCCTGCATTTCGGCGCTCACGAAAAATCAGGTGCTGGCTTTCATCGGCGCGGTCATCGTCGGCTTCCTGTTTGTCATGGCCGGGTTCGATCTCGTGCTTGCGGCCGGTCGGCCTTGGGCGCCCGATGTCATCGTGCAGGCCATCGCCTCCATGTCCTTCATCGGACATTTTCAGCGGATCACCGACGGCGTCTTTGAAGCCTCGGCACTGGTCTTCTTTATTTCCCTGATCGCTTTCGCGCTCTGGCTCAATGTCCAGATCCTCGATGCGCGCAAGGCTGCGTGAGGGCCACGACATGAGCAAGAAACTCACCACCGGACGCCTCGTCATCCTCGCTGCCATTCTCGGCGCGGTGATCTTCGGGTCGATCAACATCATCGCGGCGAATGCATTGCGCGGCGCGCGCATCGATCTCACGCAGCAGCATCTCTATTCGCTGAGCGACGGCACCAAGGCCATGGTCGGCGCGCTCGCCGAACCCATCCGCTTCCGCTTCTTCATGTCGTCGGGCCTGACGCGCGAGGCGCCTCAGATCGCAGCCTTCGCGTCGCGCGTGCGCGCCATGCTCGACTCTTATGTGGCCTCGTCCAAGGGCAAGATCATTCTCGAAGTGATCGACCCGAAGCCTTATTCGGAAGAAGAGGACAGGGCGGTCGCCTTCGGCATCAGCCCCATTCAATCGTCGTCTGGCGACAGGCTGTTCTTCGGCCTTGCTGCCACGAACTCGACCACCGGCAAGGCGAACATCGGCTCGTTCAGCCCTGAGCGCGAGGCGTTTCTCGAATATGACATGACGCGCCTCGTCGCCGAGCTCGACCGCAAGGGCAAGGCTGTCGTCGCTCTGCTTGACGGCATGAATCTTCAGGGCAACCCGCAATTGGGAATGCGTGAGCAGCAGGTGCTCACGCAGATGAAGCAGTTCTTCGACGTGAAGCCCATGGCGGCGGACGCCGATCAGCTGCCCGCCGACACGCGCGTGCTGATGGTCGTGCAGCCGCAGAACTTGCCGGAGAAGACGCTTTTCGCCATCGATCAATGGGTCATGGGCGGCGGCGCGACGCTGATTTTCGTCGATCCCAATGCCGAGAACCAGATCGGCCCGCGCGGCGCCCCGCCGCCGGATACGTCGTCGGATCTCGCCAAGCTCTTTGCGGCCTGGGGCGTGAAGTTCGATCCCAAGATGGCGGTCGCTGATCCCGGGTTTGCGCTGCAGACCGAGCGCGTGATCAATGGGCGCCCGGCGACGATGAGCAATCTGCCGTGGCTTGCCGTGCATGATGAGGGCTTGCGCAAGGACGACGCCATTCTCGCGCAGCTCGCCGCGATGGTGTTCACGAGCACGGGTTCGTTCGAGGCCGCAAAGCCTGGCGTGACCTTGCGCCCGCTCGTCACCGGCTCGAAGAAGGCCGGCGTGCTGCCCATCGAGCAGATGAAGGACAAGCAGGCTGACCTGCGCATGCTGCTCACCAAGATCCAGCCCGGCGCCAACCCGCCGGTCATCGCCGCGCGCCTGACGGGAACGCTGGAAAGCGCATTCCCCACGGCGCCGGAAGGCGTGACGCCGAAGGGTGAGCTGCTGGCCAAGAACGTCAAGCCCGCGAATGTCATCCTCGTCGGCGATGCTGACGTGGTGATGGACCGCAACTGGGTGCAGCGGCGCAATCTGCTTGGCTCGGAGGTGGCGCAGGCCTTCGCCAACAATGGCGACTTCGTCATCAACGCCATAGAGCAGATGGCCGGCGGCGCCATGCTGGCCGATCTGCGCGGACGCGGCGTGTCGTGGCGTCCGTTCGAGAAGATCCAGCAGATCGAGCAGGACGCCAACCAGCGCTATCGCGCCAAGGAACAGGCGCTGCAGGAAAAGCTGAAGGACGCGGAGCAGAAGCTGCAGGACCTCGGCCGCGGCGGCCAGAAGGGCACGGAAGTGCTTACCCCGCAGCAGGTTCAGACGATCGAAAAATTCCGCACGGAAGTCCTGGCGACCCGCGAGGAATTGCGCTCGACGCAATTTGCGCTGCGCCGTGACGTCGACCGCCTGAAGAACACGATCATCGCGATCAATGTCGCGGGTGTGCCGCTGCTTGTCGGCATCATCGCTCTGGCGCTCGCCTTCCGGCGCCGCAAGCGCGACCTGCCGAAAAAAGACGCCTGAGGAGACGCCGAACATGAACGTCAAGCAGATCGGCATTCTCACTGTTCTCGCGGCGCTGGCCGTTGGCGCCGCCGGCTACACGCTGCGCGTCGGCTCGCAGGGCTTCGCAACCGACAAGCGCGGACAGATTGTGTTTCCCGGACTCGTGCAGCGCGCAAATGACGTCGCGAGCATCACGATCCGCGATTCCGAGCGCACCTACACGATCGAAAAGCGCGATGACGGTTTCTACGACAAGGATTCCGGCTATCCGGCGAAAGCCGACGCGTTCCGCGATGTTGTCTCGGGCGCGGCGCTGCTGTCGTTCGAGGAGACGAAAACCGCCGACCCGACACGCTACGCCGATCTCGGCCTCGCCGATCCGGGCGCCGCGCCGGACGCGGTCGGCCGTCAGGTGATCCTGCGTGACGCCAAGGGCGACGTGCTGGCGAGCCTGATCGCCGGCAACCGCGACACGACGGTGGGCGGCGCCGCGGGCGGATCCTACATCCGGCTTGGCGACCAGAAGCAGACGTGGCTGGTGCGCGGCGAAGTGCGCGCGCCGGTCCCGCAAGCTGCGTGGTTCGAGATCAATCTCGTCAACATCGGCCGCGACGCGCTGGCGGGAATCCGGCTCAGCGGCGGTGGGCTCGACGAGATCATCGCGGTGTCCGAGAAGAAGGGCGACGATCTCAAGATCACCAATGCGCCCGAGGGTCGCGAGACCGACAGCGGCAAGGTGATGCGGCTGTCGTTCATGGTCGATCCGATTTCATTCCAGGACGTGCGCAAGCAAAAGGGCGAGCCAATGCCTGACGCGCGCCGCTTGGTGGTGACCTCACGCAACGGCTACCGCGTCACCTACACGAGCATCGGCGACGTGGGTGAAGGCTGGGTGCGCTTCGCGGTGGATGCGACGGAAGACGCCGGAAAAACCGAGGCCGACGACTTGCGCAAGAAGGTCGACGGCTACGATTTCAAACTCGCGCAGCATGAGATCGACATGCTGAAATGGGGCTTGATGGACGTGACGGCTGAGCCCAAGGGCAAAAGCTGATCGTGTGCGAAACCCTCTCCCGCGCTGGCGGGAGAGGGTGGCATGCGAAGCATGACGGGTGAGGGCGGCGCCTTCTGCTGAAGTCTCCGCAGGCTGAAACGCCCTCATCCGTCGCGCGTTGCGCGCCACCTTCTCCCGCCTGTGCGGGAGAAGGGCGCTGACGCAACCATTCCGCTCACAACTACAAACTACAAATTATAAATCCGCCACGCGTACTGCCAGTTCTCCGTAATCTGCTTGCCCTCAGCCTGCAGGAAGCACTGGATCGTGCCCACCGTCTCGTGCTCGAATTTCACGTCGATCATCGCGCGGAAGCCGCCGATCTTCGGGTTGGGCACGAGGAACGAGCGCGCCACTTGCGCGCGTTGCGCGTTGGCGACGATCTGCACCAGTTCCGGATGTTTCAGGTAATAGGCCAGTTCGCCGCCGGTGAAGTCTACGATCAGGCGGCGTGCGTCCGCCATGACTTGCTCGTTGCCGCCGAGGCCCGCGGGCGGCGCGTTGAAGGTCTCGGTGACGTAACCAAGTTTGTGCAGCGACAATCCGTTATGCATGGCGCGGATCTTGTAGCCGAAGGTGAAACGCTTGCCAGGCTCCAGCACTCCATCGGGCACGAAGGCGCAGACGATGTTGTCAGCGGTCTCGTCCTTGGTCGCGAGTTCGATCAGCTCGACTTCGCCCGAGCCCCAATCATGCGACGGCTCGATCCAGTAGCTCGGGCGCTCCTCGTAGGCGAGTTCGATATCGGTGTAATTCTTGAAATCGCGATCGCGCTGCATCAGGCCGAAGCCACTCAGGTCGTTGACGCGAAACCGCTGCACTTCCTGGATGAGCGGGTTCTTCAACGGGCGCCACAGCCAGCCGCCGCTGTTCGTGTGGATCATCAAGCCGTCTGAATCGTGCAGCTCGGGCCGGAACTCGTCATATTTGTTGCGGTCGTTCATGTGGCGATCGTTCTCGCCCATCAGGAACATGGATGTGAGCGGCGCCATGCCGAGGCGCTTCACCGGCACGCGCGGGAAGACGGAGACCGTGATGTTGATCGCCGTCTCATCCTGCGGGTAGATGTCGAACTGGTAAGCGGCCGCCAGCGAGGGCGAGTCGAGCAGCGCGTAGACGGTGATCTTTTCGCCCGCCTGTCCGGGCTGCTCGATCCAGAATTCGCGGAAGAACGGGAATTCTTCATTGTTGTCGAGATTGCCGCTGCCGATCGCGAGCCCGCGCGCCGACAGGCCGTATTTTTGGTCGCGCCCGAGGAAACGGAAATAGCTCGCGCCAACAAACGAGATCAGCTCGTCGAAGGTCTTCACGCTGTTCAGCGGATAGGAGATTCGAAATCCCGCATAGCCGAGATTGGTCGGCAGATTCTTGCCGAAACCCGCCTGCGCATATTCGAAATTCTTCGGCGAATAATCGAAGGGCTTCGCTGCGCCGTTGACGACGAGATTGATCTTCACCTCGTTCTTGAAGAGATGGCCAAGGTGGAAGACGCCGAGCTTGTAGCGCCCGGTCGGGTCCTGAATTGGATCGGGTTCGTTGCGAAAGCGGATGACGCGCCATGCATCCCAGTCGAGCTGCGCGATTTCCGGCGGCAGATGGGTTTCGCGCGGCTGGAAGGGCGCCTGTGACATAGATTCCGCGCGGGCGACGACATCGTCATAGCCGAATCGCGGCCCGGCGGGCCCCACGGGGCGCGGCGCCTGCGCGAAGGCCTGCTTGGTGAGCGAAGGCGCCGCCATGGCGGTGAGGAGGGCGGCCATCAGCTTGCGGCGCGTCGGTCCTGCGAGCGGGTTTTGCACTGGCGTTTCCTGAAAGTCTTTGAACCCCGTCTTGGCTGGATGCCCGACGGGAACGGGGCTGTAAAATCGTGGAATCCGGGCTTTTTTGCAAGCGGGCGCGCGCGTTCCCCTGCGGCCTTTTCGCCGCGCTGCAGCGAACAAGCCTGTTGTCAGCGCCATCGTCTTGCGCGAAGCTTCAAGCAACAGCCCGCCGAAAGAGCAGGGCCTTGAGTCTGGGAGGAACGCATGCGGAAGACCGCGCTTGGCGTCTTGGGTTTCGCGTGGTTCGGGCTGGCCGCATCGGCGCTCGCCGCCGACAGGCCCGAATGGGCGTTCCCCGTCACTGATAAAACCCCGCCAGCCATGCTTCCCGACGACGGCAAGCCGAAGTCCGCGCCGGGCTCCGATCGCGGCTATACGCGCGCGCAGATCGAAGATCTGTTCAATCCGCCGGACTGGTATCCCAACATTCATCCAGCCATGCCGTCCGTCGTCGCCAAGGGCGAAGCCCCCAATGTGCGCGCCTGCGCGGCGTGCCATCTGCCGACCGGCACGGGACACACCGAGAGCGCCAATATCGCGGCCATGCCGGCCTCCTACCTCTTGCAGCAGATGGACGATTACAAGACCGGCGCCCGCAAGGGCTCGGGCTCGATGCTCGCCATCGCCAAGGCGATTTCTGACGAGGGCAACAAGGCGGCCGCCGCCTATTTCGCCTCGCTGAAACAGCCGAAATGGATCCGCGTGGTCGAAGCCGAGACCGTGCCGAAGACCTATGTCGCGGCCGGCAACAAGCGCGTCATCCATCCCGACCACATTTTCGAACCGCTGGGCGCGCGCGTCATCGAACTCGCCGAAGATGAGAACCGGCTTCTCAACCGCGATCCGGGCTCTGGTTTCGTGGCCTTCGTGCCGAAGGGCTCCGTCGAAAAGGGCAAGGCGCTTGCGCAGAGCGGTGGACCGCAGGCCTGCGCGCAATGCCATGGCGAGGACAATCGCGGCGCGAAGGAAATCCCGGGCCTTGCCGGGCGCACGCCGACGTATCTCGTGCGGCAATTGTTCATGATCCAGAACGGCGAACGCGCTGGCGTGGGCGTTGAGCCCATGAAGGCCATCGTCGCCAAACTTTCCGTCGACGACATGCTGAACCTCGCCGCCTATTTCGGCTCGCTCGAACCCTGATCCTGCATCAAGGGAGGACCAAGATGACAAAGAAAAAAGACGGATTGGGCGCGCTCGATCAGGTGGCCGGCAACGGTCTCATGAGCCGGCGTCTGCTGCTCGGACGCGGCGCGGCAATCGCAGGAGCTGTGACTTTCGCCAACAGCGCCGGCGCCGAACCGCTGAAGGATGACGAATGGGGACGCTCGCAGGGCATCACCTCGAAAGAGGTCGATCCACGTTCGCGCTTCGAGGACAAGGTGAAGCGCACACTGTCCAACCCTAATGGCGAGCCGCGCACGCAACATGCGCGCACGCCGCACCAGTTTCTCAACGGCACGGTGACGCCCAATCACCTGCATTTCACCATTGTGCATACCGGTGCGCCCGACATCGACCCCGCGCAACACAAGCTCGTCATCCACGGTCTGGTGAAGCAGCCGCTGATCTTCACGCTCGACAAGCTGGCGCGCTATCCGATGGAATCGCGCATGGCTTTCGTCGAATGCGGCGGCAACAGCGCGCCGATGTTTTCACCAGAGCCCGTGCAGGCGACGGTGCAGCAGATCCACGGACTCGTGTCGAACGCGGAATGGACCGGCGTGCGCTTGTCCACCTTGCTCGATGAGGCGGGCGTCGATCCGCGCGGCAAGTGGATCATTGCGGAAGGCGCCGACATGTCTGCGCTGTCGCGCTCGATCCCGCTGAAGAAGGCGATGGATGACGCCATCATAGCGCTCTATCAGAACGGCGAGCGCATCATGCCGGGCAACGGTTATCCCATGCGCCTCATGCTGCCGGGCTTTGAGGGCAACATGAATGTGAAATGGCTGCGCCGCATCCAGGTCACCGACCAGCCGGCCATGACCTTCCATGAAACGCGCAATTATTCGCCCGTGCTGCCGGACGGCAAGGCCTACAAATTCTACTTCATCAACGAGGTGAAGAGCTTCATCACGCAGCCCTCGTTCGGGACGACGCTGAAGGAGCCCGGCTATTACGAAATTTCCGGCGTCGCTTATTCCGGCACGGGGCGCATCCAGCGCGTCGCGGTGACGGCGGATGGCGGCAAGACGTGGGCCGACGCCGCCTTGCAGGGCCCGGTCAATCCGAAGGCCTTCACGCGCTTCCACATCCCGTGGAAATGGGACGGATCGCCCGCGGTCATCGCGAGCCGTGCATGGGATGAGTCCGGCAATGTGCAGCCGCTGCGCTCCGAATTCGTCGCGCAGCGCGGGCAGACGAAAGAGCCGGTGAAGAACCTGCTCGGCTTCCCGAACCAGCATTACAACAGCCTGACCTCGTGGGGCGTGGCGAGCAACGGGGAGATTTCGCATGTCTACTTCTGAGATCATGTCTATTTCTAGGATCACCCTGCTCGCGGGTCTGCTCGTCGCCGCGCCGGCCATCGCCGACTCGCCGGGGCTTGGAACGAAGATCACCGAGGCCGACGTCGGCGCCTGGTCGATCACCATCCTGCCGGACGGCACCAACCTGCCGCCCGGCAGCGGCACGGCTGCGCAAGGCGCCAAGACCTATGCCGAGAAATGCGTCGCCTGCCATGGCGAGGGCGGCAAGGGCGGGCCTTATGCGACGCTCGTCTCCGATGCGCCGCTGCAGGGCAGGGGCATTGAGGCGCCCAAGACCATCAAGAACTTCTGGGCCAATGCGACGACGGTCTACGATTACATCCGCCGCGCCATGCCGTGGCCCAATCCGCGCACCTTGTCGGATGAAGAGGTCTACGGGCTCGTCGCCTACATCCTCTCGGAGAACAAGATCATCGAGAAGGACGCGGTGATGGACGCCAAGACCTTGCCGCAGGTGAAAATGCCCAATCGCGACAATTTCATCGTGAAATTCCCGGACAAGATCTGACGCTCATCCCAAGGCGCGCCATCTAGCAACCCATCCAGAAGCGGCTCGCGCAGCCTCTGGATGGGTTTGCTGTGTCTGCCGAATGCCCGAACGCCGGTTGCTGCTCCGCTCCCGAAACGGCAGGCATGCGCCGCTTTACGGCGTCTTAAATCTCCCCGTTTAACGTCCGGACACTGTGGGCGATTTCGTCGCAGGGCTGGGATCTTGGCAGATTCATAAGCTGGCTTATATTAAGCCTCGCTAAGGAGTGCCTGACGTGTCTGCCGATAATCACAAGGATCACGAAACGGACCTGCTGTTCGTCGTTTACGACGTCGCGCGCATCATGCGCACCCGTGCCGACCAGAAGGCG